>MGOD01000071.1:24463-31451 GCA_001795245.1 Chloroflexi bacterium RBG_16_70_13
ACCTCCCCCGTCCGCGAGGGCGTTCGCCTGCCGCCGCTGCGCCAGCGAGCGTTCTGGGCGGTCCAGGCCCTCACGTTCGCGATCGCCTTCATCCACACGGTTCTCGTCCGGAGCGGGTTTCCCGCGGCGCTGTACCTGGTGCCAACCTCGCTCTTCTTCATTCCGGTCGTGTACGCGGCGCTCAAGTTCGGCGTGCGCGGGGCCATCCCGACCGCCATCTGGAGCACGGTCCTCACGCTGCCGGACATCGTCCCGTTCCACGAGCCGGTTGATCGTGTCGGGTTGCTGTGGCAGAGCGCCATCCTCGTCGCCATCGGCGCGTTCGTCGGGCTCGCCGTGGACCACGAGCGTGACGCGCGAGAGGATGCCGAGCGCCGCGAGGCCGCGCGACTTGCGTCGGAGCGGCGGTACCGAGCTCTCTACGACCACGCCGCGGACGCAGTCCTCGTCATCGATCAGGGCGGTCGGATCGAGGAGGCCAACGCCGCTGCGGCGCGCCTCCTCGGCCTCGATCCCGCGGCGGTCCGCGGCCGATCGCTCTCGGAGGTGGTCGGGCCGGACCTCAGCGCGGACGTCCTCGCCGGTCCGGGCGACGGCGGTCCGCGGTCAATGCCCGGGCAGGACGGGGAGTCGCCGGTCTGGGTCCAGGCCGTTGGTGCCTCGGCGTTGACCGGCGAGGGCGAAGGCGGCAGCTCCCAGGTGATGTTTCGTGACGTGACCCTCCAGCACGAGCGCGAGCAGGGCCTCGAGGGCTACGCGCGACACGCCATCGCCGCGCGCGAGGAGGAGCGCCGGCGCATGGCCCACGAGCTCCACGACGGCCCGCTGCAGTCGCTCGTCCTCCTCTCCCGCAAGCTCGACGCGCTCGACGAGGCCGGTCAGGACGACGGCGTCCTCGACGACGCGCACGAGATCATCGACGAGACCGCAGCCGAGCTGCGACGCCTCAGTCGCGCCCTGCGGCCCCCGATCCTCGACGACCTCGGGCTCGTCGCGGCGCTTCGCTCCGAGACGTCGGCGTTCGCGCGCCGGTCGGGCATCGACGCCCGATTCGAGGTCACCGGAGACATCCGGCCGCTGGCCCAGGACACCGAGCTCCTGCTGCTGCGCGTGGCCCAGGAGAGCCTCCACAACGCAGAGCGGCACAGCGCGGCCACCTCCGTCCAGGTCTCCCTGTCCTACGAACCCGAGACGGCCGCGCTGGTGGTCGCCGACGATGGGCGAGGGATTGGAGCGGTGCCCGGGCCGACGACCCTGCTCGCCCGCGGCAACCTCGGCCTGCTCGGGATCCAGGAGCGGGTTCGCCTGGCCCACGGCACGCTCGACATCGGCGCGCGATCGGGTGGCGGCACGGAGGTCAGCGTCCGGGTGCCCCTGGAGCTCCGGTGACGCAGGCCATGGGCGTTTCGGCCTTCTCAGCCTGGCGTTAGCCCTTCCTCATCGGGGCCTCAGGTCGGGCGGCTGAACTCGGCTCATGCCGGACCTGCTCCTGATCCTGCTGCTCGTGGCCGCCATCCTCCTGGTCGCCGACCTGCTGTTTGCGGGCGGGGCGATGACGATGACGGCGATGTCGACGATGACGATGGCCGTCGGCCACCCGCTGGCCGCGGGGGCACTCGTGGTCCTCGTCATCGTCCTCGTGCTCGCTCTCGGCGGCCAGACGTAGCCGTGCTCGAGCAAACCGTCCGGGCGCGCCTCGACGCCGATGGTCGCCAGGTCGTCGACATCGTCATCGACCGCGGCTACCACCCGGACGCGATCGTTGCGCGGGCGGGACTGCCGCTCCGGCTCGTCTTCTGGCGTGACGACGGCGACGCCTGCTCCGAGCGCGTCGTCTTCTCGTCGCCGCACATCGATCGCCGGCTCGCGCCGACCGGCGCGACGACGATCGAGCTCCCGGCGCAGCCACCGTGCGAGGTCCGCTTCACCTGCGGGATGGGCCGCTACCGCGGACGGATCGAGCTCACTGGCGAGCGAGCTCCTTCGATCCTGAGCCGACTCCTCTGGGCATTCGGCCGCCTGGCCGAACCGGTGTAGGAGGTCCGGGTGCCGTTCGTCATCGATATCGATCCGGTCGTGTTCAGCCTCCTCGGCGTTCCGGTGCGCTGGTATGGGCTGACTCTCGTCATCGCCGCGGTGATCGCCATCCGGCTCGCGCAGCTGGGGGCACGCCGGCGCGGGTTCGGCCCCGAAATCGTCTCGGACTGCGTCATCTGGGTCGGGGCAGCGCCACTCGTCGGCGGGCGCCTCCTGTACGTCATCCAGAACGAGTTCGGCTCGCTGGCCGAGCATCCGAGTCACATCCTGATGGTCTGGATGGGCGGGCTGTCCTTCTACGGCGGGCTGATTGGCGCCCTCCTCGCCCTCGTCGTCTTCACTCGACGAAGGGGCCTGTCGCTGTACGCCGTGATGGACGTCGCGGCGCCCGCGGCGGCGATCGGCCAGGCGATCGGCCATCTCGGCTGCCTCATCGGCGGCGACTCGTACGGCGTCCCGGCGGACCTGCCCTGGGGAGTCATCTATCGCAATCCCGCTGCGATGGCGCCGCTGGGGGTCCCCCTGCACCCGACCCAGGCCTACGAGGCGATCCTCCTGGGCATCATGTTCGCCGGGCTGTGGCTGGGTCGCGAGCGCCTCGCGCGACTCGGGGCAGGGGCAGTTGCCGCAACGTACCTGCTCGGCCTGTCCGCCATCCGGTTCGGGCTCTTCTACCTGCGCGACGAACCGGGCGTCCTGTTCGGCCTCAAGACCGCGCAGCTCATCGGGCTCGGGATCGCCGCGCTCGCAATCGTCCTGCTCTTCGTCGCCCGCCGGACGCGGGCTACGTCAACCCCGCTTGCCTGGGAGGCTAGTCAACCATGACCGCTCACGTCCACGATCCTGCCACGCACGGCCTCGAGACCGCTCCGGTGGTACGAACGGCGGTGCGGCGCTCCACCACATTCACTCGGCCGCGGTGGCTCATGCCGGGCGCAATGGTCGCCATGGCGGTCGGCGCACTGGTCATGGCCGGAGTGCTGCCGCTGTCGATCGTCCTCTATGCAGCACTGTTCGGCGGCTGCGCCCTGATGCACGTCGTCGGCCACGGCGGTCACGGCGGCGGCGGCGAGGCCGGCCGGGGCCACAGCCTTCACGGTGCTGACGCGGATGACGAGGAGGATCTCAGCCACCGCTCATCTGGCGCTCAGCCAGGTCCGGCACGCTCCACCGCAGAGTTCGATCCGCGAACCCTCGACGACACCACGCCGATGAGCGAGACCGAAGACCATGACCAGCGCGCACACGGCTGCCACTGACCGCATCGGGCACCGTCACCACGTGAGCCCCACCGCTTCGGCCGAGGCGGCCTCCCCTGCCGGAGACCGCCAGGCCGAATACGGGACGCTCATGCGGAAGTGGTGGTTCGGCGCGGCTGTCGGCGTCCCGACAATGATCCTGTCTTATCCCTGGCTCATCCCTGGGCTCCGCGACCTGTTCCCCCGCGAGAGCCCGCAGCTGTGGTGGCTGTGGGTCGCGATGGGCGTCGCCTCGCTGGCTGTCCTCGTCTACTCCGGCGAACAGTTCTTCGCCGGCGCTTGGGAAGCGCTCAGGCACCGCTCGGCGAACATGCACACGCTGATCGCGATCGGGACAGGCACCGCCTGGATCTACTCCACGGTCGCGCTCCTCCTCCCCCAGCTCTTCCCATCCGAGGCGATGACCGACGTGTACTACGACGTCACGGTCGTCGTGACCGCCCTGGTTGTCCTCGGCATGGCGATGGAGGTCAAGGCTCGCGGTCGGACGTCCGAGGCGATCGAGAAGCTCATCGGCCTGGCGCCCAAGACCGCGCGTGTGATCCGCGACGAGGCCGAGCTCGAGATCCCGGTCGAGGAGGTCGTCGTCGGCGACATCGTTGCCGTGCGCCCGGGTTCCAAGGTTCCAGTCGATGGCGTCGTCACCATCGGCGCCTCGGCGGTCGATGAGTCGATGATCACCGGCGAGTCGATGCCGGTCGCAAAGTCTCCCGGCGACGAGGTCATCGGGGCGACCATCAACAAGACCGGCGCATTCCGCTTCCGGGCGACGAAGATCGGCAGCGACACGGCCCTAGCGACGATCGTCCGGATGGTCGGCGACGCCCAGGCATCGAAGGTGCCGATCCAGCGGATCGTCGACGTCGTGTCCGGTTACTTCACCCCGGCGGTGCTCATCCTGTCCGTCCTCGGCTTCGTCATCTGGTACGACTTCGGGCCGGCACCCGCCTTCGCGTACGCCACGATCGTCGCCGTCACGACGCTCATCATCGCCTGCCCCTGCGCGCTGGGGATGGCGACGCCGATGGCCCTCACGACCGGTGTCGGCCTGGCGGCGACGAACGGCATCCTCATCCGCTCCGGTGACGCCCTCCAGGCGGCGAAGAAGATCGACACGATCGTCCTCGACAAGACCGGAACGATCACGCTCGGCAGGCCGGCCGTAACCGACATTGTCCCCGCCGGCGGCTTCGAGCCGGACGACGTCCTTGCGCTGGCGGCCGCCGCCGAACGTGACTCCGAGCATCCTCTCGCCGCGGCGATCGTCGACGGCGCGACAGAGCGCGCCATCACGCTGGCGGCACCCGCAGGTTTCGAGGCCGTCCCCGGGCAGGGCATCCGAGCCTGGCTGGGTGAGCGCCGCGTGCTCGTCGGGAAGCAGGACTTCCTCGAGGCGGCCGGTGTCAACGCCGCCGGGCTCGAGGGTGAGGCTGCCCGGCTCGCGGACGAGGGCAAGACACCGGTGTTCGTCGCTCTCGACGACCGGGCGGCCGGGGTCATCGCGATCGCCGACCCGGTCAAGTCCGATTCCGTCGCCTCAATCGCGGCGCTTCGGAAGCTTGGCCTCCAGGTCGTGATGATCACCGGCGACAACCGCCGGACCGCGGACGCGATCGGTCGCAGCGTCGGGATCCGTCGGGTTCTCGCCGAGGTCCTGCCGCAGGACAAGGCCCACGAGGTCCGCAAGCTCCAGCTCGAGGGCCGGACCGTGGCGATGGTCGGCGACGGGATCAACGACGCCCCGGCCCTCGCTCAGGCCGACGTCGGCTTCGCGATCGGGACCGGAACGGACGTGGCCATCGAGGCGTCGGACATCACCCTCATCTCGGGCAGCCTGCGGGGCGTCGTGTCGGCGATCGCGATCAGCCGGGCGACGATGCGCAACGTCTACCAGAACCTGTTCGGCGCCTTCGTCTACAACGCCCTCGGCTTGCCCGTCGCGCTTGGCGTCCTCTATCCCGTCATCGGGCTGCTGCTGAGTCCCATCCTCGCCGCCCTGGCGATGAGCTTCAGCTCGGTGACCGTCATCAGCAATGCCAATCGGCTCAAGCGCTTCAAGCTCGCGGAGGTGGCGGCATGACGCCCGATCAGATCTTCGTCACGGTGGGTGGCCTCGCCATCGTCGGCTTCGTCGCCTGGTTCTTCTGGCTCAAGCGCACGCCCGGCGTCAAGGCGTCCGTCGTGTCCGACGGCTACCAGGAGCAGATGGTCCTGGTGAAGGGCGGCTACACGCCGGACACGATCCGGGTTGCGGCCGGGCGCCCGGTTCGATTGCTGTTCCGGCGCGAGGAGACGGCGGCCTGCTCCGAGCAGGTGGTCCTGGCGGACTACGGCAAGTCGGCGCCGTTGCCGACAGGCACGGTCGTGCCGATCGAGTTCATGCCCGGCGACCCCGGCGAGCATGAGTTCACCTGCCAGATGGGGATGCTCCGGGGCCGGATCATCGTGGAGGCTGCGTGATGGCAATCGCACAGAGGCTCGTCGTGCTCGAGTCGGACGACCAGCCGGCCGCGCCCTGCATCGTCTGCGGCGGCGACATCCGGGCAGGTGAGGGCGTTACCGCCAGTTACGAAGGCCGGACCCTTCGGTTCAAGTGCTCGGGCTGCTTCGTCCGGTTCGAGCTCAATCCCGGGCGCTTCCTGGCGGAACGGGAGGGATCCTGCTGCTTTGGGACGCACGACCATTCACCCGCGAGCGAGTGGCGCTGCGACTGAAGGGCCCGGCGACAGCAACTGCTACAGCGGGGTAGGATCAGGAGGCGGCATCGTCCTGGGTCCTGGCCGAATGCGCATCCAGTCGAACGTCCAGTCATCGTACGAGCACCTACGAGGAGAACCAATGCGCCTGCGACACCTCAGCCTTGCCGCCGCGCTTGTCATCGTCGCCGCCTGTTCGGGTGCTGGCTCGACGGCGTCGCCGACGGTGCCCGCGGCGTCTGCCAGCATCGGGGCACAGCGGATCGAGGTGACGCTGACCGACGCGTTCGAGATGGAGCCGGCGGTGATGTCGGTGAAGACGGGGCAACCGGTCACCTTCGTCGTAACGAACACGGGCGCGATCCAGCACGAGTTCTACGTCGGCGACGAGGCCGCGCAGGATGCGCACGAGCAGGAGATGATGTCCGGCGGGATGGCCATGGACGAGCCCGACGGGATCGTGCTCAAGCCCGGTGAGACCAAGGAGTTGACGCACACCTTCACCACGGCCGGCGCCTCCATCGCCGGCTGCCACGAGGCCGGCCACTATGCGGCCGGCATGAAGGCCTCGATCACCGTCGCCGATCAGGGCTGAGCCGCCCGACGCCCCACGTCATGCGATGCGGGCGCCCATCCTCCGGCAGCGAGGGGACGGGTTTGAACGTCCCGCGGAAGCAGCCGTCATGCATCAAGCAGGAATACCTTGTCCTCCTCGACCGCGACGGGGTACTCCTTGAGCGGGGCGGGCGGAGGCCCGGAGACGACGTTGCCGTTGACCGCGTTGAAGTGGCCGTCGTGGCACGGGGAGACGATATCGGGGCTCTTCGACGCGTCGTACCCGACGATGCAGCCGAGGTGCGTGCAGACTGCCGAGAAGGCCCTGATCCCGTGTGGGCCGTTGAGGACGATGACTGGCTTTGCCCCGAGTGCCACGACCTTGCTCGAGCCCGGCCCGATCTCGAGCGTGGTACCCACGAGCAGCCGGCCGCCGGCGCC
>MGOD01000071.1:31460-34432 GCA_001795245.1 Chloroflexi bacterium RBG_16_70_13
CCGGCCGACCGCCTGGATGGAATGAGGAAGCCAATCACTGGAGCGGCCACCATCGCGGCGGTCGACGCGATGGACCAGAGCAGCACCAGCCTGCCGAACCTGCGTCGCGGAAGCGGTCTATCGACGGGAGCGACCGATCGATCTTGCTCCATGAGCCCTCCTTGGCGACGGCCGTATCCGGCTGGCCACGCCCGGGATCGGAGCGGGCGGCCGGCGGGCTCCGACGCGGACCATGTACGTCCGGGCAGGCACGCACACGCTCATCGCGCTCACGTGATGGTGGTGACCAAACCTGAGGCCAGCCTTAGAACTCGGTGAGTGGAGGGTCGGGAGTTGCGCCGGGGCCTGCCCGGGGAGTCACGTCCGTGGACGACGCACCCGGCGTTGGTTAGGATACCCCCGAGGAGTATGGATACAGCGATCACCAGCGAGCCCTCGCAGCCGTTCGAGATCGCACCGTTCCGTGCCTAGCGTCGATGGATCAGCAGCATCGTCACGTGGCGCATCACGCCGATGGGCAGGCCAACGACGCGTGGGGCGGCGCGCACCCGGTGACGCACGACCACACCATGGATGCGTCCCCGATGCGTGACGGCCAGGGCGCTGGCCACGGCGCCGGCCAGGGCGCCGGCCAGGGCGCCGGGCATGACCGCCACGAAGGCCACTCCGTGGCGATGTTCCGCGACCGGTTCTGGCTCAGCCTCACCCTCACCGTCCCGGTTGTCGTCCTGAGCGCCGACATCCAGGAGTGGTTCCGCTACACCGTCCCGACTTTCCCCGGCTCCGAGTACGCCGCGGCGATCGTGGGGACTGCGGTCTTCCTGTACGGCGGCCTCGTCTTCATCCGCGGCGCGCGGGGCGAGCTGGCCGATCGCCAGCCCGGGATGATGACCCTCATCTCGCTGGCGATCGTCGTCGCCTTCGTCACCAGCTGGGCCGGCACCCTTCGCCTGTTCGAGGTCGAGATCTGGTGGGAGCTGGCGACGCTGATCACGATCATGCTCCTCGGCCACTGGCTGGAGATGCGCTCGATCGCCCAGGCGCGGGGGGCCCTGGCGGCGCTCGCGGAGCTCCTGCCGGACACGGCCGAGCGGGTCACCGACGGCGGTACCGAGACGGTCCCGCTCGCGGCGTTGGCGGTCGGCGACGTCGTCCTGGTACGGCCCGGCGCCCGGGTGCCCGCCGACGGGGCCATCGTCGAGGGCGAAGCCGACGTCGACGAATCGATGATCACGGGGGAGTCGAGGGCGGTCGCCAGGGGTCGGGGCGACAGGGTCGTGGCCGGCACCGTCGCCGCCGGCGGGAGCCTCCGGGTCCGGGTCGCGGCGGTGGGCGATGAAACCGCCCTCTCGGGGATCATGCGGCTGGTCGAGGCGGCCCAGGCCTCGGCGTCGCGGGCACAGGCCCTGGCCGACCGGGCCGCGGCAACCCTCTTCTACGTCGCCCTCGTGGCCGGGGCGGTGACGCTCGGCTTCTGGTGGCTGCAGGGCGATCCCGAGGGCGCCCTCGTCCGGACCGCCACGGTCCTCGTCATCGCCTGCCCCCACGCCCTCGGCCTGGCCATCCCGCTCGTCATCGCGATCTCGACGTCGCTCGGGGCCCGCAACGGGCTCCTGGTCAAGAACCGGATCGCCCTCGAGCGGGCCCGCGAGTTGGAGGTCGTGATCTTCGACAAGACCGGGACGCTCACCAAGGGCCAGCCGGCCGTCGCGGCCGTCGCTGCCGTCGACGGGGCCGACATCGACGAGGTCGAGGTGGTGCGCCTCGCGGCGGCCGTCGAGGCCGATTCCGAGCACCCGCTGGCGCGGGCCATCGTGGCCGAAGCGAAGCGACGCGGGATCGATGCCCCGGCCGCGGCCGAGTTCGAGAGCCTGGCGGGTCGCGGGGCCCAGGCCGGCGTCGGCGGCCGCCGGGTCGCCGTGGGTGGGCCGCGCCTCCTGGCCGACCTCGGTCTCGCGCCGATGCCCGAGACCGGGGCGTGGGCCGACGAGGGCAGGACGGTCCTCCACGTCGTCGCCGACGGCCGCGTCATCGGCGCCCTGGCCCTCGAGGACGAGATCCGCCCGGAATCGGCGGAGGCGGTCCGGGACCTCCACCGCCTCGGCCTGAAGGTCGCGATGATCACCGGCGACAGCCAGGCCGTCGCCGATTCCGTCGCCCGGCGTCTCGGTATCGACGAGGGCGCGGCCCAGGTCCTGCCGGCCGACAAGGCGGCCGCCGTCGAGCGGTTCCAGGCCGGCGGTCGGCGGGTCGCGATGGTCGGCGACGGGGTCAACGACGCGCCCGCGCTCGCCACCGCCGATGTCGGCATCGCGATCGGCGCCGGCACGGACGTCGCAGTCGAGTCGGCCGGCATCGTCCTCGTCCGGAGCGACCCCCGCGATGTCGTCGGCGCCATCGAGCTGTCACGCGCCAGCTACGCCAAGATGGTCCAGAACCTCGTCTGGGCGACCGGCTACAACCTGGTGGCCATCCCCGTCGCGGCGGGCGTGCTCGTCGGCTGGGGCATCGACCTGCCGATGGCCGTCGGCGCGATCGCGATGAGCGCCTCGACGATCATCGTCGCCGCCAACGCCCAGCTCCTGCGGGGCCTGCGCCTGCGCCGAGCGCCTGTCGGGCTCGAGCCGTCGGCGGCTGCCGGCTGAGCGTCTGCCGCCCAGCGCCCGTTCAGGCCGGGCGGCGGCGGCGCGGACTGGCGCCGATGTGCTCGCGGAGCTCGGCCACGAGCTGGCGCTCCGTCGGGCGGTCGGCGCGGCGGGCTTCGATCGAGCGCGAGCGGTGGCCCGGGCCGTCCAGCTCGCGAAGCCGGGCCACGAGGCGCTCGTGGACCGTGCCATGCCCGACGACGACGATGTACTCGTCGCCGGCCAGGCGGCCGGCCACCGCATCCACGAACCGGTCGAGGTGCTCGATCCGACGGCGCTCGACGGCCGACTGGCGGTCCGGTCCCCCGTGCCGGGTCAGCGGGTCGT
>MGOD01000071.1:34574-48450 GCA_001795245.1 Chloroflexi bacterium RBG_16_70_13
GCGCCTAGCGTCTCGGTTGCGGCGGTCACGAGCGGGCCCAGGCGGGCCGCGCGTCGAGGTCTTCGGCGAGGTCGGCGTAGGCGACGCCGGTCGCGCGCTCCCAGGCCGGCCGGTCGACCCGGACGGCGCAGGTGTGCGTACCAGCGTTGAAGCTCAGCGCCGTGCCGTCGCGGAGCGCCCGGTCGGCGACCATCGGCAGGTCGAAGAGATCCCCCACGGCCGGCATCGCGCCGGGTTCGCACTCGGGGGCCAGGACGGCCAGCTCGGCCTCGCTCAGGAGCCGCACGTCGTCGGCCAGCAGGGCCTCGCGGGCCTTGCGGAGATCGATGCGGTCGGCCGCGTCGATGACGAGCAGGACCGTTCGCTGGTCGTCGGTCCGGACGGCGACGACCTTGGCGAAGGTCCGCGGATCGACACCCTCGGCCCGGGCCGTCTGGCGCGCCGTGAACGTCTCGCCGTGCTCGTGGACGTCGTGCTCGACGGCGTGGCCGGCGAGCCACTCGAGGAGGGTGGGGAGGGCGCCCGGATGGGCGCTCGCGGGGGTCGGCGGCATGGCAGGTCCTCCCGGATGCGTGGCTGGAGCGTCGCGCGCCCGATCCGCGAGCGCATCGGCCGTTCGCAGTCGCGATGCGTGCCGAACGTCCTGAAGCGACGACCGGCGGGCCTCAGGCAGTCCGGCCGGGCAAGGGCGGGTGGAGCTCGAGGAGGACTGCCCCGGTGACGTTGACGACGGTGGTCCGATCCGCCTGGCAGACGAGCCGATTGACCGACGCCGTGGTCGTGTGGCCGTGGAGCCAGAGCGGTGGGCGCAGCCGATCGAGGAGCCAGCGATAGGCACCGAAGCCGACGTGGTACGGATCCGCGGCATCGCCCACGCCCTTCGGCGGCACGTGGCTGATCACGAGGACCGGCCGGCTACGGCCGAGCAGGCGGGCAACGAGGATACGTCGCGCGAGGCCCGCGACCTGGCGCCAGGCCAGCCACGGCCGACGACGGTTGCCCGGCTCGTCGACGCCAGGCCATTCGAGGCCGCCGACGGTGATGCCCGCCAGCCGGGCCATCGCCCCCGGGCCCAGCCAGTCCGGGACGACGACGGAGCCGTCGGCCCACGCGCCGGTGCGGTCGTGGTTGCCGCGGACGTAGACGATCGGCACGCGGAACGCGTCACCGAGGTAGCTCAGCCACGACGGCGTGAGGTCCCCACAGCCGAGCACGCCGTCGATGGCGCCGACCGACGCCCGGCCGGCCTCGCGCTCGAGGGACGGCTCCGCCATGTCCGAGACGGCCAGGAATCGGATCGGGCTGGCCCGGCCAGCAAACGGCCGCGGATCGGGCCAGTCGACCTCGAGGCGCCGGATCATGGTCCCTCGGACGGTCCCACGCCCGGAGGGTTGTCCGGCGGGCCCGTGGGCTGGCTCGGCGGCTCGGCTCCGGCCCCATCCGCGCCGTCACCATCGCCCGCGCCCCCGCGGTCGCCGGGTGGTTCATCACCGAGCGACCGCCGGGTCAGGCTCGACTGGAGCTGCGCGCGTTCCTCCAGGATCGCGGCGAGCGAGGCCGCCGGTCCTGACTTCGCACCGGTCGGCGGGACGAGCTCCTTCACATCGGCGTCGATCTCGGGTTGCCCGACGTAGAGCGCCGCCGCCACGCGGTTGTGCCCGTCGAAGACCCAGTAGCGGCCGGCATAGCGGCCGACCTCGATGGGCGGCAGGACCGCCAGCGCCTCGATCGAAGCGCGGACCCGCTTCCAGCGCTCGATCCAGTTCGCACTTCGGAACGGCTTGAGCGGCAGGAAGTCCATGCCCCGCTGGTTGGCGGGACCAACCGCCGTGCCGGCGATCTCGGCGACCGGGATGGTGTGGACGCCGAGCTCGCGCGGGTTCGCGTGGAGGGCGTCGGGGTGGAGGTCGTAGAGGTACAGAAGCGGGTTCCGGCCAAGGCGTCGGACCCGGCGCACCCGGGCACCCGGGCGCTCGTGCCACAGCCGGGCCGCGGCGCCGGCCGCGGCCCGGACGCCGTCCTCGATGGAACCCGCGACGCGGGCGACGGCCGGCTCGTCCGCGGGCTGTCCCGACTTCGCCATGCTGGAATCATCGCGCACCGGCCCCGAGTGCGCCCGGATCCGCCGGGGTGGGGGCCTGGGCGGCGGGGCCCTCCCGGGTGCGCAGCACCTCCCGCCGCCATCGTCCGATGGTTACGGATCTACCTTCGCGGATGTATCGACTATCTACCCGTCGGCACCTTCGTTCGGGACCGGCGTGGCGTCAACCTTCCGACATGTCGGAAGGGCTCCCGCCGGTCCTCGAGGAGGGCGGCGACCGAACCGTCGCGGGGGTTCGGGACGGCTTGGGCGCCGCCAGTGGTGCTGGCGGTACCGGCGGCCTGGACCGCCGTCGGTTCATCCGCTGGCTGCTGGGCTTCTCGATCGTCTCGTCGCTGGCGATGATCGTGACTCCGATCATCGGTTTCCTCATCCCGAGCCGGACGGCGACCGCCGGGGTTGGTGGCCGCGTGCTGGCCGGGACCCTGGAGTCGCTCCCGGTGGGCTCGGGGGCGGTCGTCGCGGTCGGGGCCAAGCCGGCGGTCGTCGTGAACACCTCGGGCGGCGTCAAGGCGTACTCGGCGATCTGCACCCATCTGGGTTGCATCGTGGCCTGGGACGCCGCGTTGACGATGATCGTCTGCCCCTGCCATGACGGCCGGTTCAGCCCGGCCACCGGGGCGGTCGTGTCCGGCCCGCCGCCGGCCCCCCTGCCGCCGCTCACCGCGGTCGTCGAGGGCAGTGACATCTACATCGTGACGGGCTGACGATGACCACCGACGTCGGGCGCAGCGAGGCTCCTGGCGGGGCCGTCGGCTGGGTGGAGACCCGCCTCCACCTCGGGCCGTTCCTCAACGCTCTGCTTCACGTCCCGATCCCGCGCAACGCCAAGACCTTCTACCTCGGCGGCATCACCCTGTTCCTGTTCGGGATCCAGGTGGTCACGGGGACGCTCCTGGCCCTCTACTACAGCCCCACGCCGGATGCCGCCTACGAGAGCGTCCTGTCGATCACCAGCGACGTCTCGTTCGGCTGGCTGATCCGGAGCGTCCACCACTGGGCGGCGAACCTGATGATCCTGTTCCTCGCCCTGCACGTCCTGCGGATCTTCGTCCAGGCCGCCTACAAGTACCCTCGCGAGCTGACCTGGCTCGTCGGCGGCGGGCTGCTGCTGATCACGATCGGGTTCGGCTTCACGGGCTACCTCCTGCCGTGGGACCAGCGGGCCTACTGGGCCACGGTCGTCGGCACCGAGATCGCCGGTGGCGTGCCGGTGATCGGCCCCGCCCTCCTGCTCCTGCTGCGCGGCGGGGCCGAGGTCAGCGAGGCGACCCTGGGCCGGTTCTTCGGCATCCACGTGCTCGTCCTGCCACTGCTGCTCGCAGGCCTCCTTGGCCTCCACCTGCTGTTCGTCCATCAGCAGGGCCTGGCGAATCCGAAGTACCCGGAGCCGCGCCCGGGGCGACCGGCGCCGGCCCGTCCCCCGGAGCGACTCAAGCCCTTCTTCCCGGACTACATCCTCGACGAGGTCATCGCCTGGTACGCGGTCCTGGCCGCGCTCGTCATCCTGGCCTCGCTCTTCCCCGCCGGCCTCGAGCCGAAGGCCGACCCGCTGGTCACGCCCGAGCACATCAAGCCCGAGTGGTACTTCCTGGCGGTCTACCAGCTCCTCAAGGTCGTCCCCGAGACGGTCGGGGTCGTGGCCCCGGTCGCGCTCGTCCTGGTGATCGTCGTCCTGCCGCTGTTCGATCGGGGCGAAGAGGTCCTGCCCCGTCGGCGACCGATCGCGATCGCCTGCGCGGTCCTCCTCCTCGTCGCCCTGGCCGTCCTGACGTTCTATGGCGCCCAGGTCTAGGGTCGCCATGCGAACCCTTCGCCCGTTCCTGCTGCCCGCGCTCGTGGCCATCGGGAGTCTGCTCGTCGTGTCGATGGCGGCGGCCGGCACGCCGGCCGATGATTCGGCCGGGCCCTCCCGGGTCTTCGAGGTCTCGCAGGCCACCCCGACGCCCGAGGTTCCCCTCGAGACGGCGCCGCCGCTGCCCACGCCGATCGCCCACCGGGGCGACGCGACATCGACCGGCTGCGTGGACTGCCACGCCAAGGTCGATGCCCGGCAGGCCGGGATCGCCGACGAGTGGCAGGCGAGCATCCACGCCCGGGAAGGGGTCGGCTGCGCCGATTGCCACGGCGGCGATCCCACCTCTGACGAGATCACGGTCGGGATGGCCCAGGCGGGCGGGTTCCAGGGCGTGCCCGACCGCGAGGACACGGTCGGGCTGTGTGGCGGCTGCCATGCCAGCGCCGAGCGGATGCGGCCCTACCAGGTCGCGACCGACCAGTACTCGAAGTACTTCTCGAGCGTCCACGGCCAGCGCCTGCTGGTCGCGAAGGACGACCGCGTCGCGATCTGCACCGATTGCCACTGCTCGCACGGGGTGAAGCCGGCCTCCGACCCGACCGCGGCCGTCTACCCGCTCAACGTCCCGGGCCTCTGCGCCTCCTGCCACGCCGACGCCTCGAAGATGCAGCCCTACGGCATCCCGACCGACCAGTTCGACCTGTACGAGCTCAGCATCCACGGTGTCCAGCTCCTCGAAGAGCAGGACCTCCGCGCGCCGACGTGCGCCTCGTGCCATGGCTCGCACGCGGCCAAGCCGCCGCGCAGCGACGAGGTCGTCGACGTCTGCGGCAGCTGCCACACCGCGACCCAGGCACTGTACGAGGAAAGCGCCCATTCGCGGCTCGAGGGCGTCGGGCCGAAATGCTGGACCTGCCACGGGACGCATGACGTGAGCGAGCCCAACGAGAGCCTCTTCCTCCACGAGGGCGGCGTCCCGGACTACCTGTGCGCGACCTGCCACAGCCCGACGGACCAGAGCCTCCGCCTGGAGATGGACCGCTTCGAGGACCCGGCCGACCGGCGCTGCGATACGTGCCATCACACCCGCTCGCTCATCTACTCGCAGGTCGAGGCCATCGCCGGCGCGGTCGGCGGCGCCCGCGACGCCTACGACACGGCCCTGCTCCGGATCGACGACGCAGCCGCGCTGGGGATGATCGTCGCCGACGCCGACGTCGCCGCCCAGGAGGCGATGACCGAGCTCATCAAGGCCCGCGCCGCCGTCCATACCACGAAGCTGACGACAATCTCCGCGCTCACCGACGCCACCGTGGTGAAGGCGGGCGAGGCCGAGGCCCTCGCCAATGCCAAGCTCGCCGACAGCGACTTCCGACGCCAGGCGATGGTCGTCGTCATCGCCCTGATCGCCCTCAACGTCCTCGTCCTGATCAGCCTCCGACGGCGGCTCCACGCCCAAGGCTGACCTCGTCCGTGCCGGACGGCGGACGTGCCGTGCCGGTCGGCCTCCGGCCCCCTGTGCCGAAAGGCACTGTCCCGTGGCGCACCCGACCGCCATCGTCGAACCATGCGCGACCCCAGGCCGATCCGAGACCTCGAGCGGCTGAAGTGGATCGGCGTCGTCCTGCCCATCGCCCTCATCTGGGCCTGGGAGCTGGCCCGCTTCCTGTTCGTCGACGGGACCCTGTCGGCGCAGGAGGAGCACATCCTCTCGGCCCTCATCCTGGCCGGCGGGATCGTCCTGTTCGGGATCGTCATGGCGATCCTGCTCGAGCGGACGCAGCGCGCCCTCCTCCGCCAGAACCGCGACCTGACGGCGCTCACGACCGTGGGCTCAGCCGTCCGGGCGGACCACTCCGTGCCCCAGATGGCAACCAAGGCGCTCGAGCGGCTGATCGAGCAGACGGGTGCCCTCGGCGGCGTCATCCACGTCACCGGTCCCGACGGCGAGGCCATTGTCGCGCGCCGACCCGAGCCCCGCCCCGACGGCCTCGGCTGGGCGTCCGCTCTCCTCGAGGAGCCGATCGAGGCGGCGTTCGGGGTGCACTACAGCGAGCGCGACGACCTCGATACGCTGGTCCTCGACCTGGGCTTCGACCGCCGACTCCTCGCGGACGACCGGCTCCGCCTCGTCTTCCACCCGCCGGTCCGCCCTAACCTCACCGACGAGGTCCTCGAGGAGCTGGCCCTGGACGTCGAGACGAGCCTGCGGATCGAGCGTCTTGTCGCCGACCTCCGCCGGCGCGAGCACGAGCGCGGCGCCCTCTACGAGCTGGCCCTCCAGCTGACCGAGCGGCCAGAGCTGCCCGGGGTCCTCGATCGGATCACCCAATACGCCCGCGAGCTCCTGGGCGCCGATCGCGCCGTCGTCTGCCTGGCCGACACGACTCGCCCGCCGGGCCCCGGCAGCCGGGCCTCGAGCCGGCGGGCGATCGTCGACGACGGGCGGGTCTGCCTGCTGGCCCACGAGGGCGTCGGCCCGAGCCACCCCCGGAACCCGCATTGCCCGATCCAGCCGGGCGTCCCCGAATCCGCCTGGGTGGCCCGGCCGCTGCGTGGGCCGGGCGAGCTCCTCGGCGAGCTGTGCGTCTCGCGCGCCCCTGACCGTCCGTTCAGCGAGGCCGAGACGACGCTCCTCGGCGCGCTCGCCGACATGGCGGCGATCGCCGTCCGGACGTCGCGCCTCCACGAGTCCGAGGAGCAGATGACGATCCTCTCCGAGCGGGACCGCATCGCCCGGGAGCTCCACGACAGCCTGGCCCAGGTCCTGGGCCAGATCCACCTCCAGCTTCGGGCCTTCGAGTCGAGGACCGACGGAGCGCCGATCTCGACCGAGCTGGCGGAGCTCGCCGATCTCGCCGACGACGCCTATCGCGACGTCCGCGAGACGATCCTCGGCCTCCGCGAGACGATCCCCAGCGACGGCGGGCTCGCGGCGGCGCTGCGCGCCTACCTCGCGAAGTACACCCGCCAGACGGGCATCCGGACCGAGCTCGACTGCGACGGGATGGCCGGCCGGTCCCTCCCGCCCAAGGCCGAGGTCCAGCTCCTGCGAGTCGTCCAGGAGGCGCTCACGAACGTCCGCAAGCACGCCGGCGCTTCGGTCGTCCGGATCGAGCTGCGGGATGTCGAAGGGACCCCGGTCCTGAGCGTGACCGACGATGGGTCGGGCTTCGACCCGACGAGCGTCAGGGCGTCCCTGACCGGCGGCTTCGGCCTTCGCTCGATGCGCGAGCGGGTCGAGCTCCTGGGCGGCACACTGGACGTCCACACCGCGCCCGGCGACGGGACGCGGATCGTGGCCAGACTTCGCCCGGAGGGCCCGCATGTCGCTCCCACCGCGACTTCGCCTGCTGCTCGTTGACGATCAGCCGCTCTTCCGGAAGGCCCTCGCCAGCCTGATCAACGGCCAGTTCGACATGACCGTCGTGGGCGAGGCCAGCGACGGGGCCGAGGCGGTGGCCCAGATCCGGGCGCTCGTACCCGACCTCGTCGTGATGGACGTGAACATGCCCGTCGCGAGTGGCATCGAGGGCGTCCGCGAGGCGCGCCGTGCGGGCATCGACCTGCCGATCATCATGCTCACGATCTCCGACGAGGACGACGACCTGTTCGAGGCGATCAAGGCCGGCGCCAACGGCTATCTCCTGAAGAACCTCAAGCCGGAGCAGCTCTTCGAGGGGATCCGCCTCGCGGCGCGGGGCGAGGCGCCGATCTCGCCGGCGATCGCCAGCCGCCTCCTCGAGGCATTCCGGCGGGGCGGGCCGCCGAGCGCCTTCCGGGCCCCGGAGCCGGGGGAGGGAGAGATGACGCTCACCCGGCGCGAGTCGGAGATCCTCCGGTATGTCGCGGCGGGCCTCTCGAACAAGGAGATCGCGACCCAGCTGACGATCACCGAGGGGACCGTGAAGAACCACGTCCACCACGCGCTCGAGAAGCTCCACCTCACGAACCGGGTCCAGGCCGCCGCCTATGCCGTTCGCCACCGGATGGGCAGCGAGGGCGGTTCGGGAGCGTGACCTATTCGGGCGGGGATAGGTCGCCGGATAGACCGCTCGCCCCTCAGGTTGTGCATTCGGACGGATAGGCGAGCGCATTCGGGCTCCCTAGGATCGGTCCCTGGGGTGAGATGCGCCCAACGTACCTAGAGGAACCTCGCGTGCGGGGACCGGACCGGGTCGTCGTCCTGTACAGCCATCCCCTGCTCGGTGAGGGCCTCGGGCAGATGCTCGCGGCCGAACCCGGACTCGTCGTCACGACCGTGAGCCTCGGCACCCTCGACGGGCTCGACGAGGCGCTCGCCGGCGAACCCGACGTGGTGGTCTTCGAGGAGGGCGGCCCGATCGGGATCCTGGACGTCCTGCGGCGATCCGGGGCGACCGTCATCGTCGATGTCGACATCACGTCGTCCACGGCCTGGACCCTCCAGCGCCACGAGCTCCGGTCCGCGCCCGATGAGGTCCTCGGGGCCGTCCGCGAGGCGCTCGCGGTCCGGGCGAGGTCGGCGATCGGCGGCGAGACCGGGCCCGGCCGACCGGTCTGCGCAGCGGCTGTCTGCGCCACGCAGCGCCGGGCGCGGGGCGGGGCCGGCGTCGTCACCGGTAGCTGAATCGGCCTTTCCGGCCCTCGGCGACCCAATCGGCCCGAGCCAGCCGATACAGGCCCGGACGTGGTGCAACCGGGCAAACCTGTACCCACGTTCTATCGGTCGGCGGATAGGAACGGCCCGCGCGCGAGCCGACCATGGGTCCCAGATCGGCGCCCTCTGTGCGCCGTGCGCAGAAGTAGGTACGTCCCATGGCCTGGATCGCGTCCCTCACGAGATTGTCGGAGGGAGAGCTCGACCGGCTGATCAAGAGGATCGCGGCGATCCTCCTGGTCGGCACGCTCGTGTTCGTCGGCTTCTACATCTTCGATCGCTTCCGAATGCCGGCCCCGAGCATGGTCGATCGCGAGATCGCCTCGCTTGAGGCGGCCGTCCGCGAGAATCCCGCCGACATCGCGGCTCGCGGGCAGCTCGCCGACGCCTACGTCGTCGCCGAGCGCTACGAGGATGCCGTCGCCCAGTACGACGCGATCCTGGAAACGGGCAAGGCCGACGAGCTGGCGCATTTCGGGCGCGCCCGCGCCAACCAGGGGCTGGGCAACCTCGACGCCGCCAAGGCCGACTATCAGGCGGTCGTGGACATCGCCAAAGAGGGCGAGATGGCCCACGTCGACCCGACCCTCAACGCCGCGTTCTACGGCCTCGGCCAGATCGCGCTCGAGCAGGGCAAGCCGGCCGACGCGGTCCAGTACCTGGCGGCCGCGGTCGCGATCAAGCGGTCCGACGCCGACGCCCTGAACCTCCTCGGCACGGCCTACGTCCAGAACGGCGAGCCGGCCAGGGCCATCTAGCCGCTTCGCTGCGCCATCGCCTTCGTGCCGATCGGCTGGAGCGAGCCGTACGCCATGCTCGCCCAGGCCTACGCCGACACCGGCGATCCTGACCGGGCCGAGTGGGCGGCGGCGATGGCCGACCTGTCCGAAGGGCGCTACGCCGCCGCCGCCTCGCGCCTCGAGGCGATCATCGACGGCCCGGCGGCGCTCGAGGCGACGATCGGCCTGGCCCTCGTCAGCGAGGTTCAGGGCGATGCGACGGCCGCCGCCGGCTGGTACCAGAAGGCCCTCGAGATCGAGCCCGGCAACGCTGAGGCGCGCCTCGGCCTTAGCCGGGTGAGCCTCCCCGGCGCCTCCGCCGGGACGGGAGAGGGGGCCGCCGAATGACCGCCGAGACCGGAACCCTGCCGGCCGGCGCCACGCCCGCGGTCGAGGTGGATCCCGAGCGCCGGCGCCGGCGCCGCAAGATCCTGCTCCTGCTGTTGCTCCTCGGCAGCCTCGCGATCCTCCTCGGAATCGCCATCTGGTATCTCCTCTTCCGCCAGCCCATCCCCCTGCCGATCGTCCCGCCCCCGGCGGTCCCCGCCTACTCGACGAGCATCTACGGCGCCGCCGACCCGGCTGGCGTCGCGGTCAGCCCGGCCGGCGACCGGATCTACGTCGCCGAGACCGCCGGCGACAAGGTCGTCCGGATGTTCGACAGCGGCGGCAACGAGCTGGGCATTCTGGCGCCGCCGGCCGACACGGGCAGCGAGCACGTTCCGGTCTACCTCGCCCTCCAGCCGACGACCGGCGACGTCTACGTCTCCGACCGCCCGAGGGGCGCGGTCTACGTCTACGACCGCGACGGTGCCTTCCGGAGCGAGTTCCGCCCGGCGCTGGCGATCGAGGGCTGGCAGCCCCTCGGGCTTGCCTTCGATGCCGCCGGAAACCTTTACGTCACGGACCTCTCGGGGCCCGCCGAGGTCCATAAGTTCGACTCGACCGGCAAGCTGCTCCTGTCCTTCGGGGGCGACCAGAGCATGAGCTTCCCGAACGGCGTGGCGGTCGATGCCGACGGCCGGGTCTACGTCACCGACAGCAACAACGGCCGGCTGCTCGTGTTCGGGACCGACGGCACCCTCGTCGCGAAGATCGGCCGCGGCGCCGGCGCCGGCAACCTCGGGCTGCCGCGCGGCGTGGCCATCGACGGCCAGGGCCGCGCGTTCATCGTCGACTCGAGCGGCCAGGGCGTCCTCGTCTACGCCGCCCTCGAGGCCGACCAGGCGCAACCCGAGCACCTCGGGTTCTTCGGCGGCCACGGGATCGCCAACGGCCAGTTCGCCTTCCCGATGGGGGTCGCGGTCGATGCCCACGGACGGGTCTACGTCGCCGATACGGCGAACGGCCGCATTCAGGTCTGGAGCTATTGAGATGAGGCGTCCATGAAGGAGGTTGGAGCCGCAGACGTCGACCGCCGGCAGGGCCGGCCAAGCCCAAGTCATCAATCGACAGGAAGAAAGGAGGTAGGGACAGTGAGACGACTGGCGCTCGTTCTAGCAGGCGGCGCCCTCTGGCTGATCCTTGCCGCAGTTCCTGCCCTGGCCGACGGCGGACCCCATGTCATGACCCAGAACAACGGGTCGCTTGGGATCAACGCCGACGGCTGCGCCGGGTGCCACCGGGCACACACGGCCCAGGGCCCGTTCCTCATCAACGCCGCCGATGAGACGGCGTTGTGCAAGACCTGCCACGGCGCCGCCGTGACCGGATCCACCGTTGACGTCATGACCGGCGTGCAGTACGCCCTCGATGTCGATGGCCTCCGCGACCCGGCGACCCTGCTCGGTGCCCTCCGGGGCGGCGGCTACGACCAGGCCCGGCTCGATGCCGGCGACGCGTCGCGGCTGTCGTACCTGCGGACCGCGACCGCGGTCTCGCAGCGACCGAAGGTCGGTGTCGGGGCGGCCGAGGACGTTACCTCCGCCCACATGGCGATGACGGAGAACGGCCTCACCAATCCGGGCATCGCCTGGGGCAACGGGGCCGTTGGCTCCGGCATCGGTCCGGTCGTCGAGATCAGCTGCGCGTCCTGCCACAACCCTCACGGGAACGGGCAGTACCGCATCCTCAACAGAATCCCCGAGGCCACCGGCGTCGGCTTCGATGACGGCTGGGTGGTGGACGTCCTCGCCACCGTCGCCTCGAACGACCGGATCTACACCGAGGTCTCACACGCGCTCCTCGTCGGCGACATCGTCACGGTCGCCGGAACCGGGACCGCCGCCGACGGCACGAATCTGACCGTCGCGAGCATCTCGTCGAACTACTTCACGCTCACCGGCGTGGACATCCTCGCCGACACGGGAGTCGGCGGAGCCGTCACGCGCACCAGCGGCGTCGGCGTTACCGACGCGACCCTGCCGGCCGCGGGCGACACCCGCAACTACACCGTGATGCAGACGAAGGGCACCGAAGGCACCGAGTCGACGTACCTGCTCTACGCGAGCCAGGTCGCGACGGCCGCGGGCGCCGGCACCTTCAACAGCATCCCGGGCGACTACACGGCGACGGGCGGCGATTACTTCGCTCGCAACGTGCCGTGGAACCCCCAGATCAACAACGCGGCGTGCGATCCGACGATCTTCCCCGCGCCGGCCGCGTGCGCCACGGCCAACAGTGCGCCAAACGGGCGACCGTCCACCTTCAGCGGACAGATCACCGCCTGGTGCTCCTCGTGCCACACGCGCTACTTCGCCAACAGCAATCCGAATCCCACCACCGTCGACCCGCTCGACACCGGTGCTGCGTGGATGTACCCGCGTCCCGGCGAGGACATCTACATGTACCAGCACCGGACGGTCGCCGGCCGTGACTGCCTGACCTGCCATGTCTCGCATGGCTCGAATGCGGCGATGACCGGCACCTTCTCGGGCTCCTACGAGTACCCGGACGGGACCGCGTCGGCCTCGAGCCGTCTGCTCAAGGTCGACAACCGCGGGACCTGCCAGGCCTGCCACGACCCGACAGGGACGATCGTAGCCGGGACGTACATCGGCCCGGCCAGTCCGACCGTTCCGTAACGACGATCTGAAGGGTCCGGCGGTCGCAGATGCGCCGCCGGACCCGGCTCCAACTCCCGCGTCCCAGCGCAGCAGAGGAAGGCAGAGACAGTGAGACGTCTGGCGCTCTTGATCGCTGGTGGCGCCCTCTGGCTGATCCTTGCCGCCGCGCCGGCCCTGGCGGACGGTGGACCCCACGTGATGACCGTGAACAACGGCTCCCTGGGGATCAACGCCGACAGCTGCGCCGGGTGCCACCGGGCCCACACGGCCCAGGGCCCATTCCTTATCAATGCCGCCGACGAGACGGCCCTCTGTCTCACCTGCCACGGCGCTGTCGCCGCGGGGGCCACGACCGACGTCGCCAGCGGCATCCAGTATCAGCTCGCCGCGAGGGGCGGCACCCCGCTGCTGGGAGCCTTGCGGAGCGGCGGCTTCGTCCAGGCCGCGATCGACTCCGGCAACCCCGCGCGCGTGCTCGTGTCCAACAATCTCGCGTCGTCGGACGACCAGTGGGCGAAGGTCAGGGTCCGCACCGATATCAGCGGTGGCGTCGATCCCGCGCCGGTCACGTCGGCCCATCTCAATCTCGCCGACAACGGCCTTTCCGCTCCGACCGTGGCCTGGGGCCACGGTCCGATCGGCCTCGGGCTCAACGGCCCCGGCCCGACCGTGTCCATGGCCTGCGCGTCGTGCCACAACCCCCACGGCAACGGGCAGTACCGGATCCTGGTCCCGATCCCCGACCCCGAGGCCACGAGCGGCACCTTCACCCCGGCCGCGGCCGACGCGGTGGTCGCGGATTCGCCGGCCGACAACCCGGACGCGGCCGAGTCCGACACGAAGAACTACACGGTCATCCAGACCCGGGGCACGCCGGGCACGCTCTCGACCTACCTGCTCTACGCGGATGACGTCAGCGACGCCGGCTACGGCCCGGCGACGGGCGACTACTGGCACGTCCGGGTGCCCTGGAACACGGCGTCGACGCCCACCACCGGGGCCGATGCCCCGAACGGCATCCCGGCCAACCGGGTGGGCGGCTTCTTCGCCTTCAACGACCAGATGACGGCCTGGTGCAGCGCCTGCCACACGCGCTACGCATCGGCCGCGGGCGACACGCCGTCCGGCGACGAGCTGTTCGCCTATCGCCATGAGACCGTCGGCAACCGGGCCTGCACGACCTGCCACGTGGCACACGGCTCGAACGCCCGCATGGAGGGCACGTTCTCCTCGTCCCAGCCGTTCCCCAACGGCGACGTCCCGGCGTACGACATCGGCGGAGCCACCGGTGACAGCCGGCTCCTCAAGGTCGACAACCGCGGGACGTGCCAGCTCTGCCACGACCCGACGGGCACGGTCGCGAACGGGACCTACACGGGCCCGATCCCGGCGCCCGGCGTCCCGTGAGCTAGCGACTGGACCTGAGCGATGAGCCCGTCCCGGCGACGCGCCCCACGACTCGCGGCCCGAATGGCGACCGCGGCCCTGTTCCTCGCGCTCGCCGCGGCGGTCTCGCCGTTCGTGCCGTCGGCCACGGCGACCGATCCCACCGCG
>MGOD01000072.1:0-5493 GCA_001795245.1 Chloroflexi bacterium RBG_16_70_13
CCTCGATAATCCGGAGGACCTCGCCAGCGACGGCCGCGCCGACGGCGTGGTGCGAGAAGGTGAAGCCGTGGACGAAGCCGCCCGCCGCGATGACCGCGTCGTGCACGGCGCCGGAGGCCGCCACGAACCCGAACGGCCAGTAGCCGGAGGTCGCGCCCTTGGCCGCGACGAGGATGTCCGGGCGGGTCCCCCAGTGGTCCACGCCGAACCAGCGCCCGGTCCGGCCGAACCCGGTCATGACCTCGTCGGCGATGAGTAGGACACCGTGGCGGCGACAGACCTCGGCGACCGCCGGCCAGTAACCGTCCGGCGGCACCGCGGCGGCGAGCGTGGCGCCGACGATGGGCTCGGCGACGAATGCGGCGACGGTGCCGGGGCCCGCGGCATTGACGGCGCGATCGAGCTCCTCGGCCAGCTCCTCGGCCGTGGCCAGGGCATTGGCGCCGGGATCGCCTGCCCGGTACGGGTAGGCAGCGCTGACGTGCCGGAACCGTCCCAGCCAGCCCTCGTACGGGCGGCGCAACGGCTTGCGGCCGGAAAGGTCGAGGGCGCCGAGGGAGTTGCCGTGGTAGCTCCCCCACCGGGCGATGACGATCCAGCGGTCCTTCTCGCCGCGGGCGAGGTGCCAGGCCCGGGCCAGCTTGAGCGCCGTCTCGATCGCCTCGGAGCCGCCGCTGACCGGGTAGAGCCGCGGATCGTCAACGGGCAGGTGCGGGGTGAGCGCCTCGGCGTAGGCCTCGAGCGGCTCGCTCGTGAAGGCGCTGCCGTGGGCGTATGCGAGGCGGCCGGCCTGAGCCGCCATGACCTCTGCGATGGACCGACGGCCGTGGCCGACGTTGACGACGATCGCGCCGCCGGCCGCGTCGAGGTACGCCCGGCCCTCGGCGTCCCAGATCGTGCTGCCCTCGGCCCGGACCGCGACGGGCAGCGCGGGATCGAGCGAACGCCGGAAGACGCGGGAGGTCACGCAGCGATTGTACGGACCGCGATCGACCCCGGCGGTCACGGCCGCTGCCGCAGCCTCGGTGGCCGAGCCGCTAGAACGCTCATTCCTCGCACGAGGACGCTCGTCATGCAGCCCCCGCGCTCGATCCTTGAGATGTCCGACTGGCTGCAACCGCACGCGGAAGCCAGCCGCCGCTGCGACCATCGCCGGGCCAGTCGAGCCTTCCGGATCGTACGGCCGACGTGATCGAGGAGCTGGCGGGTAATCCTGTCGAGCTCCGGCATGGACACCCATCGTGCCGCCCAACGCACATCTGCCGATCATCCGCCGATCATCCGCCGCTTTCGCGCCAGTGCCGCCGGGCAAGGGGATGGGCGGCGTCGCCGGGGCGCTGCCCGTCGAGGCTGTGCCCTGAGTCGCCGGCACGCTCATCCCGGGCGCGATCACGCTCGTTACGCAGCTGGTTGCGGGTTCTGGGTTTCGTGATGAGCACGGTCGCGCGGCGGATGAGCGGTCAGCCGCATCACGGATGCGGAAGCGGCCCTCCCGCTTCGGAACAAGGACAGCGCCCCGGGGGAAGGGACCCGGGGCGCTGTCTGCCGCGAAGGGAGCGGCGTTGGCGTTGGCGGCGGTGGAGACGGACGGGGCGCGCTCGGGAGGAGCCGTCCGTGCGGCGTCGCCGCGTCAGCCAGGGGACGTCAGACGCGGCCCTTCGGCACGGTGTGGAAGTAGGTCTTGTTGAAGACGATCTTCCCGAGGTGCCACAGCGCGTTGGGCTTGGGTGGCTTGGGCGGGTGGTCGTAGTCGAAGCGGAGGAGGGTGCCCTTGCCGTCGCCGATCTCGAAGAAGCACATGACGTTGCCCGCGTAGGAGGCGTGTTTCCCCTTCGCGGCGCGGCGCTCGACCGCGGCGACGATGCCCTCGACGACGACCGGCGCCTCGAAATGGGCCGTGGAGCCAGCCTTCGACAACGGCAGGTCCGTCGCGTCGCCCAGGGCATAGACGTTGGCACGCTCGCCGACCCGCAGGGTGTGACGGTCGGTCGGGAGCCAGCCGCCCGGCGCCGGGGCGAGCCCGGAGTCGATGAGGAACTGCTGGCCCTTGTGCGGCGGCACCAGGACGAGGAGGTCGTACGGCAGCTCCTCGCCCTCGAGCGACAGGACGACCTTCCGCTCGCGGTCGATGGCCTCGACGTTGAAGAAGGTGTGGAGCTCGATCCCCTTCTCCTCGAGGATCGGGGTCGCCATCTCGCTCACCGATTCGATCGTGAACGCGCGGCTGATCGGCGAGCAGAAGTGGACCTCCGACTTCTCGCGAAGGCCCCGCTCGCGGAGCTCGGACTCGATGAGGAAGGAGACTTCGAGCGGCGCCGGCGGGCACTTGTAGGGCATCGAGGCGATGCCGACGACGATCTTCCCGCCGCGGAAGGCATCGAGCGCCCGGCGCAGCTTCAGGGCGGCCTCGGCCGTGTAGAAGTGGTGCGCCTCGGTCTCGAAGTGCTCGATCGCCTCGGGCAGGATCCTGGCCCCGGTGGCGAGAACGAGGTGGTCGTACGGAAGGACCGTGCCATCGGTCAGCGAGACCGTCCCGGCGGCCTCGTCGACGTGGCCGACGGTCCCAATGACGAGGCGAATCCGCTTGTCTAGGAGCGCTCGCTCGCGCTTCACGAGCTTCTCGGCCCGCTCGCCACCCATGGCGATGTACATGAAGCCGGGCTGGTAGACGTGGGCGCCGCTGGCGTCCACGACGGCAAGGTCGACGTCGCCGGCGTCGATGCGCTTCTTGAGTCGGCGGGCGAGGAGGTTGGCGGTCAGCGTGCCGCCCACCCCGCCACCGAGGACGAGGATCCGGTCCATTGGGCTACCGGGCCTTCTCGACAAGGATACGGTCATAGCCCTCGAGGGCCTCGACGGCGATGAGCCGATGGCCGGCCTTCTCGATCCACTTGGGGATGTCGACCTTGGAGCCCTTGTCGGACGACAGGACCGCCAGGACGTCGCCCACCTGGGCCTCGCGGATCCCGCGGATGAGCTCCATGAGCGGTCCGGGGCAGAAGCTGCCGCGGGCATCGATCGTCCGGTTGATGGTGGGTTCGGTCTCGAGCATCGGAGTGTCCCTTCCCGGGCGCCGGGGACGCGGCGTCCGTCAGTGCGTGGTGGTCAGATGAACAGCGACGACGCGCCGTTGTTGAGGAGGTCGATGACGGTGGCGGCACCGACGGGCTCGCCGAGCCCGTCGATCATGTCCTCCCGCTTGAGGCCGAACATGTCCATCGTCATCTGGCAGGGCATGAACTCGACGCCGAGCGCCTGGGCCGCCTCGAGCAGCTCCGTCGGCTTGGCGACGCCGTACTTCTTCGCGAGGACGCCCATCATCCAGGGGCCCATCCCGAGGAAGTTCATCTTCGAGAGCTTGCGGTGGCTCATTCCGGGCCGCTGCATCAGCGAGAGCATCTTCTGCATCCACGTCTCGCCGGTGACCCGGACCTCGTCCTTCACGAAGGCCTGGAGGCCCCAGAAGGTGATGAAGACCTTCGTGTTGACGCCGCTCGCGGCGGCTGTCGTGGCCAGGATGAGCGACGCCCAGGTCTTCTCGAGGTCGCCGCTGTACCAGATCAGGACCAGGTCGCGGCTCTTGACCTCCTCCTCGGGCGCCAGGGCCGGTGCCGGCGCGGCCGCGGCGATCGCCTCGGCGATGGCGTCGAGGCCCGGCTCGGCGGTGGTCGGTCGCTCGGTGGTGAGCGTCATCGGTTCGTGCCTCACTTCCGGCGGATGACGAAGCGGTAGACGGTCCCGTCGGCCGCCTGCTCCACGAGCTCATTGCCCGTCGAGCGGCACCAGGCCGTGAAGTCCTTGAGGGACCCGGGATCGGTGGCGAGGACCTCGACGAGGGCGCCGGAGGCGACGGTCTTGATGGCCTGTGCCGTCTTGACGATCGGCATCGGGCACGACAGCCCGCGGGCATCGACCCTGGCGCCGATCTCTGGCTCCGTCATGGTCTCGAGGGTATCCATGGTTGCGACTCCTTCCCCGATCGGCCTCGGCCGGTCGGTCATGCGACTAGATGAAGACGACCTGGCCCTCGCCCGCGTTGAGGTAGAAGGCGGTCACGCCTTCCACGCCGTCGACGAGCGGGTCGAGGTCGGACTCTTCGATGCCGAGGAGGTCCATCGACAGGGAGCAGGCCTGGATGTCGACCGAGCCGAGGTCCTTGGCCTGGCGAAGGGTCTCCGCCCAGCTGGCCTGGCCCGCGGTCCGGAGGGCATCGACATGGCCCTTGCCCTCGGCGCCGGCCTCGGGGGCGAGGCCGTGGTCGCGGTCGATCCGCTCGGCGCGGAAGGCATCGAGGGCC
This sequence comes from Chloroflexi bacterium RBG_16_70_13, assembly GCA_001795245.1. Taxonomy (GTDB): domain Bacteria; phylum Chloroflexota; class Limnocylindria; order Limnocylindrales; family CSP1-4; genus UBA5189. Next base: position 4,298 of record MGOD01000072.1, read on the forward strand.
CAGTACTGGAGGAAGACGTTCACCGGCTTGCCGAGCGCCGCGGCCCCGGCGGTCAGCACGGCCGCCGCCTGGAGCTTGTCGTCGGTTCCGGAGAAGAGGACCAGGTTGATCGGTTCGTCCATCGGGATGGTTCCTTCCAGCTCGTTCTGTCAGCCCACGGTGGTCAAGAGGTCATTCATCCGGGCCGAGTCGGCGGCCCGGGCGAGTCGATCGACCCGGCGCTCGAGGACGCCGCGCATCACGGCGCAGGCGACGAGCACCTCGGGATCGACCAGGCGGTAGCGGATCTCGCGTCCATCGCGCTCGGCCTCGACCATCCCGGCCGTGCGCATGACGGCGAGATGCTGCGAGACGTTGGGCTGGCTGACGCCGAGGACGGCGGCCAGCCGCCCGACTTCGATTGGGCCGTCGGCGAGGACGTGCAGGATCTCGAGCCGGCGAGGGCTCGCGAGGACCTTGAGGACCTCGGCCTGCAGCATCGTGATCTCATCCATGGCCCGATCCTGCGCCGTATGCGCACGTGCGCATGAGTGCCGAGGGTCCCGTTTCGGGGGTCGGGTGGCCCGGGCGGGGTGGGCCGGACGGCCCGGGCCGGCTCGCCCAGATCCACTCTCGCATCTGATGCGCGTGCCCGCATCAGCCGGTGCGGGTGGCGAGGCAGCCTGTCGCCTGCAGATGCGTACACGGGCATCAAGCACGGAGGTGGCAATCGGACCGCCGTCCCGGTCATGCCCGCCGTCCGGCTCGGCTCACATCGTGCGATTGGCGATGTTCAGCTCGCGCGCGGTCCAGCCCCGGAGCGCCGCCAGCCTCGGCCGGTCGAGCCGCTCGCAGGCCCAGTCCCAATGGATGGACACGACATCCCCCGGCTCGACGTCGTCGACGAAGCCGGCGCCGTCGATCCAGCCCCGGATCCGCTCCACCCGCGGCGGCGCGAGCCGGAGCTTCGCATCGACCATCTCGAGCGGCACGGCCGAGACGACCAGCCAGTCGCCATCGCGCTCGAGGACGCGACCCCACCGGATCCGGCAGGAATCCATGACCTCGAGGGCGCGATCCGTCGACCCCGTCCGCATCAGCCCGAGTCGGGGGAAGACATCGAGGACGTGGAAGGCGTGGACGGGCACGGCGCCGGCCTCGGGCTTCGTCGCCAGCCAGTGCCAGCTGTCACCGCGGAGGTGCGGCTTGAAGCGTCG
>MGOD01000072.1:5501-9262 GCA_001795245.1 Chloroflexi bacterium RBG_16_70_13
GAGCCGCCCCGGCCCGACGTGGTCCAGCAGGTGGTTGCCCAGCCAGTAGGCCTCGACGACCCGGCCGTCGAGCGGGTCGGCGATCTCGTTCGAGCGGGCGATGAGCTCGAGGTACGGGTAGGCGCCCTCGAACCGCCGGGCGAGCACCCGGAGCGCGGCGTCCTCGGCCCCGTCCGTCGCCTGCTCGAAGAGCTCCTGGGCCTCCTCGGGGCCACAGTAGCCGAGGCGGTTGGGGCCGTAGGCGTAGCGAGCGAATCGGATCGGGCCCGGGACGGGACGGAGAGGCCGATGTCGGGCTGCCGGCGCGGGCACGGGCATGCGCGCTGCTGCCGGCGCGGGCACGGGCATGCGCGCTGCTGCCGGCGCCGCCCGGGGCAGGCCCCCCTCCAGGGTCATGCCGATGCCGTGGCCGTCGAGGCGTCGTGGGGCGCGACGCGGCTCGCCGCCCGGATCGCATGGATCGCCAGGGCAATCGCCGCGAAGCCGATGAGCAGCTGGCCGGCCAGCACCGGGGTCGCCGGGACGGCGCCCTTCTGGATGGCCTGGAGGGCGGCGGTGACCGGGGCTCCGACGACGAGGATCGCCGTGACGAGGCTGGCCGGCGCGCGCTGCAGGGCCGCGTACCACGTCCCCACGTACCCGGACAGGAGGGCGCCGGTGACAAGGGCCCACGCCCATTGCTCACCCGAGAGCGCCAGCAAGACACCAGCCTTGCCGGAGGCGAGGAGGTAGGCCACGAGGACGACGAGCCCGATGCCGAGCCGACCCGCGCCGACGACCTGTGACGGCACGGTCCCGAGGAGACGCTTGGCCAGGATCGCCTCGACTGCCCACAGCAGGGTGGCAGCGGCGATCATCGTCTCGCCCGTTCCCCAGACCACGCCGTTCGGCGGGATGACGAGGAGCTGCGCCCCGAGCAGGACGGCGAGGGCCCCGAGCTGGGCCAGGCCGAGCCGCTCGCCCAGGAACGGCACGGCGAGGATGGCGACCCAGACGAAGAGGGTCTTGTGGATGAACGCCGCCGAGGGCGCGCTGGCCATCGCGAGACCGCTGAAGAAGAGGACGAACGGCAGGCTGCCGCCGACGACGCCGATCACGGCGAGCCGGCTCCACGATGTCCGGCCCATCGCCCGGACGTCGGCCGGGCGGACGGTCGCCGCTGCGAAGCCGAGGAGGATGAGCGCAGCCAGCGCGTTCTTGAGGGTCGTGAAGACGGCGGCGTCCGGGAGCTGCTTCACGGCGAAGCCGTTGACGTAGATCGAAAAGCCGCTGATGAGCGCTGTGGCGAACGCAAGCCCGACGCCCCAGCGAAGCGAATCAGGGACGCGCCGCGAGCCTGGGGCGGTTCGGTCGGTGGCGCGGGTCATGCAAGTCCTCCACTGCCTGCCGCGGTCTCTGCCTCGGCCTGCTCGAGCGCGATCGCCGCCAGGAGCGTGGCCCGGATCAGCTCGGCCTCGGCCGGATCTATTCGCTCGACGATCGTCCCCGCGGCCACGTACACGTGGTCGCCAGGCGTGATGTCAGGGATGAGGAGGGTTGACGCGCGGCGCACGCGCCCGTCCTGATCGACGGTCGCGCCGGCGTCGTCGACGGCGATGACCCTGCCGGGGAAGCCGATGCACACGCTGAGGCCCTCCTGAAGCGCATGGGGCGCCTCATGATCAGAGCCTCCGCCCTGCCACCGTCCGGCGTTGAGGGCCGCGTGTCACGCGGGGGCGGGTCGTCCGGCCCGCGACCTCGCGCCGTCCGGCCCTGCCCGGGCAGGGGTGACCGGCGCAACCTTCGATCGGAGGTGCGCGCCCAATGTCCGTCGCGCTCAGAAACGTCCCGGGCGGCCGCGTCGCGTCGCCACCGCCTCACCGTCCCACCGACCCACCGCCCTACACCCCGCTGGCGATCGCGAGCGACCGCTGCAAGGGCTGTGAGCTGTGCATCGGGGCCTGCCCGCACGCGGTGCTCGCCCTCGATGTCGGCGTCGTCAACCCGCTCGGCTACCACCCGGTCCGCCTGATCGACGCGGCCGGCTGCACGAGCTGCGCGCTCTGCGCGCGGGTCTGCCCGGACGCCGTCTTCACCGTCTTCGCGCCGCGAAAGGGGGCCTGAGATGGCGATCGAGGCACCGCCGCGGACCCCTGAGCGGGTCCTCATGAAGGGCAACGAGGCGATCGCCGAGGCCGCGATCCAGGCCGGCTGCGACGCCTACTTCGGCTACCCGATCACGCCTCAGGCCGAGATCCTCGAGTGGATGGCCCGCCGCATGCCCGAGCTCGGGCGCGTCTTCGTCCAGGCCGAGAGCGAGCTCGGCGCGATCAACATGGCCCTCGGCGCGGCCGCGACCGGCGCCCGGGTCCTCGTCAGCTCGTCGTCCCCAGGGACCTCGCTGATGGCCGAGGGGATGTCCTACATGGCCGGCTCCGAGGTCCCGATGGTCTTCGTCGACGTCATGCGCGGCGGTCCGGGCCTCGGCTCGATCGGTCCCAGCCAGGGCGACTACTTCCAGATGGTCAAGGGCCACGGCCACGGCGACTACCGGACCCCGGTGTTCGCGCCATCCTCGATTGCCGAGGCCATCGACCTCGTCGCCGACGCCTTCGAGGTCGCCGAGCGCTACCGAACCCCGGTCGTCATCCTCGCCGACGGGACGCTCGGCCAGGCGATGGAGCCGGTCGTGCCGGCTTACCGGCTGCCGCCCCGGCCGGCATTCGACTGGGCGGTTGGCGGCGCCGCCGGCCGGCGGCCGCGGGTCGTCCGCTCGCTCCACCTCAAGCCCGAGGACCTCGAGGCCCACAACGAGCACCTCCAGGTGAAATACCGGGCCATCGAGGCCGCCGAGGTCCGCTGGACGGGCGAGCTGCTCGACGATGCCGAGCTGGTCATCGTTGCCTACGGCACCGCCGCCCGCGTCGCCCGGACCGCCATCCGCCGGGCTCGCGAGGGCGGCCTCCGGGCCGGCCTGTTCCGCCCGATCAGCCTCTGGCCGTTCCCGTCGGGGCCGCTCGCCGACCTCGCCGCGCGAGCCCGCGGGATCCTGACGGTCGAGCTGTCGGCCGGCCAGATGGTCGATGACGTCCGGCTGGCCGTCGAGGGACGGACACCGGTCGCGTTCCATGGCCTGACCGGGGGCATGGTCCCGACGCCCGACGAGGTCCTCGTCGCCCTCCGCCGCCTCTGGGCGATCACGCCACCGAGGTCGGTGCAGGGAGCCCCGGGCGAGCGCCCACCCCGTCGGAGCGCCCGGTCCGTGCCCCTCGAGCCGCCCGTCCGGAGGGCCTCGCCGGCGCCCCCCGACGTCGACGAGCCCGCCCTCCAGGAGGTCTGGCGATGACCGCCCCGCTGCTCGATCGGTCGGCGTCCGTTGCACAGGCCGCGCCCGCGACACCCGACGCATCGCCCGCGGTCACGTCCCCTCGGATCATCGCCGGCCGGCCCGCGCTCCTCGAGGACAAGTCGACCCATTACTGCCCTGGCTGCGGCCATGGCGTCATCCACCGGCTCATCGCCGAGCTCCTCGGCGAGCTCGGCGTCGCCGAGCGGACGATCGCCATCGCCCCGGTGGGTTGCTCGGTCTTCGCCTACGACTACATCGACGTCGACTGGGTCGAGTCGCCCCACGGACGGGCCCCCGCCGTCGCGACCGGCGTCCGACGTGTCCGGCCCGAGGCGTTCGTCCTCATGTACCAGGGCGACGGTGATCTCGCCGCGATCGGCACCGGCGAGATCGTCCACGCCGCGGCCCGCGGCGAGCGGATCACGGCCGTCTT
>MGOD01000072.1:9312-9462 GCA_001795245.1 Chloroflexi bacterium RBG_16_70_13
AGACCACCTCCTCGCCGACCGGCCGGGACGAGCGCACGATGGGCGGCCCGATCCCGATCACCGAGATGCTCGCCGTCCTGCCGGGCGTCGCCTACGCGGCCCGCGGTACCCTCGCCGACGCGGCCTCGATCGGAAGGCTCAAGGCGATGC
>MGOD01000072.1:9520-9918 GCA_001795245.1 Chloroflexi bacterium RBG_16_70_13
CTCGAACTGCCCGGTCGGCTGGGGCATGACCGCCCAGGAGTCGATCGAGCACCTCGACACGGTCGCCGAGACGTACCCGGTCGGGGTGATCGTCGACCGCCTCAAGGCCGCGGTCCCCGGGCCGGCAGCCGCGGCTCCTGGACCGACGGCCGCGGCCGCCAAGGCGCGCGCGACCCCGACGCCGTTGGCCAAGACCCCCAGCCCGCCAGAGGCCTGACGATGGAACGCTCGACGATCTTCGCCGGCTTCGGCGGCCAGGGCATCCTGTTCGCCGGCAACATCCTCGCCCGGGCCGCGATGGCCGAGGGCCTCGAGGTCTTCTGGATCCCGTCGTACGGTCCGGAGATGCGCGGCGGCACGGCGTCCTGCACCGTGATCGTGGCCGCCGAGCCGATCGG
>MGOD01000072.1:9940-11188 GCA_001795245.1 Chloroflexi bacterium RBG_16_70_13
GGGCCGATGCCGTCGTCGCCCTCAACCCGCCGTCGCTGGCGAGGTTCGAGGCCACGGTCGCGCCGGGCGGCCTGCTCGTCCTCAACACGTCGCTCATCGAGGCCCTGCCGTCGCGGACGGACATCGAGGTCGTCGCCGTGCCCTGCACGGCCCTCGGCCGGACGGCCGGTGACGACAAGCTCGTCAGCGTCGTGGCGCTCGGTGCGCTCCTCGCGCGCCGGCCCCTCGTCCCGCTCGCCGCGGCCCGCGGCGCGCTCGAGGCCGTCCTCCTGGCCAAGCGCCCCGAGATCCTCGCCGGGGACCTCGCGGCCCTCGAGGCCGGGTACGCGGCGGCCATGGAGGGCGCCCTCGCCCCGGCGTAGCCCCGCCGCTGCGCCCCGCGTGGCTCGCGGCGTAGCGCGCGGCGTGGCGCGCGGCGTAGCGCCCGTCCTACCAGACGTCGCCCGGGCGCCACTCGCAGACGATCGGGGCCTCGGGGTCGAGGGTAGGCGTCGACGCCGTTCGCAGGACCATGAGGTAGCCGTCGTCGTCGGGCGTCGAGACCAACCCATGGGCCGTCCGAACGAACGATGGACCGCGCCACGTCGTCCAGCCGAGGCGCTCGTAGAAGCCGTGGCTGCCGGTGCCCAGGACGCCGATCTCGAAGCCGGTCCGAATCAGCTCGCCGACCGCCGTCATCGCGCGCGTGCCGTGGCCCCGGGCCTGCTCCTCCGGGACGGTCGCCACGGCCTCCACGCAGCCGGCCCGCAAGCGCTCCCCTCCGATCTCGATCGCTCGTTCGACCACGGCGGCATGCGAGACGATTCGTCCGCCGTCCTCAACGACGACGTGGCGACCGCCCAGGGCGTGTTGCCAGTCGTCCTCCGAAAAGCCGTCCTCGTCGGCCTCGAACGCCGCCCAGAGAAGCTCGCGAATCGCGCCGGTCTCGTGAGCCGTGAGCTCGGCCGTCGGCAGCGACCGGGTCCGCTGGGGGTCGATGAAGGTCACCGCGCGATTGGACCACGTGGTGTCGCGCCGCGCACGCATGCCGGCCGCCCGTCCGAATACGACCGAGCTCCCGAACGTGGCCGACCTCCTCGAATATGACCGGATTCCGGCGAGCGCCGCGATGTCTCGATTCTGATGACCGTCGGCGTCATACGAGTCCAGGGCGCGGCCGAGCAACGAGCCCGGATCGGGCCTGCGGCGGACCGGGCGGCGGACCGGGCACCGGCTCCGCTGAGCCCGGCCACCGAAGCTTCGTATGAC
>MGOD01000072.1:11214-15403 GCA_001795245.1 Chloroflexi bacterium RBG_16_70_13
GATGAATCCGCTGCTGCAACCGGGAATCCGGTCATAAGGACCGCCGGGGGGCAACCTCATTCGCGCGGGTCGACCAGCCCACCGATCCGCCCACGCAGCCCCGGGGAACCCCTCGCGCCGGCCCGGTGTAGCACGTACGGTTGACCGGAGGAGGGCCGTCCGACGGACGACACCGAGCTGATCGAGCGCGCCTGCGCGGGCGAGGTGATGGCCTACGAAGAGCTGGTCCGCCGCTACCAGGACGTGGCGGTGCGAACGGCGCACGTGATCGCGCCCGCGGCCGACGCGGACGACGCCGCCCAGGAGGCCTTCGTCAAGGCCTGGATCGCCCTGCCCCGATTCCGGGCCGGCGCCCCGTTCCGGCCGTGGCTCCTCCAGATCGTGGCGAACGAGGCCCGCAACCGGCGTCGCTCGGCCGGCCGGCGCGAAGGCCTCGCGATCCGGGCCACGGCCGACCGCCCCTCGGACGACGCGGCCCCGTCGCCCGAGACGGCGGCCCTCGTCGCGGAGCGGCGGGCGCACCTCCTCGCGGCGATCAACCGCCTCCGCGACGATGATCGCGAGATCATCGCCGCCCGCTACTTCCTCGAGCTGTCGGAGGCGGAGGCGGCGGACGTCCTGCGCATCCCGCGCGGCACGGTCAAGTCCCGCCTCTCACGGGCCCTCGGGCGCCTTCGCGACCACCTCACGGGAGTCGAGGCATGAGCGAGGACCGGTCGATGTCGACGCTCGAGCTCGATCTCGACGCCGCGCTGCGGGACGTCGGGAGCCACCTTGCCGCACCGGGGGCAGCCGGGCTGGCCGAGCGCGTCCGGGCCAGGATCCAGGCCGAGCAGCCGCGCCGCGCCGCCGTCCCGTGGTGGCGCACGATCCTCGGCCGCGGGCGAGGCATCCAGCGTGGCCCCGACCGCAGCCGGAGCCTCCTCCTCGCCGCGGCGGCGCTCCTGCTCCTCGCCGCGGCGGTCACGGCGGCGATCGGCTACGGGTTACCGGGGATCCGGATCCTGTTCGGCCCGCCGCCATCGACGCTCCCGAGCCCCACCGTCCCGGCTTCCGCGGCGCCGGGCGCCGGCCTCGGCCTCGGTGCGCCGGTTTCCCTCGAGGATGCCCGCGAGGCCGTCGGCTTCGAGATCCTCCTGCCCGACGACGGCCGCATCGGCCCGCTAGACGCGGTCTATCTCAGCGGCAGCCGGCTGGCGCTCGCCTGGGGTCCCGATCCCCGCCTCCCCGGCACCACCCGAGAGGGCCTCGGCCTGCTGCTCGTGGAGATCGACGGCCGGGTCGAGCCGGAATCGGTCGAGAAGCTGATCCGCACCGGGACCCGCGTCGAGCCTGTGACGGTGGCCGGCTCCGCCGGCTACTGGATCGACGGCGAGCACCACTTCCTGTCCTACATCGCGCCCAACGGGACGCGGATCGAGGAGACCATGCGCGACGTCGGCAACGCCCTCCTCTGGACGCGCGACGGGATCACCTACCGGCTCGAGGGCGAACTCACCCGCGACGAGGCGATCGAGCTGGCCGAGACGCTCTCCTGAACCCTACCGGATGCCGGCCATCTCCTGGAGCGTGTGCCAGTTCGCGAGGCGGTCGTCCTGCGTGGCGAGGATCTCGGGCGTCGGCGAGCCGTCAACCCCGAAATGCTGGGCAAAGCGGCCCTCGGTCCGGGCAAAGGCGAGGAAGTCGACCGCGGAGCCATCGGGCGCCTTCGACCAGTCCTCCTTCAGGGCCGGGTTGCCCTGGAGGGAGAGGCGCTCGGCCATCGACTCGCCGCGGCGGGGGTCATAGGTGAACAGCGGGAAGGCCCGCGAATCGACGGCCAGCTTGGCCTGGCGGGTCGAGGCGTCGTCGGGGATCCCGTGCTCGGGCATGCACGGCGTGTAGGCCACGATCACCGCCGGGCCCGGGTACTCGTTGGCATCCATGATCGAGCGGTAGAAGTGGTTGATGTGGGCCGGCGTCGTCGAGGCCACGTAGACCTCGCCGTGGGCGGCGATGATCCGGCCCAGCTCCTTGCGCCGCTCGGGGCGCCCATGGAGGGCCTTGCCGAAGGCGGACAGCTTGGTGACCTGGCCGCCGAAGGTCGCCGTCGAGGCCTGGCCGCCGGTGTTCGAGTAGACCTGCGTGTCGAGGACGAGGACCTTGATGTCGGCCCCCGAGGCGACCATCCGCGACAGGGCCTGGAAGCCGATGTCGTACATCGCCCCGTCGCCGCCGAAGACCCACAGCTTGCGCTCGGGGTGGCCAGCCGCGTCCCAGCGGGCGCGGATGCCGAGCCCGACGGCCGGGGCGTTCTCGAAGAGCGAGTTCGTCCACGGCACGCGGTACGGGTTGAACGGGTAGGTGGCCCCGAAGACGCTGTTGCAGCCGGTCGCGGCCACGATCCCCATCGATTCGGGGCCGTGGACCTGGCGGGTCGCGGCGAGGACCATCCGGATCGCCGTCGCCTCGCCACAGCCGGCGCACGAGCCGGCGCCGCCGACGTAGCCGAGGGCGTGCTCGCCGAGCATGAGGTCGGCGAGGGCCTTCTCGTTGCGGTAGACATCGGGCGTCGTGGGGAGCGAGCGGAAGAACCGGATGTCGCGGTCGTAGCGCTCGAGGGTCGATTCGCCGGAGGCTTCCTCGGCGACCTTTTCGATCATGATCAGGGCATCGTGACCGAGCGCCGCGCAGACCTCGACGCACTCGGAACAGCCCTTGCAGTGGACGGGGTCGACGAAGATCCCGAAGGCCCCGCGGTCGTTGCCCTTTCGCGCGGGCACCTCGCCGTACTTCTGGGTGTCGGCGAAGTGCGAGCGGGCGGTCGTCGTGGCGAGGGCCGCCGTGCCGTTGAGGTTCCTCGCGAAGGCCTCGATGCGCCCCGGGAGCTCCGGCTCGGGGACGACGACGCCGAGGATCGCGGTGTCGGGGCAGGCGCTGACGCAGGCCATGCAGCCGACGCACTTCTCGGCGATGAACTCCGGAATCGTGAGGGCCAGCTTCGAGAAGTCGCGGACGGCCGAGGTGGCCGGCGGGATGATGCTCCGGGCGAGGCCCGCGTCGGCCGGCAGCTCCCGGTCGGCAATCCCGCGGCGATAGGCCGGGACCACGCTCCGGCCGAACTCCTCGACGTAGGCATCGATGTCGAGGAGCGGCGGCGCGATCGTCGCGAGGCGATCGGAGTGGGATTCCTTGAGCTCGCCGGCCTCCTTGACGAAGGGCGTGTCGTCCGGGTGCGGGCCGGGGACGGCGGGGACGAGGGTGGCGGTGGCGCGCTCGGTGGTGGGGACGTCAGGCATCGGATGCTCCCGGGGTCGCGCCGGTGTCGGGGGACGCTGCGGTTGCCGGCTCGGCGGGGACCGTGAGGGCGCCAGTCTCCTCGGCGATCGCATGGACGAGGTCGGTCATCGAGAGGACCCCGATCGGGATCGTCTCGTCGAGGTCGTCGACGACGACGAGGCGATGGATCCGGTGGCGCTCCATCTTCCGGGCGGCGATCGCCAGCGGCGTCGAGCGGTGGACGGTGATCGCCGGGCTGGTCATGAGGTGTCGGACCGCGAGGCCCGGCCAGTTCGCCCAGAGATACTCCGTGCCGCGGGCGCGGGTGAGGTCGGTCTGGGACAGGACGCCGACGAGCGAGCCCGAGGCGTCGACCACGGGCAGGCCGTGGACGTGGCGACGGTCCATGAGGGCGGCGGCCTCGGTGAGCGAGGCGTCGGCGCGGATGACGATCGGCTCGAGGGCCATCCGGTCACCGACGATCGGGGCGGAGATGCGCTCGGTGGTCATCGCGGAGCTCCATGGAGGGCCGGCGCGGCCGGCATCGATGGCGGGGCGGATGCGGCGGCGCCGCCGGCGCCGATGGCCGCGGTCACGTCGATGAGGCCGTCCCAGGCCTCGGCGATGACCTCGAGGTTCGCGTCCACGACCGAGCCGCCGCGCTTGCCGAAGAAGCGGCCGAGGCGCTCGCGGACGGCCGCGAGGAGGGTCTCGCGGTCCATCCCGGCCCGGGCCGCGAACGGCGAGACCCGGAGGAAGACACCGACGAGGGCGACGCCCTGCATCCGGACCTCCAGGTCGGGCCGGGGAGCGTGGCGCCTGGCGAGGGACGCCGTGTCGAGGGCGGTGACCCGGATCCGGCGGGCGAGGATCTCGGCCCGCGAGGCCGCGGGGATCGAGGCCCAGATCGCCTCCGGATCGGCGAGTGGCG
>MGOD01000072.1:15565-15905 GCA_001795245.1 Chloroflexi bacterium RBG_16_70_13
CGGGAGGCCCTTCTTCTCCGAGCCGTAGCGCGGGTAGGCCTGGACCTGCTTGCCGAAGAGCTCGCCCGAGAGGGTCGCCACGAGCTTGTTCGTCGTCACGCTGCCGAAGCCGCCGATCGAGTGGCCGCGGAGGCTGTAGGCGCCCGCCGGCCGGAGGTCCACCGGTTCCACGGGCAGCGCAAGGGGGTGCTTGATCCCCACGACGTAGTGGCGCTGCTCGTCCTCGCCGTGGTCGGCCAGCTTGTCGAAGATCGCGACGAGGTCCCCGGCGGCGACGTCGCGCGAGCCGAGGCCGGCGGAGACGGACAGGACGCGCGGGACCATGCCGCCCTCGGCGGCC
>MGOD01000072.1:15990-16829 GCA_001795245.1 Chloroflexi bacterium RBG_16_70_13
CGACCCCGACGGTCCGGGCGCCGCGGAGGGCGGTCACGAGCTCGCGAGCGGGGAACGGCCGGAAGGCCGTGACGGCGACGCAGCCGACGGGCCGACCCTGGGCGCGGAGGTGGTCGACGACGGCGATCGCGGTGTCGGCGATCGTGCCCATCGAGACGAGGATCTCGTCGGCTCCCTCGGTCCGGTAGGCGTTTATCGCGCCGTAGCGGCGGCCGGACAGGCGGAACCACTCGTCGTAGGCGTCCTCGAGGATCGCCGGGATCCGGTCGGTGTAGGCGCGCTGCCCGATCCGGCCCTTCATGTAGCTGTCCTGGTTCTGGACGACGCCGGTCATGAGCGCCTCGGCCGGGTCGAACAGGTCGCGGATGTGGTCGCGGGGATCGCCCACGAACTCCCGCAGGAGATCATCCTCGGGCAGGAGCACGTTCTCGAGGGTGTGGGTCGTGAGGAATCCGTCCTGGGCCACCATGAACGGCGTGTCAGCGGCCTCGGCCGCGCGTCGGGCGATGGCGGCGAGGTCGGCCGCCTCCTGGGCGTTGCGGGCGAACAGCATGCCCCAGCCGCAGTCGGCGACGGCCATCATGTCGTCGTGGCCGGCATGGATGTTGAGGGCCTGGCTCGTCAGCGCCCGGGCGCCGACGTGGAAGACCGCCGGCAGGCGCTTGCCGCTGATGACGAACAGGACCTCCTTCATGAGGACGAGGCCCTGGCCGGCGGTGAAGTTGGTCACGCGCGCGCCGGCGAGCGCGGCACCCTCGGCGGCGCTCGCCGACGAGTGCTCGGATTCGGGCTCGATGAACCGCAGCGGAGTGCCGAAGAGGTCGCTCCGGCCGTCGGCG
>MGOD01000072.1:16920-17217 GCA_001795245.1 Chloroflexi bacterium RBG_16_70_13
CGACGGCCTCGGAGCCGTCGACGATCGCCGGGATGCCGGGGTACGGCACGGGATCGGCGGACGCGGGAGCCAAGGGGCGCGGCGCGGCTGTGGACGTCATGGTGGAAGCGTGGTGGCCGATCGCCCCGTGTGGCAGGCCCCTCCGGCCCCAACGTGAGGGGCCGCATGGCCCGCGGGTGCCGGGACGGCTGTGCCGGGGGTAGCCGCACGCGGGCCGACACCGCCGGCCACCGGCGGACGCCGTCGCCGCGAAGACCACTTCCGTTCTTGATGCCCGTGTACGCATCCCGGACCCGG
>MGOD01000072.1:17246-20545 GCA_001795245.1 Chloroflexi bacterium RBG_16_70_13
GCGGGTCTGGACCACTGCGCGGTTAAACCGGTTAACCTGCGCGGATGCGGCAGCGTGGGCAGGTGACTGGCCAACCGCCCGACCGACCGACGGAGCCAAGCCCGGACGCGACGGACTGGTGGCGGCGCGCCGTCGTCTACCAGGTCTACATCCGGAGCTTCGCCGACGGCGACGGCGATGGTGTCGGCGACATCGCCGGGATCCGCGCCCGCCTGCCCTACCTCCGCGACCTCGGCATCGATGCCATCTGGGTCACGCCGTGGTATCCCTCGCCGATGGCCGACGGCGGCTACGACGTCGCCGACTACCGGGCGATCGACCCGCGGTTCGGCACCCTCGACGACGCCGACGCCCTTGTCCGGGAGGCCCACGAGCTCGGGTTGCGTGTCCTCATCGACATCGTCCCCAATCACACCTCGGACCAGCACCCGTGGTTCAGGGCGGCGCTCGCCGGCGGGCCCGGCTCGCCGGCCCGCCACCGCTACGTCTTCGCCGACGGCCGGGGCGACAACGGCGACGAGCCGCCCAACAACTGGCCGAGCGTCTTCGGCGGCCCCGCCTGGGTCCGGGTCACCGAGCCGGATGGCCGGCCGGGCCAGTGGTACCTCCACGTCTTCGCCCCGGAGCAGCCCGACCTCAACTGGGCGAACCCCGAGGTCCGCGCGGAGTTCGAGCAGATCTTCGCCTTCTGGCTCGACCGCGGGGTCGACGGCTTCCGGATCGACGTGGCCCACGCCCTCGTCAAGGCCGAGGGCCTGCCGGACATCCCCGACGAGCACCTCGCCGGGGCGCCCTTCCCGCCGGGCGAGCATCCCCACTGGGATCGACCGGGCGTCCACGAGATCCACCGCTCCTGGCGACGCGTGGCGGACCGCTATGAGGGCGGCCGGATCCTTCTCGGCGAGGTCGGCGTGGACGATCCCGTCCGCCTCGTCGAATACCTCCGGCCGGACGCCCTCCATGCCGCGTTCAACTTCGGGTTCATGGCCTCGCCCTGGTCGGTGACGTCGTTCCGGTCGATCATCGATGCGACGCTCGAGGCCCACCGGGTTGTCGGGGCACCCTCGAGCTGGGTCCTGTCGAACCACGACGCGATGCGCCACGTCACGAGGTTCGGCCGGGCGTCCACGGAGCGGCGGCATCGCGAGCCCGTCGGGCCGGTGGAGTCGGACCTCGAGCTCGGCACGCGTCGGGCGCGAGCGGCGATCCTCCTGATGCTCGCCCTGCCGGGGTGCACCTACCTCTTCCAGGGGGAGGAGCTGGGCCTGCCCGAGGTCCTTGACCTGCCGCCCGAGGTCCTCGATGACCCGATCTGGTCCCGTTCCGGCCACACGATCCGTGGCCGCGACGGCTGCCGCGTGCCGCTCCCGTGGGCCGGCGACGAGCCGCCCTTCGACTTCGGCCCCGAAGGCTCCCGACCCTGGCTGCCGCAGCCGTCATCGTGGCGCACGCTCACGGCCGAGGCCGAGGCCCGCGACCCGAGCTCGATGCTCTCGCTCTATCGGGCCGCCCTGCGCCTCCGGCGCGAACACCCCGGCTTCGCCACCGACGTGTTCCGCTGGCTGCCGAGCCGCGAGGGCACCCTCCTCTTCGAGCGCGCCGCAGGCCTCCGCTGCGCGGTCAACCTCTCAACGCGAGGCGTAGAGCTGCCGCGCGACGCCCGCGAATCTCGCGTCCTCCTGGCAAGCGCCGATGTCGACGGCGGCTGGCTGCCGCCTGACGCAGCGGCCTGGCTCGAGGTCGCCGGCTGATGCAGGTCAGCGCGGGACGGCGAGGAGCTCCTCGATCGACCGGCGGATGGCGTCGGCGAAGGCCGGTAGGCTGCCCTTGACCGAGCGCGAGAAACGCTCGCCGTAGCCGAACCAGCGGCCACCGATACCCACGAACGTGCCGGCCGGGAGGGTCCCCCGGACGACCTCGGCGATGAGCAGCGCGTCGTCGACGGAGAGGGCATGCGAGGAGCGCGGCGCGATGCCGGCCGGGCGACGAGCGAGATCGTCGAGGGACATCGTGATGACGGTCCCGGGCTCGATCCCGACGACGGTGTCCACGACGACGGCCGACTCCCCGACCCCGATATCGAGGAGATCCGTGACGTCGAGCTGGGGGCAGCGCCGGATCTCGATCCGTCCGCGGAGCGCCTCGGGGAGCTCGGGCAGGACGTGCGAGATCGCGGCGAGGGCGGCACCGTCGTCGCCGCGATCGGCGGTCCCGCAGACGAGGATCCGGAGGTCCGGCGCCGGAACGGTCATTCCGCCTCCTCCACGCTGAGATCGAGGAAGTGGGTGGCGCACGAGATGCACGGGTCGTAGGACCGGATGAGCTGCTCCAGGCGGTGCGTCGCCTCGCCCATCGGCAGGTCCAGGACGGCCGGCGCGAACGTCGCCAGGTCGGCCTCGATCGCGGCCTGGTTCTGGGAGGTCGGGGGCACGATCGTCGCGGCGGCGACCTTGCCGTCGTTGCCGACGACGTAGCGGTGGAAGAGGAGGCCGCGGGGCGCCTCGGTGGCCCAGGCGGCGACACCGGGTCGGGGGGTGTAGGCCACGGCCGGCGCGTCGGGCTTCACGTAGGCATCGATGATGTCGAGCGCCTCGGCGGTCACGTGGACGAGCTCGACCGCCCGGGCCACGATGCTCCGGTAGGGGTTGCGGCGGATCGATTCGAGGGCCCCCGTGCGGGCCAGCGCCTCCTTCGCGAGGGGGTGGAGCTGGTCCCCCGCCAGGACGACGCGCGCCGCCGGTCCGAGGAGGTACGGGAGGCCATCACCCGCGCGCGCCTGGAGGGCGTTGGACCACGGGACCTGGACCTCGTGGAAGGCCCTGCCCCAGTCGGAGGCGCGAAGGTTGACCCCGTCCGAGGAGACGATCCGGCCGTCGTTGAGCGGATATTCGCGGCGATGCTTGAGGGCCACCAGCCGGGGCTCGCGCTCGAACGCCGGCGCCTCGAGGCCGGTCACGACGTCGACCGTCGCCTGGGACAGCGCGAGCGCCTCCTCGAGGCTCGGCCTGAGGGCCGTGAGCTCGGCCCGGTCGGGCATCCGCGAGAACCCACCGACCTTGACGCTGACCGGGTGGATCGGCCGCCCGCCGAGGACCGACAGGAGGTGGTTGCCGGCCTTCTTGAGCCGCAGCCCGCCGTCGACGAGCTCCTTGTGGTCGCGCGCCAGCTCGACGGCGCTGGGATAACCGAGGAAGTCGGGCGCGTGGAGGAGGTAGATGTGGAGGGCGTGGCTCTCGATCCACTCGGCGCAGTAGAGGAGCCGACGGAGGGCCCGGACCTGGGGATGGACGGCGACGTGG
>MGOD01000072.1:20557-20809 GCA_001795245.1 Chloroflexi bacterium RBG_16_70_13
AAGTAGCGGGGCGCCTCGAAGATCTCGAGGTGGGCCTCCTCGACGACGCCGTCGCGGACGCGCAGGTGGAGCGAGCCCTCGCCCTCGACGCGGGTCAGGTTCTCGACCTGGAAGCGGAGGTCACCGCCGTGGCCCATCGGGATCCTCCGTGGTGTCGGCGGCGGGCGGGCGGTCGATGTCGACGGTCGCGGCGATGTCGGCGGCCACGCCGGATGACGCCGCCTCGCCCCAGCGGGGCGGGCCGGGCAGGAG
>MGOD01000073.1:0-476 GCA_001795245.1 Chloroflexi bacterium RBG_16_70_13
GCCGTCCGGACGGTCGTCGTCGCCGCCCAGCACGACGACGGGGTCGCCACCGAGCGCCTCCGCGACGACGTCATCGAGGCGGTCGTCCACGACGTCATCCCGCGCAGCCTCCGGGTCATCGAGCCGACGATCCACGTCAACCCGACGGGTCGCTTCGTCATCGGCGGCCCGATGGGCGAC
Organism: Chloroflexi bacterium RBG_16_70_13; assembly: GCA_001795245.1. Classification (GTDB taxonomy): domain Bacteria; phylum Chloroflexota; class Limnocylindria; order Limnocylindrales; family CSP1-4; genus UBA5189. The sequence goes on from MGOD01000073.1 coordinate 181, forward strand.
TCCGGCGTCACCGGCCGCAAGATCATCGTCGACACGTACGGCGGCATGGGTCGGCACGGGGGCGGCGCCTTCTCGGGGAAGGATCCCTCGAAGGTCGACCGCTCGGCGGCTTACATGGGTCGCTACATCGCCAAGAACGTCGTGGCCGCGGGCCTGGCGGACCGCTGCGAGGTCCAGGTCGCCTATGCCATCGGCGTCGCCGACCCGGTGAGCGTGTTCGTCGAGTCCTTCGGCACGGGCAAGGTCGCCGAGGAGAAGATCGCCGAGGCCATCCGCAAGACCTTCGGCCTCAAGCC
>MGOD01000073.1:488-8297 GCA_001795245.1 Chloroflexi bacterium RBG_16_70_13
CGACCTGCGTCGCCCGATCTACCGCCAGACCGCCGCGTACGGCCACTTCGGCCGGCCCGACCTTGACCTGCCGTGGGAGCGAACCGGGGTTGCGGCGGCCCTCGCCGACGACGCCGGCATCAGGCAGCCGGAGCCGGTCCGGGCCGGCTGATCTGTCGAGGCAGCCTCGCGGCCCCCGGCGCGGAAGAGGTTCCTGACCGAGAACGTTGTGCCGCCGCATGAGCGTGGCTCATCGTTCGAGGCACGACCACGCTCGGCCGACGCCCTGCGACGCTCTTGATCGTCCGGTATCGCCGTGGGCCATGCTCGTGTAGCACGATTCTCATGAGCCAAATGCATGAGGTCGGAGCGGGAGGCGACCACGCGATCGCACCAGGCTGGTCGAGGGGCCTCAGCCGTCGTCGCCCCAGTCGACCTGCGCCGGAAGGTCCAGGAACCGCCCGTAGGCCGCGGCCGCGCTCTCGAGGGCCAGGCGCTCCGCCGGATCGAGGGCGGTGAGGAGGTCGGGCCGGACCACGACGTCGCGCCCCGTCACCTCTCGCTTCCAGCCGCCGATCGCCATCCCGTCGCGGACCACGAGATGGGCCGCGAACGCCGCCTCGACCCAGCGCGCCCCGAGCATCGAGGAATCGAACGTCGGTCCATGGTCCCGGTACGAGCCGCGGTACTCGTCATAGTTCGGGAGCAGCTGGACCAGCGGCCCGGCCGCCGGGAGCGCGGGTTCGCCGCCGGGTGGCGGCGCCCACCACCACTCGGTGCCGTCGATTCGTTCGGAGACGAGGTTCGGGCCGGCGTTCGCCAGACCGGCCTTCGCGTCGGCGATCGCCAGCCCGGACCACCAGGCGAAGTCGCGCGGCTCCGCCGGGCCGTGCGAGGTGAAGTACCGGCGAGTCAGTTCGGCAAGCGCCGCGGCGCGGTCCGCCGGCGCGTCCGGGGCTGGCGGAACCCAGCTGTCCAGCCGGGCGTAGGTGAACTGCCGTCCGCGCCGCGGGCCGCTGCAGATGACGCCCTCGAGCTCGGCATGCATGACAAGCAGGCTCAGACGCTGGCCCCGGGTGTCGATCCCGGCGGCGACCATCGCTGCCGACAGCTCGGACCGGGTCAGATGTTGTCCGCCTTCAAGCGCCTGGGCCATGACCTCGACACTCCGTCCCAGGGTGGCCTCGTCGAGCTCGGTCCGGCGGTAGTACTGGGCGTTGAGCTTCTCGACGCGCGGGCTCGTCAGCCTGAGGATCCAGCCGATGTCGGCCGGGTGCAGGAAGTGCCAGGTCGGGCGCAGGGCGTGGGTCCGGACGATTCGGCCCTCGTCGAGGGCGGCATCGATGTCGGCCTGGCGGGCAGCCGATCCGAGGCGCTGGCCGATGCCCCACGACGCGCCCGGATAGTCCTGCGACTGGACCGCGCCGAATCGGCGGACGACGTCCTCCGGGGTGGTGAAGCGCGGCCGGAGCAGGCCGCTGGCGTCGAGGCGGCGTGTGGCGATGACGGGGTTGGGCACGCCGCCGGAGTGTAGCTGCCGCAATGGGGCGATGCGGCGATGCGGCGATGCCGCGACCTTACGTCTGCTCGACGATGATCCCCGTCATCGACGCGCCGCCACCACGACGCCGGGACTGGCGTCCAAGGAGCCATTGGCCCACGGCAAGCATCGCCAGCGTGAAGGCGAGCATCATCGTGGCCACGGCGTTCGTCTCGGGCGTGACCCCCTTCTTGATCGCGCCGAAGATGTAGAGCGGGATGGTCGTTGAGCCCGGCCCGCTCGTGAACGTCGTGATCACGTAGTCGTCGAAGCTGAACGTGAACGAGAGCAGGAACCCGGCCATGATCGCCGGCAGGAGCTGCGGCAGGGTGATCTGGCGGAAGGTCGGCCAGGGCGGGGCGAAGAGGTCATAGGAGGCCTCGACGTGGGTCCGGTCCATCGTCGACAGGCGGGCCCGGACGAGCAGCAGGACCAGGCTGATGTTGAAGAGCATGTGGGCGGCGATGATCGTGTGGAAGCCGAAGCCCGGCCGGGTCACGCCGAAGACGGCCTCGATCGCGTCGAAGCTCGTGGCGAACAGGACGAGCGTGGCGAGGGCGATGACGATCTCGGGCACGATCACCGAGACGTAGGTCAGGGCGTCGAAGGCCAGCCGGACGCGCTTGCCGACGCGCTGCAGACCAAGCGCCGCCATCGTCCCGAAGAGGGTCGCGAAGATCGCATTCGGGATGGCCACGATGAAGCTGTTGAGGACGTACTTCTGGACGAGTGGATCGTTCAGCGCGATCCCGAACCATTTCGGCGAGAAGCCTCGCCACAGCGTCACCCGGGTGTCGGTGGCGTTGAAGGCGAAGACGATGACGACGACGATCGGGAGATAGAGGAAGGCGTAGACGAGGCTGGTGTGGATGCGGAAATAGCGCTCGACGAAGCCGCTTCCCCGGTCGATCGCCCGTCGCGGTGCGCCGCCGTTCGCCGTTCGCGGTCCGACCACCGGGACAGCCGGGGCGGTCACAAGACGCTCGTCTCGCGGGTCCGCCGGCCACGGTTCACGAACCACAGGTAGAACGTGACCGTGACGAGCATGACCGCGATGAGCCCGACCGCCCGGGCGGAGCCCGCCGGCCAGTTGCGGGCCTCGAGGAAGGAGCTGACGAGGGCGTTGCCCATCATGTAGAACTGGCCGTAGCCCAGGATCGCCGGGATGACGTACTCGCCCATCATCGGGATGAAGACGAGGATGCTGCCGGTCACGAGGCCGGGCAGCGCGATTGGCAGCGTGATCTGGCGGAACGTCGCCCAGCGCCCGGCACCGAGGTCCTTGGATGCCTCGAGCAGGGTCCGGTCGAGGCGCTCGAGGGTCACGTACAGCGGGAACACCATGAGCGGCAGGTAGCCGTAGACGAGCCCGACGAGCACGGCGATCGGCGTGCCCCGGACGCGGAACTCGGCCCCGGTGAGCAGCTTGACGATGCCCGGGATACCCGTGTCGGGGTTGAAGATGAGCAGCCACGCGTACGTCCGGATGAGGAAGCTCGTCCAGAACGGGATGACGAGCAGGAGGAGCAGGACGTTCTTGCGGCTCCCGGCTCGGGTGGCCAGGTAGTACGCAAGCGGCAGCCCCACCAGCAGGCAGCCGACCGTGCCGGCGGTGGCCATCACGAGGCTGTTGACGAACGGTTCGGGCCGATTCAGGAGGTCGGCATAGTTGTCGAGGGTGAGTGCCGGGGCGTAGCCGCCGTTCTTGGCCCGGGTCCCGAACGAGAAGATGACGACGATCGCCAGCGGCGCGACGAGGAGCGCGACGTACCACAGCGTCGCCGGAAAGACGAGCAGGCTCGTCAGGAGGGCGGAGCGACCCCGCCCTCCCGCGGCGAGCCGACTCCCACGGGCGGTTGCGGCAGTCATGGCGCTCAGGGCTTTCCGGCGAAGCTGCGATCGGCGGTCAGCCTCCGATCTTCGACTTGAACTCCTCCCAGATGTCGAGGCGCTGGTTGTTGCCCGACGTGTCTTCCGCGCCCTCGAGCTTGGCGAATGCCGAATCGCTCGGGAACACGGCTTCGTTGTCGAGGATCTCCTTCGGCACGAGCTTCTTCGCCTCGGAGTTGCACGTGGCGTAGTAGTTGAACTCGGTCTCGGCCGCCTGGATCGCCGGCTCCTGGATGAAGTCCAGCCAGGCGTAGGCAGCGTCCTTGTGGGGCGCATCCTTGATCATCACCCACGTATCCATCCAGAAGAGAGAGCCCTCGGACGGCACGGTGTAGGCGGCGTCGGCGGTGTCCTCGTTGTCCTGCAGCCCGAGCAACGGCCCGGTCCAGCCGAGGACCATCGACGCCTCCTCGCTGGCGAGCTTGTCCTGGTAGAGGTCCGAATCGAGCGCCAGCAAGTGCGGCGCCACGTCGAGAAGGATCTGGCGCGCCTCCTCGAGCTTGTCAGGATCCAGTGAGTTGAGCGAGTAGCCGAGCATCTTCAGGGGGAAGACGAAGACGTCGCCCATCGAGTCGACCATCACGACCTTGCCGGACTCCGAGCCCCGGGTCAGGTCATAGAACTCTCGCCAGGATGTCGGCGGGCTGGCGAGCATCTTGCCGCGGTACATGATCCCGGTGGTGCCGTAGTCCTTCGGCACCTGGTACTCGTTGGTGGGGTCCCACCAGAGGTTCTTGAACGTCTCGTCGATGTACTGCACGTTCGGGATCCTGGTCAGGTCGAGCTTCTCGAGGAAGCCCTCCTCGACCATCCCGGGGACGTACTCGGCCGTCGGCGCGGCGATGTCGTAGCCGGATGCGCCGCCCTGGAGCTTGGCGATCAGCTCCTCGTTGTTCGCGTAGGTGTCGTACACGAAGTCCGTGATGCCGTACCGTCGCTTGAACTCTTCGATGTTGGCGTCGGCGATGTAGTCGGACCAGTTGTAGATGTAGAGCTCGTTGCCGATGTCGACACCGGGCGTGGGGCTCGGTCCGGCCGACGCGGCCTGGGACGCCGTCGCCGACGGCGCCTGGGTCGCACCCCCGCCACAGGCGGCAAGGGCCGCGGCGCCGCCGGCATAGCCCATCATCGTGAGGAAGCCGCGGCGGTTGATCGGCTTGGTGGCCGCCTGCTTCATGTACCAGTCGAGTCCTCGGTCTGCCACGCGTCTCCTCCTCCGTGCCCGGCGATCCGGGCGCGCGCCTTCCGAACCTCAGCCGACGAGGATGAGGTTCGCCTCCTCGTGCCATCGGACGACGACCGGATCGCCCGGTCCCACGCCCTCCCCCGTTCCGACGCCGGCGGCGTTCTGCCGCCGGACGATGAGCTCCCCCGCCAGGTCGGTCGTGACCCGGTATTCCGTCTGGTCGCCGAGATAGGTGCCCTGGTGGATCCGGCCCGGGACGTCGACCTCGCCCGGTGCCGCCGGCTCTCGGGCCTCGCCCGGGAGCACGGTCAGCCGCTCCGGCCGCGTCGCGACCGTGACCGATGTGCCGATGCCCGGCCGGACGGCCGGGTCCGTGATCGTGCCCCGAAGTCGGAGGCCGCGATCGGTCTCGACGACGGCCGAATGGTCGGGCCCGATCTCCATGACCCGGCCCGGCATCGGGTTGCTGACGCCGATGAAGTTCGAGACGAAGAGATTGACCGGTCGCTCGTAGAGCTCGGTCGGGCCGCCCAGCTGCTGGATCCGGCCATGGTTCATGACGACGATGACGTCGCTCATCGTCAGGGCCTCCTCCTGGTCGTGGGTCACGTACACGAACGTGATCCCGACCTCTCGCTGGAGGGCCTTCAGCTCGAGCTGCATCTCCTTGCGGAGCTTCAGGTCGAGGGCCCCGAGCGGCTCGTCGAGGAGGAGGACCGTGGGATGGTTGACGAGAGCCCGCGCGAGCGCGACCCGTTGCTGTTGGCCCCCTGACAGCTCCCAGGTCCGCCGGGTGCCGTAGCCCGAGAGGCGGACGAGGTCCAGCGCCTCGCCCACCCGGCGGGCCTCCTCGGCCTTCGGCGACCCTCGTTGGCGGAGGCCGTACCCGACGTTCTGGGCGACGTCCATGTGGGGGAAGAGGGCGTAATGCTGGAAGACCGTGTTGACGTTGCGCTTGTAGGGCGGCACCCCCGCGACGGGCGAGCCGGCCAGGAAGATCTCTCCCGCGGTGGGCTGCTCGAAGCCGGCGATCATCCGGAGGGTCGTCGTCTTGCCGCAGCCCGAGGGACCGAGGAGGCTGTAGAACTCTCCGCTCGCGATCTCGAGCGTCATCTGGTCGACCGCGGTCACGGGCCCGAATTCCTTCGTGACGCCCTCGATGCGGACGTCCGCGATCTGGCCCCCGCCCCGGGCGCGACCGGACACGTGTCTGCTCTCGTCGACCACGGCAGCGGCCAAGCGGGCTCCCTCGCGGACTGCGCAGCGTTGAGGACGCGGGCGCCGAGCACCGACGCGCGCGGTCCCGGCATGGTACGAGTCGCCTTCTCGCCGCGTCAACGTTCGGCGGCGCTCCATGTGAACGGACGGCGGCGCTCCGTGGCCCTCGCCGGCGAGTTGACTCACAGCGTGCGTCTCTCGGCTCGCGGGCACGACGGCGGGCGTGACAGCCGGCCTCCGGCCAACGGGGCTAGGATGGCCCCTCGATGTACGTCGTCATCCTTGCCGGGGGCGGGGGCACCCGGCTCTGGCCGCTGAGTCGGCCCGAGACGCCCAAGCCCTTCCTGCCCCTCCTCGGCGACCGCTCCCTCCTCCAGCGGACCGTTGACCGGATCACCGGCCACCCGGAGCTGCCCATCGACCCCGACGACATCTGCGTCGTCACGGATCGGCGCTACGCCCAGCTCGTCCGCGACCAGCTGCCGGGTATCCGGATCCTCGGCGAGCCGAGCGGCCGGAACACCGCGGCCGCGATCGCCCTGGCCGCGATCCACCTGGAGCGACCGGACGACGAGGTCATGATCGTCCTGCCGGCCGATCACCTCATCGAGCGCGAGGACCAGTTCCGGGGGGTGCTCGTCGCGGCGGCTTCACTCGCGGAGAGCGCCTTCGACATCGAATCGCCCCTCGTCACCCTTGGCATCCGGGTGACCCGCCCGGCGACCGAGTACGGCTACCTCATGCCCGACATCGATGCCGGTGCGACGCTCCACGGGCTCCGCGCCTACCCACTCCGGGCCTTCGAGGAGAAGCCGAACCAGGGCCGGGCGCAGGCCCTCCTCGCCGAGCCCGGTGTGGCCTGGAATGCGGGGATCTTCGCCTGGCGGCGCCGGGCGATCGTCGACGCCCTGACCCGGTACACGGGCCTCACGACCCTGCTTGGGTCCTTTGCCTCGAGCGAAGCCGGCCTGGCCGCGGCCTACGACCAGCTTCGGCCGGTCTCGATCGACCACGCGGTCATGGAGGGCGCCGCCAGCGATCGCCGGGTCGTGATGGTCGGGATGGACGTCGGCTGGGACGATCTCGGGTCGTGGACGGCGCTCCTCCACGCGATCGGCGGCCTCGGGACCGGCAGCGTGATCCAGCCCAGCGAGCCGGCCGAGGCGATCGGCGACGACCTGATCGTCGAGCGCATCGACGGCCGCCTCGTCGTGACGCCCGGCCCGCGGGGTATCCTCGCCTCCTCGCCCTTGGCGCTCCTGCGCGGCGCCGCCAGCGGGCGGGCCGCCGTCGAGGCGCTCATCGACCGCGTGACCAGCTGGGAGGACCGATCGTGACCGACGTCGGGACAGCCACCCGTATCGTCTTCGGCACCGACGGCTGGCGGGCACGGATCGCGGAGGACTTCACCTTCGAGAACGCCCGCCGCTGCGCCGACGGCGTCGCCCGCTACGTGGTCGAGCGCGGCGAGCAGGCCCGGGGCGTCGTGGTGGCCTATGACCGGCGGTTCGCCTCGGAGCACTTCGCGATGGCCGCGGCCGAGGTCCTCCTCGCCCATGACATCAAGGTCGTCTTCGGCGACCGGGCGGTGCCCACCCAGATGAGCTCGTACGAGGTCGTCGAGCGGAGCGCCTCGGCGGGTGTCGTCATCACCGCCAGCCACAATCCCTGGACCGACAACGGCTTCAAGGTCAAGTCGCCGAGCGGCTCGGCAGCCGGCCCCGAGATGCTCAAGGTCATCGAGGCCGGGATCGCCGAGAACGGCGGCACCGAGATCGCCCGGCGGTCGTTCGCCGAGGCCGAGGAGGCCGGGCAGGTCGAGCGCTTCGATCCCTACGAGGGCTACGAGCGATTTCTCCGCCGGACGCTCGACCTCGACGCCCTCAAGGCCGCCGATGCCAGTGTTCTCGTCGAGCCGATGTGGGGCGCCGGGGCCGGCTGGATCAGCCGGCTCCTCGCCGGCGGCCGGATCGACGTTACCGAGATCCACCAGGAG
>MGOD01000073.1:8326-11308 GCA_001795245.1 Chloroflexi bacterium RBG_16_70_13
GGCGGCGTCAACCCCGAGCCGATCCGGCCGAACGTCGACGAATCGCTCGGCATGCTCGCCGCCGGCGGCTACGACGTGGGCCTCCTCCTCGACGGCGACGCCGATCGCGCCGGCGCGGCCGACGAGCGCGGCACCTTCATCCACCAGCTCGAGGTGACCGGCCTCCTGATGTACTACCTGGCCGAGCATCGCGGCCTCCGCGACCCGGTCGTCATCTCGGTCAACAACACCTCGATGGCGACGCGGCTCGGCGAGCGCTATGGCATCGCCGTCCACGAGACGCCGGTCGGGTTCAAGTACATCGGCCCGAGGATGATCGAGACCGGGGCGATGATGGGGGCCGAGGAATCGGGCGGCTTCGGGTTCGGGATGCACCTGCCGGAGCGCGACGGCGTCTACGCCGACCTGCTCCTCCTCGATCTCTTCCTGCGGGAGCGGGAGCGGGGCATCTGGCCGGTCTCGAAGATCATGGAGCGGTTCCACGAGATCGCCGGGCCGTCGTTCTACCAGCGGGTCGACATCCACTTCCAGCGAAGCGAGTACGACGGGGTCAAGCGTCACGTCCTGGTGGACCTGCTCGAGAAGGCGCCGGCGACCCTGGCGGGGCAGGCGGTGACCGGCAGCCAGCCGCTCAGCACGAACGACGGCTTCAAGTTCTACATCGCCGACGGCAGCTGGCTGCTCGTCCGCGCATCGGGGACCGAGCCGCTCATGCGGGTCTACACCGAGGCGACCTCGCCTGAGGTTCGCGAGGCGATCATCGCGTCGGGCGAGCAGCTGGTCCGCGGCGGATGACCGGCGAGGCCCTGCCCCGGCGGGTCGAGAAGCCCTGGGGCCACGAGCTGATCTGGGCCCAGACCGACCGCTATGTCGGCAAGATCCTCGTCATCGAGACCGGGCGGCGGCTCTCGTTCCAGTACCACGAGGTCAAGGACGAGTGGATCCGGGTCCTGTCCGGGCGGCTCCTCCTGACCCTCGAGGACGATGCCGGCCAGATCGTGAAACGCGAGCTCGGGCCCGGCGAAGGGGCCCATGTCGCGCCGCTCCGCCGCCATCGCTACGAGGCGATCGAGCGGGCCGAGCTCATGGAGGTCTCCACGCCGGAGCTCACGGACGTCGTCCGCATCGAGGACGACTTCGGCCGCCAAGGGACTTCCGCACCCTGACGATTTCCGGGTGCCGAATCCGGCGCGAGGTTGTAGGCTTCTAGGGCGACCGCCTCGCCCGGTCGGGTGGTGCAGGATCGGACGGCGGCTCGCGATCTGCCCCCTCGGGGGCCGGAGGGTCTGGCCTGATGCACAGCTCCCTGATCGGCAAGGTCGAGAAGGCGAATCGCTACGCTCGTGAGCTCGATCGGATCTCGATCGATCGCATCGCGCTCACGTTCCGCGGCGACAACGACACGCACCACATCACCCTCGACGCCGGTCAGTGGCGCTGCAACTGCCATTACTTCGAGAGCTGGGGAGCGTGCGTCCACCTGCTCGCCCTCCAGAAGGTCTTCGGGGTCATGCTCCCCGACGACGCCCAGGTCTCGATCTTCGCCCAACCGGCCACGGCGCCGACCGCCTGATCCGGGGAGCCTGCCGCCGCGGCCGGCTCCCACTCGACATCGCCCCGCGACCCGCCCTCGACCGGGCGGGTCGCTTCAGTGTCCGGGCCTCGGCGCAGCGCCCGTGCCCCTACCGGTGGTACGCTCCCGGCGTTCGTCCTGAACGCCCCGCGACGTCGCGAAGCCGGTGCGATTCCGGCACAGTCCCGCTACGGTGAACCGTCGCCCAGCGACGGAAGTCCGGTCGCCGACCCGCGGTGGATGCACGACCTTCGAGAGAAAGGCAGGCACCGCCGATGACCCCCTCCGACTGACCGCAGCCGTTTCGCCGTCCCCCTCGTCCCGGGACCGCCAGGCGCGGCCCCACCCGTCGGAGACCCCTTCATGGCTGCGTCGTTCCGTCCGCGCGCGCGCCGCGCGGATCCGCTCCTTGGCCTCATCCTCGTCCCGCTCCTCGCGTTTCTCGCCGCGTGCGGCCCCTCGGCCGTCGTCCCGACGGCCCCGCCCGGCGCCACCTCATCGGCCGCCCCCCCGGCGACGGCGACACCGGCGATCCCGACCGCCACTCCCGCCCCGACGTTCCCGCTGGCGATCACCGATGACGAGGGCACGACCGTCGCCATCCCGGCGGCGCCCCAGCGGATCGTGTCGCTCACCCCGGCTGCGACAGAGACCCTGTTCGCCCTCGGCGTCGGCAGCCGCGTCGTCGCCAAGGCCGAGGACATCGCGGCGTACCCGCCCGAGGCCGACGATCTTCCCGTGGTCGCGACCTTCCAGGGCATCGATGTCGAGCAGATCGTCGACCTCGAGGCCGACCTCGTGATCGCCGGTGGCGGCAACCCGTCGTTCACGCCCCTTGCTGCCATCGAGCGGCTCCGCGGCGTCGGCATCCCGGTCGTCGTCCTGTATGCCCGGAACATCGACCAGGCGCTCGCCGGCATCCGCCTCGTCGGGCTCGCCACGGGCACCTCTCCCGACGCCGGCCGGCTGACGGCGGCGATGGCCACCGAGATGGCCGCGCTCGGCGCGGCGACCGCGGTCCTCGAGCATGCCAAGGTGTTCTACGAGATCGACGCGACCTCGAAGATCTACACGGTGCCGGCCGATTCGCTCTACGCCGAGATGCTCATCCTCGCCGGCGCCGATCCCATCACCACCGACGACAGCTACGAGATCTCGCTCGAGGAGCTCGTTGCCGCCGACCCGGCGGTCATCCTCCTCGGCGACGATGCGGACTACACGACCGCCGCCGACGTCGCGGCCCGGCCCGGCTGGGGCGACATCACGGCCGTGAAGAACGGCGCTGTCATCCCGATCGCCGACTACGTCCTCGTGACGCGCCCCGGGCCCCGGCTCGTCGAGGGACTCCGGGCGCTCATCGAAGCCCTCCACCCGGAGGTCCTGCGCTGACGATGTCCTCGGGTAACGTC
>MGOD01000073.1:11314-11421 GCA_001795245.1 Chloroflexi bacterium RBG_16_70_13
GCCGCACGCGCCGGCCACGCCGGCCGGCTGAGTGTCGCTCGCCGGCCGGTGGCGCTGGGGCTCGTCGGCCTGGCCCTGCTGGCGGTCGCGCTCGTGGCGGGGATCGC
>MGOD01000073.1:11472-12233 GCA_001795245.1 Chloroflexi bacterium RBG_16_70_13
CCGGCGCCTCCTCGGGCTGGACATCAGCCCGACCTGGGCCGCGGCCGCCGAGACGATCGTCATCGATCTCCGGTTGCCGCGAGTCCTGACGGCGATGGTCGTCGGCGGTGGCCTGGCCGTTGCCGGGGCCGCATTCCAGGGCCTCCTCCGGAACCCGCTCGCGGACCCGTACGTGCTGGGCACGGCGTCCGGGGCCGCGTTCGGGGCGGCGATCGCGGTGCTCATCCCCGTCCGCGCCCTCATCGTCGAATTCGGCCTGCTCCACGGGCTCGCCTTCGTGGGGGCGCTCGGCGCGGTCCTCGTGGTCTACAAGCTCTCGCGGGTCGGGGCTGCCTCGCCGATGACGAGCATGCTCCTGACCGGCTACGCGGTAAGCTCCCTCCTCGCCGCCGGCCTGGCGATGGCGATGTACCTGTCCGGCGCGGGCTTGCGCCAGATCTTCGCCTACCTGCTCGGTGGATTCGAGGCGTCGTCGTGGGGCCGGCTGGCGGTCGCCGCGCCGCTCATCGTCGTGGCCTCGCTCGGGATCGCCCTCCGGGCCCGCTCGCTCAACGGGATGCTCCTCGGCGAGGAGGCGGCGGCGCACCTGGGGGTCGACGTTCGCCGGGAGCGGGCCGTGCTCCTGGCCCTGGCCTCGCTCGCCACGGCGGCCGCGGTGGCGGTCTCGGGGCTCATCGGCTTCGTGGGGCTCGTGGCGCCCCACGTCGTCCGGCTCGTGGTGGGGCCCAGCGCCCGGCTCGTCCTGCCGCTCGCCGCGCTCC
>MGOD01000073.1:12255-21639 GCA_001795245.1 Chloroflexi bacterium RBG_16_70_13
GCCTCATGGTGGGCGCGGATCTCGCGGCCCGCCTCCTCGGCGACATCCCCGTCGGCGTCATCACCGCGGTCATCGGGGCGCCGTTCTTCCTCGTCCTCCTGCGCCGGGCCCGAACCGGCTACGAGCTGTGATCCGCCTCGCGGGGGTGACGGCCCGCTACCGGGACCGCGCCGCGCTCCGCGATGTCGAGCTCCACGTCGCGGCCGGCGAGCGAGTCGCCGTGATCGGGCCGAACGGAGCGGGGAAGTCGACCCTGCTGCGGGTGGTCGCCGGACTGCTCCGGCCGGTTGCCGGCAGCGTGGAACTGGGCGGCGTGCCCATCGAGCGGTTGAGCCGCCAGGCCGTTGCCCGTCGGTTGGCCGTCGTGCCGCAACTTCCCACGCTGCCGTTCGCGACCTCGGTCGAGGAGGTGGTCGCGCTCGGACGATTGCCACACGAGCACCCGGTCCGGGGGATGCGCCCGGGCGACCGTGCGGCCGTCGCGGCGGCCATCGACCGGGTGGGGGTTGGGCACCTGCTCGGCCGCGATGCGCGCGAGCTGTCCCTCGGCGAGCGGCAGCTTGTGCTCCTGGCGATGGCCGTCGCCCAGGCCGCTCCGGTCCTCATCCTCGACGAGCCGACCGTCCACCTCGACCTCCGCCACCAGGTCGAGGTCATGGAGCTCGTCGGCGACCTCAACGCCAGGGATGGCACGACGATCGTGGCCGTTCTCCACGACGTTGGGCTGGCGGCCCACTTCTTCCCCCGGCTCGTGCTCCTCGACCGGGGCCGGATCGTGGCCGACGGGCCGCCGGCCGAGGTCCTCTCGCCGGGCCGCATTCGGGAGGTGTTCGGCGTGGATCCGGGGTTCGTGCGCCTGAGCGGCGCAGAGCACGGCCCGGCCACGGCTGTCGCCGAGGGAGCGCCGTAGCCGAGCGACGGAGCGCCGTAGGCGACCGCTGGCACCCGTCGGGGCCTGACGCTCGGTCCGCGCGTGCTACGCTCGGGCGGTGATCCGAGCGCGCGCGGGCCACGCGGATCCGCGTTCGGCCCGGTCTTCCCATCCGCCACTCACCTTCGCCGCGATCGTGACGATCGGCGCGATCCTCGCCGCCTGCAGCGGCGGCCCGTCGCCCGCGCTGACGACGCCGGGACCGGGCACGTCCCCGACGGGCTCGGCCGTCGCCACGAGCTCCGACGCCCCGACGGGAACCCCCGCGCCGACCGAAACCGCCGGCGGCACGCCGACCCCCGAGCTCACCGGGCCGCCGGCCACCACGCCTGCGGGCGCCTGCAGCGGCAACGACGACAACCGGGACTTCTTCGACGACGCCGCGATCGCCATGAGCTGGGCGGTCTACTGCGCGGTCCTGCCCGACGGCTGGTTCCTCGAGACCGGCTCGTACCGGCTCGCCGACGGCGGCATCCTCGAGGTGACCTACCGCGGTCCTGCGGACGCGCGCCTCGCCCTTGTCGAAGGCAACCTGTGCGACGGGGCCGACGTGGAGACGTGCGCCCCACGCGACACCGTCATCGGCCCGGCCAGCTTCGGCGATCGCGACGGCGAGCTGGGCCGTTTCGCCAACAGCCTGGTCCTCGATGTCGATCGCGGGGCGACTCCCTCGTGGCGAGCGACGGGCCTCGGGCTCACGGAGGAAGGCTTCCGCGCCCTGGGCGCGGCGCTCATCCGCGTCGACGGCTGACGGTTCGAGGCGCTGCGTTCGAGGGCCCGGCGCATCTTCGCCCTCGAACCTAACCTGCCCGGTCGATCAGGTCCCGAGCGCGGCCTCAGCGAGCGCCGCAGCGGCATCCGCCGTGCGCTCCGGATGCCGCCACGCCCGACGCGGATCGCGGTGGCTCCGAACCCGGCGACGGGCGCGGTGGGCCAGCCAACGAGCACGAACGGGCCGCGCATGGGCGGAGAAACGGCGTCGGGCCTTGCAGGAGCATCGGATCGCGCCGCGTTTCCCGGCAGGCCATGATGCGCACATGCGCATCGCCGACTTCGAGCTCGAACGTTACTTCGCGCGCTGGGAGTTCGCCGTCCGGCATCTCCTCTGCGCCAGCGACGTCGAGGGCTGGCCGATGGCCGACCTCCTCGCCCTCGCCGACGACGAGACGGCCGCCCTCTGGCGCGACCTCCGGCTCGGCTACACGGAGTCCACGGGCCACCCGCTTCTCCGGCGCGAGATCGCGGCCCTGTACCTGACCGCCGAGGCCGACGACGTCCTCGTCACCGTCGGGGCGGAGGAGGGGATCTTCGCCCTCGTCAGCGTCCTCCTCGGGCTGGGCGACCACGCGATCGTCACCTGGCCCGGCTACCAGAGCCTCTACGAGGTCGCCCGCGCCGCGGGCGTGGAGGTGACCCTCCACGAGCTCCGCGAGGTGGACGGCTGGGCCATCGACCTCGACGAGCTGCGCCGCCAGGTCACGCCCCGAACCCGGCTCATCGTCGTCAACGCGCCCCACAACCCGACCGGGATGCTGCCCGACCGGGTGACGTTCCAGGCGATCGTCGCGATCGCGGCCGAGGCCGGCGCGACGCTCCTCTCCGACGAGGTCTACCGCTACCTCGAGCACGACGAGGCCGACCGGCTCCCCGCAGGCGTGGACGCGGGGCCGCACGTCGTCTCGCTCGGGGTCATGTCGAAGTCGTTCGCGATGGCCGGCCTCCGGATCGGCTGGCTGGCGACCCGCGACCGCTCGATCCTCGATCGGGTGGCCCGGATGAAGGACTACACGACCATCTGTTCCTCGGCGCCGTCCGAGATCCTCGCCCTCATCGGGCTCCGGGCACGCGAACGCGTGCTCGCACGATCGAGGTCGATCGTCCATGGCAATCTCACAGCGCTCGACGGCTTCTTCGATCGCTGGCCCGGCGTGCTCTCGTGGGTCCGCCCGCGGGGCGGCTCAATCGGCTTCCCCCGGCTGCGCGCCGACCTCGATGCCGACCGCTTCTCGGCGGAGCTCGTCGAGGCAGAGGGGGTGCTGCTCCTGCCCGGATCGCGATTCGGCCACCCGGGCAACCACGTCCGGATCGGTTTCGGGCGGACGGACCTGCCCGAGGCGGTCGCCGGCCTGGAGCGTCACCTGGCGAGGGTGGTCCGCGACTGATCTCCGGCTTCGTCGAGCCGGTGCCTGGCTGGCATTCTCAGACGATCACCCGGGGATCGTTGGATCGGCCCACCGGCCCTTCAACGACCGCTTCGTCTCGAAACCGCCCTCTCAGACGGGTGTGCTGAGCGCAGGCGTCGCCGCCCGGTTTCGGTGATGCAGGGATCGCCCGTTCCAACGTTCCTGTGGGGGATTGTTTGACACGGCCGGCTCGATGGCAGACCGGTCGAACCTGCCTGCGGCGGACCACACCCGGGCGGGCCGCTACCCTGACCCAGCTCGATCATGGTCGGCGAGGTGGGCCCGCTCGATTCGATTGTGGAGCGCCTCGCCGGGACGTGATCGTCCGTGCGCCAACTGCTCAGCCCGACGCAGGAATTCGCCCGGAGCGCCCGGCGATCGCCCACCCGATCGCCGCTCCCAGCCAGGCAGCGGCGGGCTGGATGCCCAGGACGGCGATCGCCGCGAAGACGACCGGGGCGTGGATCGGCTCCAGCTCCCCGATCGCGACGGGCGCCAGGATCACGGCTCCCGCGACGTCCCCGACGAGGACACCGGCAAGGAGCTGCAGCGGGGAGACCCGCAGTGCCCATCCGACGGCGAGGGCTGTCCCGAGCGAGACGGCCGCGACCAGGACGACGGTCAGCGGCTGCTCCAGCAACGTCAGCGGACCCACCGCCACGGACCGCTGGAGCCCGATGTTGCCCGCCCCGACGGCGAGCGCAAGCCACGACGTGACGCAGACGATGCCGGCAGCCGTCGCGATACGCATGGCCGTCGGACGCCCCTCGCCACGGGGTTGTGGCGGCCCCCCGGGATGGAGGGCCCTGTTTCGACGGGGCCGGAGTCCGAGCCGCGTCAGGCGCGCTTGCGCTCCAGGTCGAGGAAGGGGAGTGGCACAACGGTGGCGTCGACACGGCCGCGGCGGCCCTCGACGGTCCACTCGGCCTGGAGCTTCGTCCCGACCCGCTCGTAGGCCGCGGGCACGGAGGCGAGGCCGATGGCCTGCTTGAGGATCGGGCTCCAGCCGTGGCTGGTGAGCTTGCCGACCTGGCTGCCGCTCCGCCCGAAGACCGGCACGGCGCCCCGATTGACGTTCGGCGAGATCGACGGCGGCAGGTCCTGGGCCGAGTAGAGACCCTCGATCCCGTACCAGTCGAGGGTCACGCCCACGAGGCGCCGCGGTGGCCCACCCTTCGCCGCCTCGCGCCGCAGCGCCAGCTTGCCGACGAAGTCGGCCTTCTCGAGATCGACGAGCCGGCCCAGGCCGATCTCGGCCGGCGAGTAGCTCTGCTCGGGGTTGAGGGCATGCCGCGATGACGTGTAGTCGACCTCGAGGAGGATGAGCCCGGCCTCGAGGCGGACGACATCGAGGGCCAGCATTCCGGCCGGCCGGATGCCGTAGTCG
The DNA here is from genome assembly GCA_001795245.1 of Chloroflexi bacterium RBG_16_70_13. Taxonomy (GTDB): domain Bacteria; phylum Chloroflexota; class Limnocylindria; order Limnocylindrales; family CSP1-4; genus UBA5189. The sequence continues at coordinate 16,757 of MGOD01000073.1, forward strand.
GCGCCGGCGGCCATCAGGGACTCCCAGCCCTCGACCGCCCGGTCTGCGGGGATCCAGATCTCGTAGCCGAGGTCACCGGTGTAACCGGTCCGCGAGACGTCGACGTCGATGCCGGCGAGCCTCGAGGCCCGGCGCCGGAAGTAGCGGAGGTCCGCGAACGACTCGCCGGTCGCGGCCTCGAGGACCGCTCGAGAGAACGGGCCTTGCAGCGCGACGGCGGCGACCGCCTCGCTCTCGTCCTCGATGTGGACGTCCAGCCCGCGGGCGTTCATCGACAGCCAGCGGTACTGCGGATCGGCCGCGGTCCAGCGGTACTCGGTCTCGCCGAGGCGATGGACCGTGCCGTCGTCGATGACCTTGCCGTGCTCGTCGCACCAGGGCGTGTAGAAGACCTGGCCGACCTTGAGCTTCGTGGCGTCGCGGGTGATGACCCGATCGACGAGCCGGGGCGCGTCCGGCCCGGACACGCGGTACTTGTAGAGCGGCGTCACGTCGATGAGGGCGGCCGCCTCGCGGATCGCGTTGTACTCGATGTCGTGGGCGTCGGCGTAGACGGACGACGCGAAGTAGCCCGACCACTCGCGCCACTGCTGCTTGCGATTGAGGGGCGCCGTCGCGGGATGGAACGGAGTGCCGACGCTCACGTGCTCAGAGTCCTCCGGGGCGCTGCGGACCGCAAGTATGCATGGAACGTATGCATGCTGGATGCCCCGAACCGGGCGGCGGGACGGCCTAGCGCTTTGCGACCTCGTCGCGGCAGCGGCGGATGGCGGCCACCGACAGGTCGGCGTCGGCCTCGGTCGTGCTCCAGTTGGAAACCGAGATCCGCATGGCCGCCATGCCGTGCCAGGTCGTGCCGCCGAGCCAGCACGTGCCGTCGGCCTGGACGGCGGCGATGACCTCACGGGTGAAGGCATCGATGTCGGCGTCGGGTGCGGCCGTGTCGGCGCCGTCCGGCGGCGCGAGCCGGACGAGAACCTGGTTGAGGACGACGTCGTTGAGGATCGCCACCCCCGGCGCGTCGCGGAGTCCGTCGGCCATCCGGGTCGCGAGGCGGCAGCAGCGCTCGATGAGGTCGGCCAGACCCTCGCGACCGAGCTCGCGGAGCGCGGCGTAGATCGTGAAGCCGCGGGCGCGCCGCGACGACTCGCCGACGAGGCTGCCGCCGTCCCGCTCCATCCCGGCGCCGGGGACGTAGTAGGCCGCGCCGTGCGACATCGCGGTCCGATGGGCCTCCGGGTCGCGGACGATGGCGATGCCTGAGTCGTACGGCACGTTGAGCCACTTGTGCCCGTCGGTGGACCACGAATCCGCGCCGTCCACGCCGGCAACGAGGTGCCGCAGGGATGGCGCCGCCGCGGCCCACAGCCCAAACGCCCCGTCGACGTGGAGCCAGGCGTTCGGCAGCTCGCGGACGGCCGCGACGATCTCGGTCAGCGGATCGAATGCGCCGGTGTTGACGTTGCCGGCCTGGGCGCACACGAGGACTGGCCGATCCCGGACCCTCGCCAGCGTCGCCCGGATAGCATCGGGTCGCATCCGGCCCTGGTCGTCGGCATCGACCCGGAGGACCCGGCTCTTGCCGAGGCCGAGCATCTGGAGCGAGGCGTAGATCGTGGCGTGGGCCTCCGCGCCGGAGACGACGGCGATCTCGGGCGCCCCGGCGAGGCCCTCCTCCTCGACGTTCCAGCCGGTGCGCTCGAGGATCCGGTGCCGACCCGCGGCCAGACCCGCGAACGAGGCCATCGTCACGCCGGTCGTGAAGCCGACCGATGCGTCCGCCGGCAGGCCGAAGGCCTCGAGGAGCCAGCCTGTCGCGATCTCCTCGACCACTGCCGCGGCCGGCGACATCACGTAGGCGAAGCCGTTCTGATCCCAGGCCGAGGTCAGCCAGTCGGCGGCAAGGGCCGAGGGCAGCCCACCACCGATGACGAAGCCGAAGTAGCGCGGCCCGGCGCTGGCGACGATGCCGGGATCGGCGGCGCTGGCCAGGTCGGCCACGACCTCACCAGGCGCCTCGCCTCGGGCTGGCAACGGTCCGCCGAGCGCCGCGAGCAGCTCATCGCGCGTCGCGCTCGCGCAGACCGGCCGCGACGGCAGGCCGTGGAGGAAGTCGGCGGCGAGGGCCGCCGTCTGGTTGAGGAGCCTCGATCGGTCGTCCATCCGCGGAGGGTAGCGCGACTCGTGTGGACCCTCCACCGCCCATCGCGCGGGACACCTGGCGCGCCAGGCGGGACGTCGGGTAGGATGGCCAGTGCATCAATCGTATGCAGGCTGGATACGCGGCGCGGGTCCCCGGCGCCGATGCGAGGGAGACGCGTGGCGCAGCGCTACGACGCGGTGATCATCGGTGGCGGGCACAACGGCCTCATCTCGGCCGCCTACCTCGCCCGGGCCGGAATGACGACGCTCGTCCTCGAGCAGCGCCATGTCCTCGGCGGCGCCGCGGTCACCGAGGAGGTCTTCCCGGGCTTCCGCTTCTCGATCTTCAGCTACGTCGTCTCGCTCCTCCGGCCCGAGATCATCCGCGAGCTAAACCTGCCCGCCCACGGCCTCGACATCCTGCCCCTCGACGGCACGTTCACTCCGCTCCGGCCGGGCGAGGGCCCCAGGGCTGGTGGCGGCGACTACCTGTGGCGGGTCAACGACCACGGCCGGACGATCCGCGAGCTCCGCCGCTGGTCGAAGAACGACGCCGAGGCCTACGAGGAGTACGGCCAGCTCATGGTCGACATGGCCCGCTTCATCAAGCCGATCCTGTCGATGGTGCCGCCGGATCCGTCTTCCAACGACCCGCGCCCGTTCCTGCCGCTGACCACGCTCCTTCGAAGCTTCCAGAAGCTGAGCGAGCGCCGGCAGGCCGTCTTCGTCCAGCTCATGACGATGTCGGCCTTCGACTTCCTGAGCCAGTGGTTCGAGACGGACCCGCTGATTGCCACGATGTCGGCGTCCGGGATCATCGGGACCTACCAGGGCATCAAGGGCCCGGGCACGGCGTACGTGCTCCTCCACCACTACATGGGCGAGATCGACGGCGCCTTCCGTGCCTGGGGCATCCCCAAGGGCGGCACCGGCGGCATCTCGAACGCAATCGGGAGTGCAGCTCGGGCCAACGGCGCGGAGATCCGCACGGAAGCGCGCGTCGCTACGATCCGGGTCGGGGGCGGGCGCGCCAGCGGCGTCGTGCTCGAGAGCGGCGAGGAGATCGAGGCCGGCGCGGTCCTGTCGTCGCTCGACAGCCGCCAGACGTTCATCAACCTCCTCGAGCCCGGCACGCTCGACGCCGGCTTCGAGGCCGAGGTCCGGCGCTTCAAGTTCCGGGGCTCGTCGGGCAAGGTCAACATGGCCCTCGACGGGCTGCCGTCGTTCACCGCCCTGCCCGGGCCGGGCGAGCACCTCCGGGGCGCGATCTCGATCTCCCCGTCGACCGACGAGATGGAGCAGGCCTACGACGACGCGAAGTACGGCCACTGGAGCCGCCGGCCGTACATCGACATCATCATCCCGACGCTCGTCGATCCCTCGATGGCGCCGCCCGGCAAGCACGTCATGAGCTGCTTCGTCCAGTACGCGCCGTACCACCTCGACCCGTCCCTGGGTTCGTGGGACGACAACCGCGAGGCATTCGGGGACGCGGTGGTGGACCGGATCTCCGAGTTCGCCCCGGATCTCAAGTCGAAGATCCTCCACCGCAACGTCCAGACCCCGCTCGACATCGAGCGAACGACGGGCCTCAGCGAGGGCAACATCTTCCAGGGCGAGCTGTCGCTCGAGCAGCTGTTCTTCAGCCGGCCGGTGCCGGGCTGGGCCCGCTTCAGGACGCCCGTCCGCGACCTGTGGCTGTGCGGCTCGGCGACCCACCCCGGCGGCGGGATCATGGGCGCCAACGGCCGGATCGCGGCGATGGAGCTGCTCCGCTCGCGCGGCAAGCGGGTGGCCTGATGACCGGCTCGAACGCCGCGCCCACCGTGGCCACCTGGGACGCCGTCATCGTCGGCGGCGGGCACAACGCCCTCGTCACCGCCGCGTACCTCGCGAAGGGCGGCCTCCGGACGCTCGTCCTGGAGCGGCGCGAGCGCGTCGGCGGCGCGGCGGACACTTCGGCGCTCGCGAAGGGCTTCCGCGTTCCGGCGCTCGCCCACACCGTCGGGCGGCTCCGGCCGTCGGTCCACCGCGACCTCGACCTCAAGCGCCACGGCCTGGCGCTCATGGCCCCGGAGGTGCGGGTCTTCGCGCCCTCACCGGGCGGGCGGGGGGTCACCTTCTTTGACGACGTGGCCCGCACCTCGGAAGGGCTGCGGTCGATCTCGCCGGCCGACGCTGACGCGTATCCGGCCTTCGACAGGCTCGTCCGCTCGCTCGGGCGCTTCCTCGACGAGCTCGGCCGGTCGACCCCGGTCGACGTCAAGGCCCCGGGCCTTGGCGACGCGCTGACGGGCCTGAAGCTCGGGCGGACGTTTCGCGGCCTGGGCCGGCGAGATTCACAGACGATCCTGCGGGTCCTGCCGATGGCCGTCGCCGATTTCGTCGCCGAGGCCTTCGAGACCGACGTGGTCCGGGCGGCGCTCGCCTGGCGCGGCGTGCGCTATTGCGCCGTCGGGCCGTGGTCCGCGGGCACGGCCGCGATCCTGCTCATGGACGCCGCCGGCAACGACGGCGGCGCGGCTGGCGATTCCGTGTTCGCGCGGGGCGGGCCGGGGGCCCTCTCGGCTGCCCTGGCTTCCGCGGCGCGGGCCGCCGGCGCCGAGATCCGAACGGGCGCCGAGGTAACCGCGATCACGACCCATGACGGACGAGCCACCGGCGTCGTGCTTGCCTCGGGCGAGGAGATCGCGGCCCGCGCCGTCGTCTCCGGCGCGGACCCGAAGCGAACCTTGGTCGAT
>MGOD01000073.1:21670-22037 GCA_001795245.1 Chloroflexi bacterium RBG_16_70_13
TCGGGTGGCGGGCCGGCAACATCCGGACGCCGGGCGTCGTGGCCAAGGTCAACCTGGCCCTCAAGAAGCTGCCGGTCTTCCCGGCGGCAGGCGGGGACGGGGAGCGGTTGCTGCGGGGCCGGATCGTCGTCGCGCCCGGCATCGATGCCATGGAGCGGGCCTTCGACGCCTCGAAGTCCGGGCGGTTCAGCGGGACGCCGATCCTCGAGGCCACGATCCCGTCGCTCGTGGATCCCCTCCTCGTCGAGGGTGCGAAGCCGGGCTCCCACGTCATGAGCGTCATCGCCCAATACGCCCCGTACAAGCTCGGCGACGGCGACTGGGCGACGAGCGCCGAGGCGTTCGGGGACGCGGTCGTGGCGGTCCT
>MGOD01000073.1:22052-25111 GCA_001795245.1 Chloroflexi bacterium RBG_16_70_13
CGGGATCGGCAAGCTCGTCACCCATCGCCAGGTCATCTCCCCGGTCGACTTCGAGCGCGACTACGGCCTGACCGGCGGCCACCCACTCCACGCCGAACCCGGCCTCGACCAGTTCTACGCCTGGCGCCCGATGTTCGGCCACGGCCGCTACCGGATCGGCGGCATCGACGGCCTCTACCTGTGCGGCTCCGGCGCCCACCCCGGCGGCGGCATCACCGGCGGCCCCGGCCAGAACGCCGCCCGCGAGATCCTCGGCGACCTGAAGAAGCGGCGGTAAGGCGGCCGAGCCGTTCTCGCCGCGGGCGCCGCCTACTGCACCGACACTCGCCAGAAGAAGCGTGGCCAGGTGAAGGTCCACGGCCCGAGATTCACCGAAGCGTCCAGCTGGACGAGGTATTCGCCCCGCGCGAGCGGCGCCTTGACCCAGGCCGAGATCACGGCCCGGTCGCCGTAGCCGAGGACGCGTCCACCATGCTCGGCGGTGATCGTCTCCTGCTCACCCTCCGGCAGGCCGATGAGTTCGGTCACGGGCGCGATCGCGATCGCCCACGAGTGCACACCGGCGGCATCGGGGTTGGCGGCAAGCTGGTCGATCGAGAAGAGGTACCCCTCGGGCGCGGCGAACGTCATCGTGCCGCCAGGGGCCACAACGACCGGCTCCGCGTCCAGGTTGAACTCGTGGGGACCGCAGCCGTCCGCCCCATAGAGCTCGTCCTCGTTCCACAGGCTGCCGCAGCCGCCGAGGTCGGAGTTCGGGACCGGGTCGCCTGTCGTCGCGAGGGTCGCCGGCCCGAAGATCGGTGGCAGGGTCGGCTCGGGCTCAGGCGGTGGCGCCGACGTGGTCGGCACGGCGGTCGCCGGGGGGCCGGGAGTTGAGCTCGGTGCGGTCGGTGCCGGCGGGGTCGCGGGAGGAGCGGCCGAGGGCGCCGGCGTTGCTGTCGATGCGGCGGTCGGCTCGATCGAGGAGTCGATCGTCGTCGAAGGCGACGTGCCACAGGCGGCGAGGACGAAGAGCACGAGGATGGCGGCGACTCGGGGCATCAGGTTGACCTCCCGCCATGGGACGGTGATCCGCGCCGGATTGCTGCGCGACGCACGACCCCGGCGCCGGGTCCTTGAAGGCCGGCTGCGGGCAGGTACGCTTCGCCGCATGAGCGCGCCGTTCGTCGGCCGTCGGCGGGAGCTCGCGGAGGTGACTGCGCTCATCCGGCAGTCGAGCCAGGATCGAGCTCCGGCGGCGGCACTGATCACGGGCGAGCCGGGGAGCGGGAAGACACGCCTGCTGACGGAGATCGTGGCCGAGCCACGAGCCGCCCGACTCGTCCGCGTCGTCGGCTTCGAGCCCAACCGGGGCGTCCCGCTGGCCGCGGTTGGGGAGGTGGTCCGACAATTGGCGACGGTGCCGGTCCACGGCCCGATCCTCGAAGCGTTCGTCTTCGGGGGCAGCGAGAAGGCGACTCGCGCTCCCCTCCGGATCTTCGAGGCGGCGCACCGGGCGCTTTCGTCGCACGGTCCGCTCCTCATCGCCATTGACGATCTCCAGTGGGTCGACGACCAATCCCTCGGCCTGATCCACTATCTGCTCCGGGCGGCCGAGCCGGCCCATCAACCATTGGTCGTCATCGCCGTGGCTCGCCCGTCAGCCGCGGCGACGGCGTTCCGGTCGACCGTCGAGGGCGGACTGTCGCCCCAGCGCCAGTCCCTCCTCGATCTCGGGCCGCTGCCGCTCGATGACGGCCTCGTGCTGGCGCGCTCGATCGACGGCAGCCTGAGCGAGTCCGCTGGCATCGCTTTGTGGCAACGTGCTCGAGGCTCGCCATTCTGGCTGGAGGCGCTGGCCAGGAGCGGCGCTGACGATGAGCCGTCGAAGCTCATCGCCGAGCGCCTGAGGGCGCTGGGCAACGAGTCTGGCGCGCTGCTCGCCGCGTTGGCCGTCGGAGCGCGCCCGTTCCTGATCGACGAGATCGCCGAGCTGCTCGCCTGGGAGGTCGGGCGCGTCCGCCATGCGTCCGCGGAGCTCGTAGCCATGGGTCTCGGCGTCGAGGTCGGCGGGACGATCCGCCTCGCCCATGACCTCATCCGGGAGGCCGCCACGGGGAGCCTGCCGGCCGCCGCCAGGCATCGGCTCCATGTCCGCCTCGCGGATTGGATTGAGGCGGCGGCCGGGAACGACGTGATGCTGTTGCGCGAGGCCCTCGGCCATCGCCTCGCGGCCGGTCAATCCCCGGCCGGCCTCGCGCTGCGCCTCCTCTCCTCACCCGGTCGGCGACTCCTGGGCGGTGACGACCTGCGACTCCTCGCCTCGATCAGCGACGGGCTCGAGCCCGGCTCGGTCGAGCGGATCGCCATCGATCGCGCGCTCGGCGAGCTGGGAGCCGTCATCGGCGAGGTGGGCCTGGCGCTCGAGCGCTGGGCACGCGTCAGCGAAGATGCCGGCGACGACGTGGATCGGCGATACGCCGAGACCGAGGCTGCCCAGGTCGCCTATCGCGCCGGTCGTCGCGGCGATGCCCACGACCATCTCGACCGGGCGCGTGCGTTGCCGGCAGGGGGCCTCGAAGGCACCGTCCGGCTCGACGCCCTGGAGGCCGACGTCGAGCTCTGGCTCGACCACGAGACCGCGGCCGGCAGCCGGACCGCGGAGCGCGCCATCGCGGCGGCCCAGGAGATGGCCTCGGTCGGCGGCGGGCTCGAGCGACTTCCGCCGTCGGCTCGCCGCGCGTACCTCGCCGCGATCGAGGTCGCGATCGATGGCGCGATGCAGGAGGATCGCGACGACGACCTCGCTGCCTTCGTCGAGCCATGTGTGCGCGTCGCCGCCAGCCTCGATGACGAATCCCACATCGCCGCCCGGATCCGCGTCGCGCAGGCCCTCAGGACCGTCGCCCGCCCCGCCGATGGCGAGGCCCACAGCCGAGGAGCGTGGGACGCGTCGAAACGCCTGGTCCTGCCGATGCTGACCGTCCTGGCCGGGAGCGGGCTCGCCCGCGTCCTTCGCGACATGGGTCGTCTTGGCGAGGCCCACGCCATCGCCGTCGAGACGCAACAGCTCGCGGCCC
>MGOD01000073.1:25131-26235 GCA_001795245.1 Chloroflexi bacterium RBG_16_70_13
CACCGATGCACCCCGGCACTGGGGCACCGGCCCGTCGATCCGTCACCTGATCGAGCTCTCGACCGCGGATGCCGCGGCCGCGCTGGGCGCCCTTCGCCGCGACGCCGCTGCCGAGCCGGATCCGCACTACCGCCAGGACCTCCACGAGGCCATCGCGGCCTGGCAGGCGCGCGCCTCGGGCGCGAAGGCCGCGGCCGACGTCGAGCTCGAGGTCGATGCGGCACACGCCGATTCCGTGCTCGCGCGCTGTCCGCGCCACAACTCGACGCTGGCTCTCGTGACGGCGGAGCTCCTCGCCCGCATCGGACGGGTCGACGACGCCCGCCGGGCGCTGGCCGAGTGGGACCGCCGACCTCGCCTTGCCCGGGTCAAGCGCGAGCTGTACCGGATGCGGACGGCCGCCGCGATCGCAGCCGCCGATGGCGACGACCCGGCGGCGATCTCGATCCTCGAGACGTACGCCCAGCGCCTCGAACGGGCCGGCCTGAACCTCGAGCTCATCTGGGCGCGGATCGACCTCGGGCGGTGCCTCGCCAGGCTCGATCGCGATCGCGCGGTGGTGGCCTTCACGTCCGCCTCCGAGCTGGCCGAGCGCTGCGGCGCCGTGACCGAAGCGCGCCTCATCGCCCAGGCCCTGCGCGGCCTCGGAGTCCGTGCCTGGCGTCGCGGCGCCGCGACCGGCGGAGGTGGCCTGGCCGCCCTGAGCGCGCGCGAGCTGGAGATCTCGCGCCGTGTCGCGGATGGCGCGAGCAACCGCGAGATCGGCGAGGCCCTGGTCGTCTCACCCAGGACGGTCGAACGCCACATCACGAACATCCTGGCCAAGCTCGGCCTGCGGAACCGGACGGAGCTGGCATCGCTCGTTCGATCCGCCACGGTACGTGGTTCACCCGATGAATGAGGGCCCCGCCGGACCGTAGCGTCATCGGCACGATCGACGGTGGTCGCGACGTCCCCGAGGTGTCCCCTGATGGCCATGGTCCTGCTCGTCGCCCAATCCTCCGCCGGCCAGCCGGTCCTCGGACCGGAGGCGGCGCAGCGGCTGGCCGAGCTGGGCATCAGCCGGATCGCGCTCCTCGCCGACGACGCAGGCACCGGGGTCGT
>MGOD01000073.1:26243-29710 GCA_001795245.1 Chloroflexi bacterium RBG_16_70_13
GGGCTGGGCCTTCGACCCCGCCCGCGTCGACGACGCCGTCCGGTCGGTCTTCCCGGCCGGCAGCGGCACGGATGTCCGGGTCCTTCACGACGTCGAGCTCGTGTCGGTGGCCCCGGCGCCGAATGGAAGGAGTGGACGATGAACAGGTACCTGCGCCTGCCGGCGGCGATGCTGGCGGCTCTCATGATCATGGCCCTGACCGCGTCGGTGGCCACGGCGCACTCGCACACCATCGGCAGCAACGGCCAGGTGATCGCCAACGGCCAGAATCACTACGCCTTCGTGCTGCAGGCCGACGGCACGTACCTGACATGCGACACGTTCACCGCCCTGGCCAACCAGGGCCCGGCGTGGTACGGCCTCGAGACGGCCCATCACGGCCCCGATTCGGGCGATGCCGGCCGGGGCGACGGCTGCTACGCCGCCGATGCCAGCCCGCTGAGCGAAGCGGACGACGTGAACCCCGCGATCGACTAGCGCCTGCGGAGGCGGAGTCGGCGTCGTCGCCGGCTCCGCCCCGTCCAGGCATGAGGATTGGAGGCCAGCCATGGCTCGCCGCGTTCCCACCGCCCGCGCGGGGGCCGCGCTCCTCGCCGCGCTCTCAACGACGTCACTGTATTGGGCGACGGGCGGGTCCGATTGGTCTGGCCTCGGGCGACGAACCGAACCGGAACGTCTTCGGTGCGACCTTTGAGCTACCGCCGGTGGAACCCCCGACATACGCCTTCGGCGGCTTGCTCCAGCCGGTCGACCCGCGTCCGACGCTCAATTCCGTCAAGGCAGGCGCAGCCGTGCCGGTCAAGTTCAGCCTGGGCGGCGACCGGGGCCTGGACATCTTTGCCGCCGGCGCCCCGATCTCGGCGACGATTGCCTGCGACGCCACGGCGGACGTCGACGGAATCGAGTCCACAGTGAGCGCGGGCGGCAGCAGCCTCGCCTACGACCCGATCGCCGACGTCTACACCTACATCTGGAAGACCGACAAGGCGTGGGCCGGAACGTGCCGCCAGCTCGTGCTCGGGCTGGCCGACGGGACCTTCCAGCGAGCGAACTTCCAGCTCTGACACCCGGCGTCATCCCTGCGACGGCTCAACCGGCCTCGGCTGGAGATCCGGTCTCGGGCGGGACGTCGACATCGGTCTCGACGTCGGCATCGGTGGCCGGGTCGGGCTCTCGCGGGACGCGGACGACCCGGCCCTCGCGGCGAAGGCGCTCCGCAGCGCGAGCCGCAACGGGCCCGCTCTCGACCGATCGCCCGATCGAGTGGAGGAAGAAGGCCGAGAGCACGGCCGCGATGGGGATGCCGAAGATCGCCCCGCTGATGCCGGCGATCTTGCCGCCGACGAGGACCGAGCCGAGGACGATGATCGGGTGGATCCGGAGGGCCGAGGCCATGAGCCGCGGCTGAAGGACGTTCATGACGATGAGCCAGCCGACGGCCATGACGACGAGGGTGCCGAGGGTGGCGTCGGGCCGCACGAACAGGGCCACGAGGACGGGCGGGGCCCAGGCGAGGAACGGCCCGAAGAAGGGGATCGCCATCAGCAGGCCGGCCGCCGCGGCGGTCCCGGCCAGATAGTCGAGGCCGAATACGGCGCTGGCAACGACCGCGACCGCGGCGTAGACGATGCCCATGATCGCCTGGCCCCGGAGGAAGCCCCCGAAGGACCGCGCAACGCTGACCTCGAGGAGGCGGGCCTCCTCCTTGTACTGCGGCGGCACGAGCCGGAAGCCCGAGGCGAGGAGACGGTCGCGGTCGGCGACCATGTAGAGCGACAGGATGATGATGAGGAGCAGGTTGGCGAGGGCACCGAGGCTGGCGACCGCGATCTGCTGGAGCGGCCCGGCGAGCTGGTTGGCGTAGCGGTTCAGGTTGTCGAGGAACGTCCGGCCCTGCTCTGCGAGGTCGATGTCGACGAGCCCGAGGTCGTCGAGGCGCTGCTGCCATGGCGCGAGGATCCGGGGCAGGTCCACCCGGAGGCTGGGCACACTGGCGATGAAGTCGGTGATCGAGCTCGCCAGGGCGCCGGCGACCGCGACGGCGAGGACGACGAGCCCGCCGAACAGGAGGATGTAGACGATGAACACGGCCCCGGTCCGGGACAGGAACGGGATCGTGGCGACGCGGGCGACGAGCGGCGTCAGGATGAAGGCGAGGAGCCAGGCCAGGAAGAAGACGAGGATGAGGTCGCCGAAGGCAGCCAGGAGGTTCGCCAGGTAGCCCAGGACGACGAAGACGAGGGCGACGACCGCCAGGGCGAGGAGGGCATCGAGCCAGCGACGTTCCCGCGGCGTCAGCTCGACGATGCTCATCGGGCTACCGGAGGCCCATCTTCTCGCGGACCTCGGCCAGCGTGGCTTCGGCGACCGGCCGGAGGCCGTCGGCGCCCTCCTCGAGGATCCCGGCGACCTGCTCGGGATGGGCCTGCAGCTCGAGGTAGCGTTCCCTGGCCGGCGCGTAATGGCGGATGATCCGGTCGGCGAGGAGCTTCTTCGTGTCGACGCAGCCCGTCCGGGCCGTTCGCTCGCCGTCCTGGATCTCGAGGTAGTCGAGGCCGAAGAAGCGGTGGAGCTGGCAGACGTTGCAGACCTCGGGCCGACCGGGATCGGTCCGCAGGATCCGCTGCGTGTCGGTGACCATCGACATGACCTGCCTCCGGATGAGCTCCGGCTCGGCCAGGATGTCGATCGTGTTGCCGAGCGACTTGCTCATCTTCCGGACACCGTCCGTGCCGAGGACGGTCGGCGCGTCGGTGAATACGGCCTGGGGCTCCGGGAACGTCTGGCCGTAGCGGTTGTTGAAGGCCCTGACTATCTCTCGTGAGAGCTCCAGGTGGGCGGCCTGGTCGCGCCCGACCGGCACGAGCGACGCCTTGTAGATGACGATGTCGGCGGCCTGGAGGACGGGATAGGTCAGCAGGCCGTGGTTGATGTCGTCCGGCTGGCTCTCGCGCTTCTCCTTGTACGTCGGCGTCCGCTCCAGCCAGCTCACCGGCGTGACCGTCGCGAGGAGCCAGGCCAGCTCGGTGTGCTCCGGTCGGTGGCTCTGGACGAAGAGCGTGCAGCGCTCCGGGTCGAGGCCGAGGGCCAGGAGCGAGGCCGCCATGTCCCGGGTGCGGGCGCGGAGGACCTCGGGGTCGTGGGTGCTCGTCAGGGCGTGGTAGTCGACGATGCAGTAGATCGCCTCGTACTCGTCCTGGAGGCGGACGTAGTTGCGGATCGCCCCGAGGTCGTTGCCAAGGTGGGCGACGCCCGACGGCTGGATCCCGCTGAAGGTCCGCATCGACGTGGCGGCGGCCGCGACGGCCTCGGCGGGGGCCGGCGCGGTCGAGGGCTGGGCCGGGCTCGTCATCGTCGGCCGAGTGTAGCCGACGCCATGGGGCCGGATGGCCCACGGCCCCGGGCCGCTCGGCAACTGGCGGGCGGGCGCTCGACGCCGACGATTGGACCATGGCCGTCGTGCCGTC
>MGOD01000073.1:29802-30075 GCA_001795245.1 Chloroflexi bacterium RBG_16_70_13
CGCGCGGCGCCCGCGGCGCCGCGCTCATCCGCGACGTCATCCTCGGCGGGCAGGACGGCCTGGTCAACGTCCTTGGCCTCGTCCTCGGGATGGCCGTCGCAACCGGCTCGACCCGCGTCGTCGTCACGGCCGGCCTCGCCGCGCTCCGCGCGGAGTCGATCGCCATGGCCGGCGTGGCCTTCACCGCGTCGGGGGCGGAGCGGCAGCTCGGGGTGACCCTCCGCCACGCCCTTGACGAGCGGCGCGAGGGGCTGGCCCGGGCCCGCGACGCCG
>MGOD01000073.1:30113-33527 GCA_001795245.1 Chloroflexi bacterium RBG_16_70_13
CGGGCTGCCGGAGAGCGTCGTGGCGCTCGTGGCCCACGAGGCCGAGGCGGAGGCGAGCGTGTGGCGCGACCAGGTGGAGCTCATGCGCTCGACGCTCGCGCCGGTCCGCGAGACGCGCCCCGTTCGCGCCGCGGCCGTCGTCGGCGTGTCCACGGCCCTCGGCTCGGCGGTGCCGCTCTTGCCGTTCATCCTCCTCCCGATCTCCGTCGCCCCGTCGGTCGCGCTCGTGGCCGGCGCGACCGTCCTGGCCCTCGCGGGTTTCGAACGCGCGCACACGACGGGCGGCCGCAAGCTCCGGGCCGCCCTCGAGATGGTCACGATCGGGCTCGTCTCGGCGCTCGCCGGCTACCTCATCGGGCTCCTCCTCGGTGGACCCGTCGGCTGAGCCTTCGCGGCCGCTACCATTCCCGGATGACGCACCGCGCCGACCCGATCCTCCCTTGACCGCGCCGCTGCGCGTCGCCGTGCTGGGGGCCGGGACCGTGGGCCGGGAGGTGGTCCGGGCATTCCTCGATCGCGGCGATGCCCTCCGCTCCGCGGACGGGGCGATCCTTGAGCTCGCGGGCGTCGCCGTGCGCGACGTCGCGAAGTCGGTCAGGGGCGGGATCCCGGAGGCGCTCCTGACCGACGCGCCGGCGCACCTCGTGGCGGATCCGGACGTCGACATCGTGGTCGAGGTGATGGGCGGCGACGAGCCGGCCCGGACCCTCATGCACGGCGCGCTCTCGACCGGGAAGTCGGTCGTCACCGCCAACAAGCACGTCCTCGCTCACCATGGCCTCGACCTCGAGACGACGGCCCGGCGGACGGGTGCCGCCCTCCGATTCGAGGCCGCCGTCGGCGGTGGTACCCCGGTCCTCGGTGCCCTGGCGCTCGACCTTGCCGCCAATCGGATCGATGCCGTCCGCGGGATCGTCAACGGCACGACGAACTTCATCCTGACCGCGATGTCGGCCGAGGGCCGTGCCTACTCCGACGTCCTCGCCGACGCCCAGCGCGCCGGCTACGCGGAGGCGGACCCGCGCGGCGACGTCGAGGGCGAGGACGCGGCCAACAAGCTCGCCGTGCTCGCCCGCCAGGCGTTCGGCCAGTGGCTCGACGTGCGGACCATCACGCGGGCCCCCGAGCTCGTAGCCGGAGGTCATGGACCCCTCGGCATCACCGGCGTGACGATCGAAGACATCACGGCCGCGGCCGCGCAGGGACTGGCCATCAAGCTCATCGCGACGGCCTCGCGGGACGGCGACACCGTCCTCGCCGGGGTGCTGCCGACCGCGGTCGCGTTTGACACGCCGCTCGGCCGGACCGACGGCGTCCTGAACCGGATCGAGGTGGATGGCGAGCCTGTCGGCCGGGTCGCCTTCGCCGGCCCCGGGGCCGGCGGGCCGGCCACGTCGTCGGCGGTCCTCGGCGATCTCATCGCGATCGCCCGCGGGGTCGGCAGCACCTGGGCCGGACACCCGTCGGTGCCCCGCCTGCTCCGGGCCTCCCGTCCGGTCTCGTCAGAGACCTTCGAGGGCCCCTCCGGCCTTCGCTACCCGGTCCTCCGATGACCCTTGACGGCGGCGACCCGCGCCCTAGGCTCATCGACCGCTACCGGCGCTGGTTGCCGGTCACCGAGGCCACCCCGGCGCTGTCGCTGGGGGAGGGCTCGACGCCGCTGGTCCATCTCCGGCGCTTCGGCGAGCGGATCGGCCTCGCGAACCTGCACGCCAAGGTCGAGGGCACGAACCCGACGGGCTCGTTCAAGGACCGGGGCATGGTCGTCGCCGTCGCCAAGGCCCTCGAGGCCGGGGCGCGCTCGATCATCTGCGCCTCGACCGGCAACACGTCGGCCTCGGCCGCCGCATACGGGGCTGCGGCCGGCCTCGAGGTCGTCGTCGTCCTGCCGAAGGGTGCGATCGCGCTCGGCAAGCTCCTCCAGGCGCTCGTCGCCGGGGCCAGGGTCGTGGCCATCGACGACAACTTCGACCGGGCGCTCGCGATCGTCCGCGAGCTCGCGGCCCGGGATGACCACCCGATCACCCTCGTCAACTCGGTCAACCCGCACCGCATCGCCGGCCAGAAGACGGCGGCCTTCGAGATCTGCGACGACCTCGGGCGAGCGCCCGATGTCCTCGCCATCCCGGTCGGCAACGCCGGCAACATCAGCGCCTACTGGGCCGGCTTCACCGACTACGCGATGGCCGGCATCATCGAGCGGCGACCCCGGATGCTCGGCTTCCAGGCGGCCGGGGCGGCGCCCATCGTCCGCGGCGCGCCGGTTGAGCACCCGGAGACCGTGGCAACCGCGATCCGGATCGGCAACCCGGCGTCGTGGTCGATGGCGGTCGCGGCCCGCGACGAGTCGGGCGGCCGGATCGAGGCCGTCACCGACGACGAGATCCTCGCCGCGTATCGCGACGTCGCGCGACTGGAGGGCATCTTCTGCGAGCCGTCGTCGGCGGCGAGCCTGGCCGGCGTCGCGAAGCTGGCCCGGGCCGGCGAGCTCGGCCCCGAGGCCCTTGCCGTGGCCGTGCTCACCGGGAATGGGCTCAAGGACCCCGCCACCGCGGAGGCGCAGGCAGGAGGCGAGATCATGGAATCCGTCGCGACCGTCGTCGGCGTCAGGCGGACCCTGGCTTGGTGACCAGTTGGCTCGCCGAGCTCGACGGTCGGCGGGTCGCCGTGGAGGTCCCGGCGACGACCGCCAACCTCGGGGCCGGCTACGACTGCCTGGCCATGGCGCTCGAGCTCACGAACCGCATCGGCCTCGAGGTCCGCAGCTGGGGGCGGGGGGCGATCGAGCTCTCGGTCGAGGGCGAAGGCGCCGGCGAGCTTCCCGCCGACAGCCGCAACCGCTTCGTCCAGGGGGTCGAGGCGGCGATCCGCGCGGCGCACGGTTCCCTTCCCGACAACGCGAGCTGGCGGATCGAGATGGTCAATCGGATTCCGCTCGCGCGCGGGCTGGGATCGAGCGCCGCGGCGACCGTCGGCGGCCTGCTGGCTGCGAATGCGCTCCTCGGCGAAGCCCTCTCGACCGGCGACCTGCTTCGCCTCGCGACGGCGATCGAGGGCCACCCGGACAACGCGGCCGCGGTCCTCCTGGGCGGGTTCGTCGCCTCTGCGGCCCTCGGCGATGCGGTCGAGGCGATCCGGTTCGACGTCCCGCGCGGCATCCGGGCGGTCATCTTCGTCCCGGACCTCCGCCTCTCGACGGCCGAGATGCGCAGGGTCCTGCCGTCGAAGGTGCCGCGCGAGGACGCGGTCGCGAACCTCGGGCGGGTGGCGATCGGGGTCGCTGGCATGGCCACAGGCCGACGCGACATCCTCCGGATCCTGACCGAAGACCGGCTCCACGAGCCGTATCGCGCGGCGGCGTATCCGCAGCTGCCCCGGATGGTCGCCGACGCACGGGCGGCCGGCGCCCTGGGC
>MGOD01000073.1:33782-37087 GCA_001795245.1 Chloroflexi bacterium RBG_16_70_13
ATGGAAGGGATCGGGGGACTGTTCGATTCGCTCGCCTCGGCGATCACTGGGCTGTTCGGGGGTGTCGTCCGGGCCTTCGGGGACGCGGTTCAGGGCGTGTTCGACGTGTTCCAGTCGGTATTGCCGGGCCTATGGTTGCCGGCGGTCGGGATCGCCATCGTCCTGATCGTGGGCTGGCGGCTGGCCAAGAGCTGAGCCGGCTACGCCGAAGGGCGCGGCGCCCGCCGACGCCGACGCGCAAGGCGCAGCCATGCGCCCTCCCGTCATGCCGTGTGGGTCCGGATGAAGTCGAGCGCCTCCTGCCAGGCCGCCGCGGACGCATCCGCGTGCTCCGTCGCGGTCCGATCGAAGAACGAGTGCGGCGCGCCCGGGTAGGTGATCGATCGGTGCTCGACGCCGGCGGCGCGCAGGGCGGCCTCGAACGTCTCGACGACGTCTCGGGTGATGCCTCGGTCGGCGCCGCCCCAGATCGCCAGGACCGGCGAGTCGATCGCCGAGGCCACCTCGGCCGGCGCCGACGAACCGTTGCGGTGCGGCCCGGTCGGCCAGCCGTAGAATCCGAGGACGCCGGCCAGCCCCAACCCGAGGGTCGCCGACACGAAGGCCAGGCGCCCGCCCATGCAGAAGCCGGTCGTGAAGAGACTCGTGGGCGCGCGACCGCCGGCCCAGCGCGCGTCGCGCAGGGTTGCGACGCCCGTGCGGATGTCGGCCCCGACGTTGTCCCAGGTCATGCGCGGGACGTGGGCCTGGTAGTCGAACTCGGCGCCGCGGCTCCCCCGGCCGGCCGTCCTTGCGAAGTAGTCGATCGCCAGCGCGTCGACGCCGTGCTCGGCGTACCGTAGGGCGAGCTCCTCGTAGTACGCGTGCAGCCCCCGCACGTCGGGCAGGATGAGGATCCCGGCGCCGGTCGGCTCGGCCGCCAGCGCCCGGAAGGCGTCGAACTCGGTGCCGTCCTCGGCGGTCAGGACGAGCGGGCCGGAATCGAGGGCTCCGCCGGCGATCGGGCCGATCGGCGGCCGGCTGTCGGCATCGAAGCACATGGCGGGGACCTCCCAGGCCTTCGAAGTCGGATCGTCGAGCTCAATCGTAGAAGACAGCGCCGCTTCGATCGACGACCTCCCAGCGCCCGGCGCCTGTACGAGCGCCCGGAGCCCGATCGGGGGTCGGGTAGAATGCCCGCCCGATGCACCGCCCGCTCGTCGTCCAGAAGTTCGGTGGCTCGTCCGTGGCCAACGCCGACCGGATCCGTCGCGTCGCTCGACGGATCGCCCGCGAGCGAGATGCCGGGTCGGACCTCGTCGTCGTCGTCTCGGCGATGGGCGACGCCACCGACGAGTTGCTGACCCTGGCCCACGCGATCACCGACGAGCCAGATGCCCGCGAGCTGGACATGCTCCTCGCGACTGGAGAGCACCAGAGCGCGACGCTCCTCTCGATGGCCCTCCACGCGGTGGGGGTCGAGGCGATCTCCCTCACCGGCCCGCAGGCCGGGATCACAACCGATGGCCGCTACGGCCGGGCGAGGATCGCCAACATCGAGCCACGACGGATTCGAGCGGAGCTGGAGCGCGGGAACGTCGTCATCGTGGCCGGCTTCCAGGGGCAGAGCGAGACGGCCGCCGACCAGGCCGAGATGACCACGCTCGGCCGGGGTGGCTCGGACACGACGGCGGTCGCACTGGCGGCGGCCCTCAAGGCCGACCGCTGCCAGATCTTCAGCGACGTAAAGGGCATCTACACCGCCGACCCCAGGGTCGTGCCGAGCGCCCGCCAGCTGCCCGTCATCGGCTACGAGGAGATGCTCGAGCTGGCCCACCAGGGCGCCCAGGTCATGCAGGTCCGGGCGGTCGAGCTCGGCTGGGTCAACGACGTCGTCATCGAGGTCCTGAGCTCGTTCGAGGACGCGCCGGGCACGCTCATCAGGGAGGATCCGATCGTGGAGCAACGCAACAAGGTCCGCGGCCTGGCCCACGACCGGAACGTCGCCAAGGTCACCCTCGTCGCCGTACCCGACCGGCCGGGCGTCGCGCGGAGCGTCTTCGAGCCGCTGGCCGAGGCCGGCATCAACGTCGACATGATCGTCCAGAACGTCGGCCATGGCGGCACGACGGACATGTCGTTCACCGTGCCCCGGGCGGAGCTGGGCAGGGCCAAGAGGGTCCTCGAGGCCGTGGTCCGCGAGCTCGGCGCGCGGGAGATCACGACCGATGCCTCCGTCGCGAAGGTCTCGATCGTGGGCGCCGGCCTCCACAACGCGCCGGGCTACGCCGCCCGGATGTTCGGAACGCTGGCCGATGCGGGAGTCAACATCGAGATGATCTCGACGTCCGAGGTTCGGATCACCTGCATGATCGCCGAGGAGGAGCTCTCGACGGCGCTGTCGGCCCTGCACGGCGCCTTCGAGCTGGCGAAGCCCGATGCCGTCGACGCCGCGGCCGTCGGGCCGGCGGCCGCCGGGCCGCCTGCGACCGGCCTGGCGGCCGGCTGACGGTGGCCGGTTGACGAGGACCACGAGCCAACAGCCGATGCCGACGGGGGCCCCGCCCTTCCTCGCCCACCTCGAGCGCTTCGAGCGCGTCGGGTCGACGAACGACGTCGTCCGCGACTGGCTGGCAGCCGGGGTCGACGAGGTGACGGTCGCCGTTGCGGACGAGCAGGCGGCCGGTCGCGGTCGCGAGGGCCGGAGCTGGACGGCACCGCCCGGCGCGGCGCTCCTCGTGTCGCTCGGGTTCCGACCGTGGTACCTCGCGCCCGACCGGGCCTGGCGGCTGGCGGCGATCGTGGCCCTGGCGATGGCCGATGCCGCCGAGGACGCGGCCGGACTCCCGACCGGCACGATCCGCCTGAAGTGGCCCAACGACCTCGTGATCGTGACCGCCGGGCCGGGCGCGTCGCTCGCCGCTGATCCCGAGGTCGCTGATCCCGAGGTCGCCGATCCCGAGGTCGCCGATCCCGAAGCCGCCGCTGCCGAGGTCCGGGAACGGCTCGCGACCCCGCTCGAGATCCGGAAGCTGGCCGGCATCCTCGGCGAGACCGAGGGTCTCGGCACGGACGATCCGCGGGCGGTCGTGGGAATCGGCGTGAACGCCGACTGGCCGGCGAGCGCGTTTCCCGGGGCGCTCCGCGACTCGATGACGTCGCTCCGCGAGGCGTCGGGCGGCCGGCCGATCGATCGCGACGCCCTCCTCGACGAGTTCCTCGCCCGTCTCGAGACCCGCCTCGAGTCGCTCCGGGGCGGGCGCTTCGATGTCGCCGGCTGGGCAGAGCGCCAGGTCACGACCGGCCGGATCGTCCGGCTCGAGGGG
>MGOD01000073.1:37113-38160 GCA_001795245.1 Chloroflexi bacterium RBG_16_70_13
GGGCGACGGGCGTCGACGGTGCCTCCGGCGCCCTCCTGGTCGAGGAGCTCGACCGGGCGGGTGGGGGAGCCGAGCGGGCCGTCCTGGCCGGCGAGATCGGCCACCTCCGCCTGCCGGCCTCGGGTTCGGTGTAACGCGATGGCTCGCGCGGTGTTCTGGAGATCGGGAGCGGCGGAGGATGTCGCCCCCCGGATCGCCCACCTGGATCGCGATCGCCACCTCGTCGAGGCGGCACGGCGCGACCCGGAGCGGTTCGAGGCCCTCTATCGGCGGTACCTGGCCCCGGTGTACAGCTACGCTTACTACGAGCTCGGCGACCATCACGCGGCCGAGGACGTCACCGAGCGGACGTTCCTCGCCGCCCTCGCCAACCTCCACCGCTTCGATGAGCGGGCACGCCCGGCCGATGGCGAGGGCGCGTCAACGTTCAAGGTCTGGCTCTTCCGGATCGCCCGGAACGTCGTCGCCAACGAGCGCCGAGCGGTCCGCCGCCACCCGGCGACGGCCCTCGACGAGACGACCGCCGCGATCGTCGCCGATCCCCTCGACGTCGAGGGCGACGCCGTCCGGCGCGACGAGGCCGCGGCGGCCTGGCGCGCGGTCGGGCGACTGCCCGGCGATCGGCGGCGGGCCGTCGTCCTGCGCTTCGTCGACGAGCTGAGCACGGCCGAGATCGCCGGCATCCTCGGCCGGTCCGAGGGTGCCGTGCGGGTGCTCATCCATCGGGCCCTCCGGACGGTGGCCCGGGACCTCGGCGCCCGCGGCCGGGGCGAGGGTCGATGACGCTCCTCGGCCGGGACGTCGCCGAGGTCGAGGCGCTGGTCACGGATCGCTACCTCGATTCGCTGCTTGCCGTGGGCGAGACCTGGTCCGTGGCCGGAGATCGGACCGGCCCGGGCGGTGGTCGAGGCCTGCGTCGCGGGCGGTCGGCGGGGGCGGCCCTCGACGAGGCAGTCCGCCTCGCCTCGGCGCGGCTCACCCGGGACCTGCCGCGGTTCCACCCATCATTCCGGTTCGAGGAGCGCCTTGCCGTCCGGCTTGCCGAGG
>MGOD01000073.1:38181-45645 GCA_001795245.1 Chloroflexi bacterium RBG_16_70_13
CGGCGGCCGCCGGCGCCGAGGGCAGCGTCACCGTCGTCCCCCTCCATCCGCCCGGCCTGCCCGAGGGCTTCGACCCCCTCGCCGACGAGCTCGACGAGGACGGCGACGACATCGCCCTCCTCGCCAGCCGGCCGTTCCTCATTCGCGGTGCGGTGGCGGCGTCGGCGCTGAGCCTGGCGGGCGCCGCATTCGTCGCCTGGCGCCGCTCGCGAGGTGCCTCGCCGATGGGTCGGGCAGCCCGCGCCGCGCACGCGCTGCGCGGCCGGCCGGTGTAGGGAGGGGAGCCGTGCCGATCAAGCTGCCATCGTTCCGGCCCCGCAAGGACGCCTATCCGCCGGACCTCTGGACGAAGTGCCCGTCCTGCTCGGAGATGCTCTTCAACAAGCAGCTCGACAAGGCCGACCGCGTCTGCCCCAACTGCGGCCACCACTTCCGGCTCAGCGCCCAGGCCCGCCTTGACAGCCTCCTCGATCGCGACAGCTTCCGGGAGCTCGACGCCGGGCTCCAAAGCCTGGACCCGCTGGGCTTCGTGGACCAGAAGCCGTATCCGGACCGCCTCGCGGCGGCACAGCTGGCCACCGGTCTCCGGGATGCCGCGATCCGGGGCGTCGGGACGATCGAGGGCCGGCGCGTCTCCATCTGTGTCATGGACTTCGGGTTCATGGGTGGCTCGATGGGCGCGGTCGTCGGCGAGAAGGTGACCCGGGCCGCCGAGCAGGCCCTCGCCGAGCGACTCCCGCTGATCGTCGTCTCGGCGTCGGGCGGGGCGCGGATGCAGGAGGGGACGCTCGCCCTCATGCAGCTGGCCAAGACCTGCGCCGCCCTGGAGCGGCTCAAGGCTGCGCGGGTGCCCTATCTGTCGATCATGAGCGACCCGACGACCGGCGGCGTCTTCGCGTCGTACGCGGTCCTCGGCGACGTCAACCTCGCCGAGCCCAACGCCCTCATCGGCTTCGCCGGGGCACGAGTCACGGCCGGGACGATCGCCCAGGAGCTGCCGGCCGGCTTCCAGCGGGCCGAGTTTCTCTACGATCACGGTTTCGTGGATCGCGTCGTCCACCGCCGCGAGCTTCGCCACGAGGTCGCCCTCCTCCTGCGCTACCTGGCGCCCGCGGAGGTCGCCGCCGACGCGGCGCCGGCTGACGCCCGCCCGGCCTTCGATCCGCTCGGGTTCCTGTCGTCGCTCGCCGAGAGGGTTGTTCCGGACCTGGCGTCGGCCGAACCGGCGGCGTCGGCGGAGCGCGCGGAACCGGCGGCGGAACCGGCGGCGCCGGAGCCTGATCGCGAGACCACGGGGGATGGAGCGCGAGTGGCGACGGACTCGGTCAAGGCCGACGTCGATGGGCCGGGCGAGCCGGTGCCGGCCCGTCCCTCACGCGAGGCGTCCGATGGTTGACCGCCTGCTCGGGCGCAACCGGGAGGCGCCGCCAGACGCCCCGCTCGATGCCCGGACCGCCGTCTGGAACCGGGTCCAGCTGGCCCGGAACCTCCGTCGCCCGAGGACGCTCGAGCTCCTCGGCGAGATGGCC
Organism: Chloroflexi bacterium RBG_16_70_13; assembly: GCA_001795245.1. Lineage (GTDB taxonomy): Bacteria > Chloroflexota > Limnocylindria > Limnocylindrales > CSP1-4 > UBA5189. The sequence continues at coordinate 39,711 of MGOD01000073.1, forward strand.
GACGAGATCGTGGAGCTGCATGGCGATCGCGGCTTCGGCGACGATGCGGCGATCGTGGCGGGGTTCGCCCGGCTCGACGGCCACCGGATCGCGTTCGTCGGCCAGCAGAAGGGCGCCGACACCGAGGAGAACATCCGGCGCAACTTCGGGATGCCCCACCCGGAGGGCTACCGGAAGGCGATGCGGGTGATGGACCTGGCCGAGCGACTCGGCCTCCCGATCGTGAGCTTCGTCGACGTCCCGGGCGCCCACCCCGGCCCCGAATCGGAGGAGCGCGGGATCGCCGACGCGATCGCCCGCTCGATCGGGCTGATGAGCCGCCTCCGGACGCCGATCGTCGCGGTCATCACCGGCGAGGGCGGCTCCGGTGGCGCGCTCGCGATCGCCGTCGGCGACGTCGTCATCGCCCTCGAGAACGCCGTCTACTCCGTCATCAGCCCGGAGGGCTGCGCCTCGATCCTTTGGCGCACGGCGGACGAGGCGGCGACAGCGGCCCTGGCGATGCGGATGACGGCCGACGACCAGCTGGCCCTTGGCGTCGTCGACATCGTCGTCCCCGAGCCCGGCGAGGGCGCTCACGCCGACCCTGCCGAGACGGCCCGGCGCCTGCGGCCGATCATCGTCGGCGAGCTGGAGCGGCTCGGGCGCGTGCCGGCAGACGAGCTCGTGGAGGCCCGCTACCGGCGCTACCGGGTCCTCGGCGCCTACACTGAGGTCGCCGCGCCGGCGGTCGCGCCGACTCCCACACGGGGGCTGGGCGACCGGCTGCGCGACCTGCTCGATCCGACCCGCTGGTCGGGCGGGAACCCGATCCCGGGGACGTCGCGCCGCGACGAGCCCCCCGCCCGCGAGGAGGTCTGAGGCGTGCCGGACGATCGCGACGCCCCCCGCCGCCCCCCGCGCGGCGACGCCAGGCCGGACGACCCCGGCGAGGCCCGCCCCGACGCCGCCGTCGACGCCCGCCCCGACCCGCGGGGCGACGCAGCACGGGCGGCGGACCACGCCGGCATCGATCGCCTGGCCGGCACCCTCGTGCCGGCCCTCATCGCCAAGCTCGGAACGTTGAACGTCGGCGAGCTGGAGGTTCGGGAGGGCGACTGGAAGGTCCGGCTGCGGCGGCCGCCGGGCGGTGGCGCCTCGTACGGCCGGAGGGCCACGGATCGGCCGTCACGAGCCCATCCCGGCCACGAGCTGCATGGTCACGCGCCGGCCAGCCCGGAGCCGCACCGGTCGACGCGGGCCATAGCGAGCGCAACGGCGGAGGCCACGAACGGCAGCGGCGGCCCCGGCCTCGCCCCCGTCGGGCCGGGCCTGGGCGGCGAGGCGGCGACGGCCGGCGACCGCAGGCTGGGCGCCGGCGCGCTCGCGATCGGAGGATCGGCGGCCTCGGCGGACGCCCAGGCCCAGATCGCGACGTCGCCGGCCGTGGGCGTCTTCCAGCCCGGTTCCAAGGCCGTCGCGGGGACGCGTGTCCGGGCCGGCGACCGGCTCGGCGTGGTCGACATGCTCGGCGTGCCCCAGGAGGTCGTGGCGCCGGTCGACGGGATCGTGGTCGGCGTCATCGTCGACGCCGGCACGGCCGTGGAGTACGGCCAGGAGCTCGTCCACCTCGAGTCTGCGGTCGGGGCCGAGGGCCGCTGAGCGATGTTCCGCAAGATCCTCATCGCCAACCGCGGCGAGATCGCCCTTCGGATCCTGCGCGCCTGCCGGACCCTCGGCGTGCAAGCCGTCGTGGCCTACAGCGAAGCCGACCGGGACAGCCTCCCGGTTCAGCTCGCGGACGAGGCGATCTGCATCGGCCCCGCGGACGCCCGGCGCTCGTATCTGTCCGCACCGGCGGTCATCTCGGCCGCGATCGTGACCGGCTGCGATGCGATCCACCCCGGCTACGGCTTCCTGTCCGAGGACGAGACCTTCGCCGAGGTCGTCGGCGCCCACGACCTGACGTTCATCGGCCCGCCCCCGCCCGTCCTCGACCGGTTTGCGAGCAAGGAGGGCACGCGGCGGCTGCTCGGCAGCTACGGCCTGCCGACGATCCCCGGCTCGGACGGCATGCTCCGGGACGACGAGCACGCCCTCGCCGAGGCCGCGAGGATCGGCTATCCGGTCCTCATCAAGCCCTCGGCCGGCGGTGGCGGCAAGGGCATGCGGATGGTCCGCACGCCGCGCGAGCTGGACTCGGCGATCAAGGTCTGTCGGTCCGAGGCGCGCTCGGCCTTCGGCGACGATTCGCTCTACCTCGAGAAGTGGCTGGAGGACAACCGCCACGTCGAGGTCCAGGTCGCCGTCGATCGCTACGGCCACGGCGTCCACCTTGGCGAGCGGGACTGCTCCGTCCAGCGCCGGCACCAGAAGATCCTCGAGGAGGCGCCGACCCCGGCCCTCTCACCGGCCGCCCGGGCGGACCTCTCGGAGCGGGCAATCCGGGCCGTCGTCGCCGCGGGTTACGAGAACGTCGGGACGCTCGAGTTCCTCGTCGACGGCGCCGGCGACTTCTACTTCATCGAGATCAACTGCCGGATCCAGGTGGAGCACCCGGTGACCGAGATGTTGACGGGCATCGATCTCGTCGCCACCCAGATCCGGATCGCGGCCGGAGAGCCGCTCGGCTTCAGCCAGGCCGACGTCCAGCTCCGGGGACACGCCATGGAGTTCCGGATCAACGCCGAGGACCCGGCTCACGAGTTCCGCCCGGGGGCCGGGGTCGTCGAGGCCTTCCATATGCCCGGCGGCCCGGGCATCCGGATGGACACCCACCTCTACCCCGGCTACGAGGTCCCGCCGTTCTACGACTCGCTCCTCGGCAAGCTCATCGTCTGGGGCCCGGACCGGGCGACGGCCATCCAGCGCGGCCGGGCGGCCCTCGACGAGCTGGTCGTGGACGGCCTCACGACGAACGTGGAGATCCACAAGGCACTCCTGGCGAATCAGACCTTCCTCGACGGCCGGATGACCACGAACCTCCTCGACCGGATCGGGAGCGCCGCCTTCCTGGCGGCCGCCGCCCGGACCTGAGCCCTGTGATCAGCACCCTCTCCCAGAATCGGAGCCTGCCCGTGACCGAGACGATCCATACGACCCGCGAGATCGAGGCGCTCATCCCGCATCGCTGGCCGATGCTCATGGTCGACCGGATCGTGGAATACGACGCCGAGGCGAAGCGGATCGTCGGGATCAAGGGGATCACGGCGACTGAGTTCTGGGCCCAGGGCCACTTCCCGGGCCTGCCGGTCCTGCCGGGCGTCCTCCAGGTCGAGGCCCTCGCCCAGACGATGGCCGTCTACGTCGCCAAGCAGCCCGGCTTCGGCGATCGGATCGGGCTCTTCGCCGCCATCGACGAGACCCGCTTCAAGCGGATCGTCGTCCCCGGCGACGTCCTTCGCCTCGAGGTCACGATGGAGAAGCTGGGGTCGCGCTTCGGGCGTGGCCGCGGCGTCGCGTCGGTCGACGGCGAGGTGGCCTGCGAGGCCACGCTGAGCTTCGTCATCCCCCCGGAAGGCGTCCTGCGATGACGCTGCTCGTCCCGGCGGGCACGCCCTGGCCACTCTTGCCGGCGGCCGTGCTGCTGCCAGCATCAGATCCGGGGCTGCGGGCGGCGCGATACGGGCCTCGGGTGCCCGAGCCCGACCGGGTCGTCGGTCGATCTCACGTTCCCGACGCCCGAGTCCCGAGGGGCCAGGCTGGCAGCGGCGCAGCCTATTGCGCCCGATGGGCCAGAGTTGATGCCACCAGCATCATGGCCGGCCAGAGGCCGCTGCCGGGCGCTGATCGAGCGGGCGCTACCGAATGAGCGCGAAGATCGCGGTCCTCTCCGATGTCCACGGGAATGTTGTCGCGCTCGAGGCCGTCCGAAAGGCGATCAAGAAGGAGAAGCCGGACGCCATCCTCGTCGCCGGCGACCACGTCCTCAACGGGCCCGAGCCGGGGGCGACGATCGACGCCCTGCGGGCGATGGAGACCGACGGGGCGGTGATCGTCCAGGGCAACACTGACGTGGCGGTCGCCGACTTCGACTACGCTGCGGCCTTCCCGTGGTACGCCGAGGGCGTTCCCGACGCCCTGCGCTACGCCGCCGAGTGGGCTCACGACGCGCTCGACGACGAGCGGCTCGACTGGCTCCGCCGCCTGCCGGCCGAGCGCCGGCTCCGACTCGAGGACACGCTCATCCTGGCAACCCATGCCTCGCCCGGCTCGCAGACCGCCGGCTTTGACCAGGACCTCGATGCCAGCGTCACCCTGGAGCGCCTGTCGCGGACCGACGCCCGGATCATCTGCTGCGGCCACACCCACCTGCCCGAAGTCCGCGACTTCGGCTGGAAGCAGATCGTCAACGACGGCAGTGCGGGCTACGTCTTCGACGGCGACCCGACCGCGTCGTGGGCGCTGGTGACCCTCGAAGGCGAGACGGTGACAGCCGAGATCCGGCGAACCGAGTTCGACGCGCTCGCGGTGGCCAACGCGATCTCGGCCCGCGGCCTGCCGGGCGACGTCTACCGCGCAGCCACGGTCCGCACGGGCAAGCTGGTGCGATGACGGAAACGAGTGGGGCTCGGCCTCGCGTCGTCGTGACCGGCATGGGTGCTCTCTCGGCGCTTGGCAACAACGTCGCCTCGACCTGGGACGGCCTCGTCGCGGGGCGCTCCGGCATCCGGACGATCGAGCGCTTCGACCCGTCCCGCCTCGACGTCCGGATTGCGGCCGAGGTCCAGGACTTCGATCCGAGCGCCGTCCTCGACCGCAAGGACATGCGGCGGACCGACCGCTACATCCAGTTCGGTCTCGTCGTCGCGCGCGAGGCTCTCGACCAGGCCGGATTCCCTGGGCGGATGGAGGGCCAGCTGGCCGAGCGGACGGGGGTGATCCTGGGCTCCGGGCTGGGCGGGGTCGCGACGCTGTTCGACAACGTCCTCGTCATGGCCGAGCGCGGGCCCGACCGGATCAGTCCGTTCTTCATCCCGATGGGTATCGCCAACGTCGGTGCCGGCCAGGTCGCGATCCAGTTCGGGCCGTTGGGGCCCAACTGGGCGACGGTTTCGGCCTGCGCCACGGGCGCCCACGCGATCGGCGAGGCCTGGGAGACGATCCGGCGGGGCGACGCCGACGTCATGCTCGCCGGCGGCGTGGAGGCCGGGATCCACGAGGCCGTCGTCGGCGGCTTCGCCTCGATGAAGGCGCTCTCAACCCGGAACGACGACCCGGCGCGAGCCTCCCGACCGTTCGATGAGGAGCGCGACGGCTTCGTCATCGGGGAGGGGGCCGGGATCCTCGTCCTCGAGGCCCTCGACCATGCCGAGGCACGCGGGGCCGAGCCGCTGGCCGAGGTCGTCGGCTATGGCGCGACCGCCGACGCCTCGCACATCACCCTGCCGGCGCCCGGTGGCATCGGCGCGGTCAGGGCCGCCCGGCGGGCGATCGAGAAGGCCGGCCTCCGGCCGGCTGACGTCGACCACGTGAACGCCCACGCGACCTCGACGCCCGAGGGCGACAAGGCCGAGCTCCAGGCCATCCGCTCGATCTTCGGCGAGCACGCACCGCGGGTCGCGGTGACGGCCAACAAGTCGATGCTCGGGCACACCCTGGGGGCCGCCGGCGCGCTCGAATCGATCGCCGTCATCCAGGCCCTCCGGACCGGTACGATCCCGCCCACGATCAACCTGGATCGACCCGATCCCGCAGGGGCGGGGCTGGACCTGACCCCGAACCGGGCCTCCCGCCGCGCTCTCCGGGTGGCGCTCAACAACTCGTTCGGGTTCGGCGGCCAGAACGCCGCCCTCGTCTTCCGGCGGTGGGACGGATGACCGACGGCGCCGAGACGCGAGACCGAGACCCGCAGGCCACCGCGGCCGGCGTCGAGGCCGACCCGATGCCGCCGCCCCTGCCGACCGACCCGGGCGATGTCGCGCTCCTCGGCCTCGTGGACCGCCTCGCGGCCCTC
>MGOD01000074.1:0-5907 GCA_001795245.1 Chloroflexi bacterium RBG_16_70_13
CCGGACGAGCCGCCCGGGCGCGTCGGGCTGGTCGGACACCCAGGTCGGCTGGACCAAGCGCCTCTACGACGGCGCCGGCCGCCAGACCGCGACGATCACCGACTACGACACAACCGGGACGGCGCAGTTCGTCCTGACGCCCTTCGAATCGGGGACGGCCGAGGGATTCGGCACCGGTTCGAACTTCTTCATCGCGACCGGTGCGACCGTTTCGTCCTCGACGGCGGCGGCGACCGGGTCGAAGTCGCGCCGGATCGTGACGAGCGCAGCGACGAAGAACCAGGGGATCAGCCTCGCGCTGGCCGGCACGTTCAAGGCCGGCCGGACATACAAGGCCGTCGTCTGGGCCAAGGGCGCGACGACCGGCCAGGACTGGGCGCTCTATCTCGGCTATCCGGCTTCGGGCCTGTACGGCGGCGTGTCGGCCGTGTCCGATGGGACCTGGCAGCGCCTCGAGGTGAGCTGGACCCCGACCTCCGACTATGCATCAGGCGTCGTCCTGGCCTTCCGCGGCAACCGCGAGGAGTTCGCAGCCAACACCGTCGATGTCGATGACTTCCAGGTCTGGGATACGACGACGCCGACCCGTCACGCCCCGACGATCACGGCCTACGATGCCGCCGGCCAGGTCGTCGCCACCGTCGCGGCGCCGGGCCACGCAGGGGAGCCGCCCCAGGTCACGGCGTCCGCCTATGACAGCGCCGGCCGCCTGACGTCGGTCACGGTGAACAAGATCGCCGGCGTCGCGGCCTCGCAGGACACGAACCTCACGACCCAGAAGGCGTACGACGCCCTCGGCGACCTCATCGACGAGACCGACCCGAGCGGCGTGGCGACCCACTACGCCTTCGATCGAACCGGCCATCTCCTCGCCACGACCCTGAACTGGGACGGCGTCGGCCTGCTCGTCACCGCGACCGACAACGTCAGCTCCAAGGTCGGCTACAACGACCGCGGCGAGATCACCGTCATCTGCGCCGCGGCCCAAGTCCAGGCCGATGGCTGCAACCCCGCCACGGGCGCCGGGCTGACCTACGGCTGGCGCTACACGTACGACGCGGCCGGTCACGTCGCCACCGACACCCCTCCCGACAACGTCGGCACGGACCTCGTCACGACCACGACCGTCTACGACACGGCCTCGGGCGGCGCCCGCCTGACGTCGGTCTGCGAGGCGACCGGGACCGGTGGCTGCACGTCGCCGCTCCGCCACACCGAACTGACCTACGACGATCTCGGCCGGACGACCCAGTCGATCGTCTATGCGGGGGCCGGGACCGCCAGCCCCAAGATCCGGACGACGACGACGTTCGACGGGGCCGGCCAGCGGACCGCCACCGCGACCTACCTCGACGGCTCCGGCACGGCGTCCGATTCGCTCACCTTCGTGTTTGACACGCTCGGGCGCGAGACCGAGATCAACCGCGGCGCCACCGACGTCACGACGACGACCTACAACCCCGACGGCTCACCCGCGACCCGCAAGGACCACGACATCAGCGCCACGGCCCTGGCGTTTGGCTACGACCTCCGGGGCAACCTCATCAGCACGACGAGCCCCCTCATGACCGGGTCGGTCACCTACGCCTGGCGGCTCGACGGCCTCCTCGATTCACGCTCCTGGCCGACGGGCTCCAACAGCGGCACCCTCAGCTACGACGGCGCCAAGCGCCCGATCGAGCTGGCCGAGATGAGCGGCGCGGCCGAGCTCGCGGTCTTCGAGCGGACCTACGACGCCAACGGCAGCGTCACGTCCGAGACCCAGACCCTCAGCGGCATCGACGGCGACGCCGGCTCGGGCACCCAGAGCTTCGAGCTCGACGCCCTCCGACGGGTGACCTCGACGACCCTCGCCGATTCCGGCGAGACCAAGGCGTACACCTACGACGCCAACTCCAACCGCGTCACCCAGACCGAGGCCGGCCAGCTCTCGACGACCCTGTACCACCGGACGGGCGTCCTCCGGACCCTCTCCGTCGATGGCTACACCGCGCCGTACGTGGCCGATGCCTACGGCAACCTCACGACGTCCGTCGTCCCGACCCCCGTCGCGGCCGACCCGACGGCGCCCTCGACGCCGACGAACCTCGTCGCCACCGCCAACGGCCGGACCCGGGCCGATCTCGCCTGGTCGGCGAGCACCGACAACGTCGGGGTCACGTCCTACGCCATCTACCGCGACGCCGTCCTCGTCGCGACCGTCGCCGGGAGCGCCACGGCCTGGAGCGACTTCAGCCTCAGTCCCGGCACGACCTACGCCTACACGGTGAAAGCCGTCGATGCCGCGGCCAACGCCTCGGCCTCGAGCAGCGCATCGCAGACCACGACCCAGAACGGCAACGGCGGCAGCGACACGACCGCCCCATCGGTCCCGACCGGTCTGGCCGTCAGCGTCGCGACCTCGAAGCAGCTGAACCTCGCCTGGACCGCCTCGACCGACAACGTCGGGGTCCAGGGCTACCGCGTCTACCGCGACGGGCTCCAGATCGGCACGGTCCCGGTCGGCACCACGAGCTTCGCCGACACGGGCCTCGCCGGCGGGTCCGCCCATGCCTACACCGTCGCCGCGGTTGACGGCTCGGGCAACGCCAGCGCCCAGTCGAGCTCGGCCTCGAACACGACGAGCCTGCCTGTTCGCCAGACGACCTACGCCTACGACCTCGCCGATCGGCTGACGGGCATCACCCCGGCCACAGGGTCGGCGGTGACCCTCGCCTTCGACGCCCTCGGCCGCCACCGGACGAGGGTCGAATCCGGCGTCACCGAGACCTACGCCTACGCCGGCGAGAGCCCGGCGATCACCAAGATCACCCCGAGCACCGGGGCCTCGGTCCGCTCGGTCGTCGACGCCACCGGTGCCCGGCTCGCGGTCACGACGAGCTCCGGCGGCTTCGGCTGGACCCTCTCGGACCTCCACGGCGACATCGCCGGCTATGCCACCGCCACGGGCGCGGCCGTCAGCGACGCCGTCCGCTACGACCCCTACGGCGAAGTGGTCGACGCCGATACCGGGGGCCTGCCGATGCCGTGGGGCTACCAGGGCCGGCTCGATCTCGCCGGGGCCGCCGACACCGATATTCTCGACTTCGGCTTCCGGCCGTATGTCCCCGACCTCGGGACCTTCACCAGCCCGGACGATCTGGCCGGAAGTGCCCTCAACCCCCTGACCTTCAACCGCTACCTGTATGCCGCCGGCAACCCGGCGACATTGGTCGATCCCGACGGCCACTGCTGGGGCATCTGCATCGACTTCGACCCCGGAGCCTTCGTCGGCGACGTCGTCAACAACGTTGGCGAGTTTGGCTCGGGCTTCGTCGAGGGCGCGGCGAACGCCGTCGTCGGAACCGGTCAGGCGCTCGTCGGGGCCGGCGGCTGCGCGATCGACGCCGGCTGTCGGGATGCCGCGCTCGGTGCGGCCGGGACGGCCCTCACGAGCTTCGGCAACGATCTCTCGCACGACGCGCTCGGGACGCTGGGCGGAGTCGCGAAGACCGTGGGCACGGGGGCCTGGGAGGGCGTCAAGGGAGCGGTCACCTCGGTCAAGACCGCCTGGGACACCGGTGATTTCCACACCCTCGGCACGATGGCCGGCGAGACCGCCGTGGGAGTGGCCGCGACCGTCGCCGGCGGCGCAGCCTTCAGCGCGCTTCGCGCAGGCGCCGGACTAACCGGGGCGGCATCGGCGGCAGCGCGAGCCACGGTGGGGCTCGGGCGATCTGCACTGGGCGGAGCCGGCCGCGCCGTGCTCGGCGCTGGTCGGGCGGCGGTTGGTGCCGGTCGCTCGGTCCTCACCGCGGCGGAAGGATTCCGTGGGAGGCTGGGTGCAGCAATCCGGGGCGGTGGATCGAGTCGAGGCTCGATCGTGGGCGGTGCAGAGCACCTCCCGCCTGGCGAAGCTCCCTACAACCTCACTCTGTGGGCGCGGGAACCCTACAATCGAACAGGGCACTACGGTTACACGCCGACTACGGCGCAGTCGAACTCTGTGGCCCCGGCGTCGTTCGATCACAGCCCGCCGCTCGTGCAGCACTACTACGAGGGACCCGGCGGTGGGCGGCTCCCCGGGTTCAATCTCACGCAACGCGAACGCCTGGCGTGGGCGAGCAACCCACAGAGCGGGCGGGCCGCGACCGCCCATTCGCAGGCCGTCCAGGGGGCCCTCATGGCACGTTACTCGACTAGGATGAAACGACTCCATGGACTCTAGGCTGTCCTTGCCGGCGACCGAGTTCGTCGGGTCTGTGTCAACCGAGGGTGGACCCATCATCGTTGGCGACGCCGACTTGTTAGTCACCTGGCACGGGGCTCTAGGCCCCGGCGACGACTACGGGCGACTCGTCGAACGGATCCCCGACGATCCGAGGCCGAATGGCATCGCCGTGGAACTTGGCGGCGCCTCGGCGTTCGCATGGACGATCCCAACCGGCAGTGTCGAGGTGTGGCGGCAAGCTGGTCGGGTCACCCTTCAGTTTGCGTGGTATCCGAGCTCTACCCCGACGCTCACGCAGCGCCTCGGCCTCCTCAACAGGCCGGGGACTCAATCGCAGTGGCTCGGGCGTGTCGAGATTAGGACGGGCTGGATGGGGATCATCTGGGCTGCCGAGGACGTCGCGGAGATGCGCCCATGGGCTCACGTCGACGGGGAGATATCGAGCGGAGCCACGAGTGATAGCGGCGTTATCCTCAAGCTGAACGCGGGCGTGTACTCAGCATCCCAGGACGAGGTCGTTGAGAAGGAGGGGGCGTCAGCGTACCGTTGCTCGCTGATCCGGGAGGGTCAAGCAGGCTGACGCCGCGGGCGACGGCGCCTCGAGCATCGCGTCGCGGGCATGGAAAGGCCCGGAGGAACCTACCCGACACGTGGGCGTTGATGCGATCGCGGCCGTTAGTGTCGCTCGGCCCCTCCGGGCTGGGGACAACGCTACGAGCGCTGCGGCCGGCGCGTCAATCGTGTCTGTCCACCACTTTCGTCCCGGGCGGCGCGGTTATCCACCCGGCGTCCACACTCGGGCCAAGCTCCGGTGGCGGGGATCGGCTCAGCCGGCCGCTCGACCCGTGGTCGGGTCGAGCGAGTTCAGCTGGCCGGCGTAGCTGGTCAGGACGAGGCGGCCGCCGACCAGCTCCGCGCCGGTCACGACGTCCGAATGGGCGATCCGCCAGGCCACGCTGCCGTCGGCCTCGATGGCGAACGTCTCGAGCTCGGCCTGGACGAGGACGTGCCGCAGCCGCGACGAGGCCATGACGGCGAGGATCGGCGTGGCCGACCGGTGCGACCAGCGCAGGTCGCCCGCCCGCGCGTCGAGCCCGTAGGCATGGAAGCCGTACTTCACGACGAGGAGGGCCTCGGTATCCCAGTAGACCGCGGCCGGCTCGTCGTTGAGGGTGGAGGCGAAGCGGGCCGACCAGGCGCCGCCGGGGCCGTCCACCCGGAGCTCGGCGCGGCAGCGCGCATCGGGATCCTCGGCGGCGAGGTGACCGTGGTCGACGAGCGTGCCGCCAGCCTCCGAGAGGGCGAAGACCGCGGCCGCCTGGCCGCTCCCGGCCCATCGCCAGCGGGCCCGCAGGCCGCCCGGGTAGGCGACCGTCGCGTCGCGCGGCTCCACCCTCACGGCGTCGCCATCATGGATCCGCCATCACGACCCCGCGCTCACGACGCGGCCTGGATGTCCGCCTGGCGGCGCTCCTCCGCGATCGGGGCCACGTTGGCGTCGGCCAGCATCCGCAGGACCGCGGGCGCGACGGGAAAGACGGCGGTCGGCAGGCCGGCCGCCGCCCAGACCGTCGGGAAGCGGCCGAGATCGGGATCCATGACCACCCGCACGCGGCGCGCGTGCCCGAACGGCGGGATCCCGCCGATGACGTAGCCGGTCAGGTCGTTCGCCTCGCGCGCGCTGGCCCGCCGGACGT
>MGOD01000074.1:5923-8512 GCA_001795245.1 Chloroflexi bacterium RBG_16_70_13
GGCGGCCAGCCGGCCGAGGTCGACGCGGTTCGGGCCGGACACGAGGCAGAGGACGGCCTCGGGCTCAGCGTCGGGTTCCGGGAGCACGAAGACGAGCGACTTGACGATCTGGCCGAGCTCCGCGCCCACGGCCCGGGCAGCCTCCTCGGCCGTGTGGGTCGACTCGCCGAAGACCGTCACCTCGAGCTCGACGCCCTTGCGCCGGGCGGCCTCCAGGACGCGCTGAACCGCCGGGTGATCGATCGTGGGTGGCACGGTCCCGAGTCTAGCATCCGGCCCCGCCTGAGAACCCGGGGCCGGGGGACCCGGGGCCGGCGCCGCCCCCGAAACCCGGGGGCGCTAGCATCGGGCGCGATGGACGCCATCGTCTTCGACTGGGACGGCACGCTCGTCGACACCTTGCCCGCGATCACCCGCGCGAACGCGACCGTCCTGGAGTCCTACGGGCTGACCTTCGACCCCGAGACGTACCGCGCCGCCTACAGCCCCGATTGGCAAGAGATGTACGTGCGCCTCGGGATCGACCGCTCGCGCATGGCCGAGGCGGGCGAGCGGTGGCTGGCCGCCTACGCCGTCGAGATGGACGGCGCCCGGCCGATGCTGCGGGCCGGCGAGGCCCTCGAACGGCTGGCTGGCGCCGGGCTGGCCATGGGGTTGGTGACCGCCGGCGACCGTTCCGTCGTCGAGGAGCAGCTAGTCTCGACGGGACTCGGCCGGTACCTGCCGGTCCGCGTCTGCGCCGGTGACCTGCCGGTCATGAAGCCCCACCCCGCGCCGCTCCGGAAGGCGCTAGCGGAGCTCGGCCTGGCGGCGGTGCCCGAGCGGACGGCCTACGTTGGGGACGCCCAGGACGACATGCGGATGGCTCGCGCGGTGGGCGCCCGCGGCGTCGGGATTGTGTCGATGCTCGGCACGCGCGAGGACCTGCTCGCCGCCGGCGCGTCCGATGTTGTCAACTCCGTCGCTGACTGGGTCGACGGCTTCCTGGCCGCGCGATGAGCCCGGATCGGGCCCTCGTCCTGGCCGACGGCGACCCGCCGACGCAGGCCGGCCTCGATCGCGCCTGGCCAGGCTGGGCCGACGGCATCGACCTCGTCGTCGCCGCCGACGGCGGGGCGCGGCTGGCCCGGGCGCTCGGCCTGGCCATCGATGCCTGGGTCGGCGACGGCGATTCGCTCGGCGCCGCCGCCCTCGACGAGCTCCGCCGGTCGGGCATCCCGATCGAGCTCGCCGCGACCGACAAGGACGCGTCGGACGCCGAGCTCGGCCTGCTCGCCGCGATTCGCGCCGGCGCGCGGGAGGTCACGATCCTTGGCGCGCTCGGCGGTCCCCGGCTGGACCACGCCCTGGCCAACGTCCAGCTCCTGGCCCATCCGGCGGCCGCCGGTCTTGCCGTCCGGCTCCTCGACCCGGCCGGCTGCGTGCGCCTCCTCGTGGCGCCGGACCGCGACGGCGCGCCGGTCCGGCTGGAGCTGGTTTGCCGCCAGGGCGACACCGTGTCGCTGCTGCCGCTGGGCGATGCGGGCGGCGTCACGACGACCGGCCTGCGGTACCCGCTCGACGACGAGGACCTGCCGGCGGGACCCGCCCGCGGCCTCTCCAACGTCCGGGTGGGCAGCTCGGCCAGCGTGACCCTGGGTCGCGGGCGGCTGCTCGTCGTGGAGGTCCCTGCTACGCTCCCAGAATGACGATGCCCGAGCCTGGGGACGTCGCCCCGGACGTCGCCCTCCCCGACGAGACGGGCGCGATCCACCGCCTGGTCGACCAGCGCGGCCGATGGACGGTCATCTACTTCTACCCGGCCGACGATACGCCCGGCTGCACGACCGAGGCCTGCCAGTTCCGCGACCACCACGGGCAGGTCCGCGATACGGGCGCCGATGTCTGGGGGATCAGCCCGGACGGAGCGGCCAGCCACCGTCGCTTCCGGGAGAAGTTCGACCTGCCGTTCATCCTCTTGTCGGACGAGGACCATGCCGTCGCCGAGCGCTACGGCGCGTGGCAGCTCAAAACGAACTACGGCCGGGCGTACATGGGCATCGTCCGCTCCACGTTCCTCGTCGACCCGGAGGGCCGGCTCGCCCGGACGTGGCCCAGGGTGAAGGCCGACGGCCACGCCGAGGCCGTCCTCGCCGCGCTCGCCGAGGCGCGCGCCGAACGGATTGGGTGACCTGGATCGCCGGCCGGCGACGGCCCGCGGGTACGGAATGAGGCTTCGCCCGTGGGGGGATACGAGAGAAGCCTCGGCCGGCATTGTAAGGCGGTCGAACATCGGTGCAAGAACATTCGTGCGTGACGAATGGCGGGCGCCGGCGGGCGGCGGCGCGGGTGACAGTGCGCCCGGACGGGCCGTGTCCGACGGCGATCCGGCGGCGAACCGGTGACCGATCCCGCGTCCCCGCCGGCGTCCGCGCCGCACGACTGGCGCCCCGACCGCTTCATGGTCATCGCCGCCCACCCGGACGACGCCGACTTCGGGCCGGCGGCGACGGCCGCCCGCTGGATCGACGCCGGCTCGATCGCCGCCGCCGCCCGCTGCTCCGCCTCGCGGAGGGCCGCCAGGGCGAGGGGATCGGCGTCCGGGGCCTC
>MGOD01000074.1:8526-9969 GCA_001795245.1 Chloroflexi bacterium RBG_16_70_13
AGCGGGCGGCGGCGGCGATCGTCGGTTACGCCGGGATCAGCTTCCTCCACCAGCCGGACGGGGCTCTCGTCAACGACCTCGTCCTGCGGGAGCTGCTCGTGCGCGAGATCCGGACATTCCGGCCGGACGCCGTCCTGGCGACCGATCCGGAGGCGCTCTTCTACGACGACGGCGGGATCAACCACGCGGATCACCGGGCGGCCGGGGTGGCCGCGGTCGACGCCGTCTATCCGGCGGCTCGGAATCCGATGGCCTTCCCCTGGCTCGCCCGCGCCGGCCTGGTCGCCCACAAGGTCCGGCGGCTGTACCTCTTCTGGTCCAACCAGCCCACGGTCCGCGTCGACGTCAGCGCGACGATCGGGCGCAAGGTCGATGCGCTCCGGGCCCATGCCAGCCAGATCCACCAGCCCGACCGGCTCGCGAACCGGATCCTGAGCTGGGCGGCCGAGGAGGGCGCCCCGATCGGCGCGGCGGCGGGCGAGGCCTTCCGGCTCATCGCCATCGACGAGGAGGCCGACGAGGGTCCGGATTCGGCGGCGGACGTCGACGCCGACGAAGCCAGTCTCCCGGCCGACCAGGCCTGATGCGGCCAGCACCGGCCTCAGCAACGAGGGCTGGTTGAGTAGTCACCCGACGCTTGGGCAGGCCGTGACGCTCCTACCGTCAAAGCGGGGGTTGCCGCTCGGATAAGCTCGCCCGAACTGGTCAGAACAGGCACGGGCGAGGCTGCGTCGTGCTCGAAACCAGTCCTTCGACGCCGTCTCGGTCGCGCTACCGATCCGCCAGGGGCCGGTTTGACGGTCCCAGCGTCAAGGGCCCCGATAGCGACGGTTGGGCCGTACCGACGGGCCCGGCCGGAACGGCCTGACGACCTAGCGGACGCTGACGTGCCCGGCGAGGAGCGGACGGGCAAGGTCCCAGTGGCGCCACAGCAGCTCGAGCTCGGGGACCTCCGTGCCGGCCAGCTCCCGGACCTCGTCGAGCTCGAGGTCCGGCGACCGGCGAACGAGGAAGTCGTCCGCGGCGATGGTCACGTCGCGGTAGAGGCCGGCGATCTGCTCCTGGGTGGGCCAGGCCCGGATGCGCCGTGGCTCCAGGCCCGCCACGGCCACGGCGGCCGTGAGGTCGCGATAGCTCGGCACCCGCTCGTCATCCCAGCCGGCGATCCCATCGAAGCGGAAGCCGGTTGCGGCGAGAGCACCGGCGACGGCCCGGCACTGGGCGCTCGTGAACGTGTCCCAGAATGGGTTTCCGACCGGGAACGTAAGGGTGCCGGCGTTCATCGCGCCCCGGATCAGGGCCTCGACCAGGCCGAGGATCGCAGCCTGCCACGGCCGGCGCATCGCGTCGTCGGCGCCGGCAAGGTCCTCCACGATCCGGAGCAGGACGCGGTGGTCGCCGCGCAGGATCCTGATGATCGCCGGGGTCACGTCGACGGTCTCG
>MGOD01000074.1:10004-22466 GCA_001795245.1 Chloroflexi bacterium RBG_16_70_13
CAGCGCCGTCGCGGTCCGCCGGCCCGTGACCTGGGCGTGCTCGGCCGCGAGGACCGCCTGGATCCGCAGGGCGTCGAGTGACGGATCGCGCTCCGGGACGACTGGCCCGGCGCTCATCGTCGGCTGATCGGTTGCGGGGAGCCGGGCGGGGGGCCTCGCGGCGCGTGGCGTCGACGGCCAGGATGGAACGTTCGTTCGAATATTTGGACCCCCGAGCGGCCCGGCGCCGGCCGTCGAGAAGGCGGTGGTCCGGCCCATCACCGGTAGTCCCGGCAGGCCGGCGCCGCCGAAGGGCGAGGGCGGCGGGGGGTCGTTGGCGGGGGCGTCGCGGTCGAAGCGGCGGCGGTCGGCCGGGCCACCGCGGGCCGGCTCGCTGTGAACGGAGAAGGCATTGGACGAGAGCGTTGCCGCACGACGGGGGACCGCGTCGTGCCCAACCGTGAGCCGGACCTCTCGAGCCGGGGGCCGGCTGCCGAGGACCACGACGATCGCCGACCCGCTGGCGACGCCGAGCACGAGGCCGAGTGCCAGGAAGGCGAACTCGCTCGCGGTCATCTCCCGTCCTTCCCCGGCCGGACGTCCTCCTCCGGCCGTACGTCCCGCGCGGAGCGTAGCTGCGGGCGATGGGCGCGTCAACCCGATCCACGGCCGACGCCGGGCCCTTCGGCGAGCTTTGCAGCGCCGATCCGGCGGATGGTAGATTCCTCGCGCCGGCCGACGTCCCCGCCGGTCTTCTTCTGGTCGCCCCGCTCCTCTTCGGACGCACGACGAGAAAGGCACGACCGCGTCTTGGCTCTCGACCCCCACCAGGAGTTCCTCGTCCAGCCCGTCGACGCCTCGTGGTTGCAGTGCAACATCGAGTGCCAGGAGGCGTGCCCGGTCGGGACGAACTGCCGCGGCTACCTGAACCTCGCGGCCGAGGGCCGCTTCGAGGAGGGCTACATCCTGTCGCGCGAGCCGAACCCGGTCGCGGCGATGTGCTCGTACGTCTGTTCGGCCCCGTGCGAGCGGGCCTGCCGGCGCGGCGACATCGACCGGCCGCTCGCGATCCGGGCGATGAAGCGCTTCCTCGTCGAATGGCACGAGGCCTCCGGGATCCCGGACGTCATGCCCCACATCACGCCGCGACGAGAGAAGGTCGCCGTTGTCGGGGCCGGCCCCGCCGGGCTCGCCGTTTCGCGCGAGCTGGCCGTCAAGGGCTACCAGGTCGACGTCTTCGACAGCCTGCCCTATGCCGGGGGCTTCATGCTCGTGGGGGTCCCCGCCTTCCGCCTGCCGCGCGAAGCGATCGAGATGGACGTGCGGCTCATTGAACGCCTTGGCGTGCGGTTTCACTACAACACGACGATCGGCGTTGACATCCCGTTCGACCAGCTGCAGCGGGACTACGACGCGATCGCGCTGACGGCCGGCGCGATGAACGCCATCGAGCTCGACATCCCGGGGTCGGACCTCGAGGGCGTCCAGTACGGCGTCGATTTCATGAAGCGCGCGAACCTGGGCGAGCCGCTCACTGTCGGCGCCGACGTCGTCGTGATCGGCGGCGGTTACACGGCCATGGACTGCTCGCGCACGAGCCTTCGGCACGGCGCCGAGCGCGTCTCGATCGTCTACCGGCGCACCCGATCAGAGCTCGTCGTGGACGACGAGGAGCTCGGCGAGACCGAGCGCGAGGGCGTCCGGATGGAGTTCCTCGCCAGCCCGATCGAGGTGCTCGGCGAGAACGGGCATGTGGCCGGGGTGAAGTTCATCCGCAACCGCCTCGGCGCTCCGGATGCCTCCGGCCGCCGCTCGCCGGTCCCGATCGAGGGCTCCGAGTTCGTCATTCCGGCCGCGACCGTCATCCCGGCCGTGTCGCAGGCAACGGACCTCACCTTCCTGTGGGTCGAGACGACGTTCGAGGTCAGCCACGGGCGGGTCAAGGTCGATCCGGCAACCTACGCCACGAATGTCCGCGGGGTCTTTGCCTGCGGGGACTTCGTCACGGGACCCACGACCCTCATCGAGGCCGCCGGTCACGGCAAGAAGGCGGCCTACTCCATCGATCGCTATCTGGTCGGCCGGGCGGACGTGACCGTCTCCACGAACGTCAAGATCACGAGTTCCTGGCGCCACGAGATGCCCGAGTTCTACGACGTCATCCCACGCCAGCACATCCCGATGGAGCAGACCCAGGCGAGGATGTCCTCGACCGATCCGGAGGTCAACTTCAACATCCCGGTCGAGCTTGGCTATGACGCCACAGCCGCCGTCGCCGAGTCCACCCGCTGCCTGATGTGCAACTACAACATCTGGTTCGACCCGTTCCGGTGCGTCCTGTGCGGCGCCTGTGCCGACGTCTGCCCGGAGGGCGTCATCCACATGGTCGACGTCAACCAGCTCAAGAGCGAGGGCCTCCTGCCGGAGCTGTCGGAGGCCTACGGCTGGGAGAACGGCGGGGCGATGATCCTCGACGAGGAGCGCTGCATCCGCTGCGCGCTCTGCGTCAAGCGATGCCCGTTCGACGCCATTACGATGGAACGGTT
This sequence comes from Chloroflexi bacterium RBG_16_70_13, assembly GCA_001795245.1. Taxonomy (GTDB): domain Bacteria; phylum Chloroflexota; class Limnocylindria; order Limnocylindrales; family CSP1-4; genus UBA5189. The sequence continues at coordinate 12,530 of MGOD01000074.1, forward strand.
CGAGCTCCAGGAGGTCTCGAGCGACGGCCGGCTCTACAAGGAGTCGTACCGCGACGCCCAGCTCGCCGGCACGGCCGGCGTGGCAGGAGGATCCAGGTGAGTTTCCTCGAGCGGGTGGATACCACCATCCGCCGCAGCCCGGTCTGGCGATCGCTGTTCCGCCAGGCGTACCCCAACGACGAGCGGTCGCGGGCCTACGCGGTCATGAACAACGTCTTCCTGCACCTCCACCCGGTGCGGGTCCGCCAGCACGCCGTGAAGTTCGCCTACACCTTCTGCCTCGGCGGGCTGTCGTTCTTCCTGTTTCTCGTCCTGACCGTGACCGGCGTTTACCTGATGTTCTTCTACGTCCCGTCGGCGACCCAGGCGTACACGGACATCCTGGACATCCAGACGCGAGTCACCTTCGGCCTCATGACCAGGAACATCCATCGCTGGGGCGCCCACCTGATGGTGTTCTTCGTCTTCCTCCACATGATGCGGGTCTTCTACCACGGCGCCTACAAGCCGCCCCGCGAGTTCAACTGGGTCGTCGGGGTCGTCCTGCTCTTCCTGACCATCATGCTGAGCTTCACCGGCTACCTCCTGCCGTGGGACCAGATCGCCTACTGGGCGATCACGATCGGCGGCAACATGGCCGGCTACGCGCCGCTCTTCAACGTTCCCGGCAAGGTCCTCCTGCTCGGCGGCCTGGAGGTCGGCCAGAACACACTGCTGCGCTTCTACGTGCTCCACATCATGGTCTTCCCATTGATTGCGGCGATCTTCCTCGCGGTCCACTTCTGGCGGATTCGCAAGGACGGGGGCATTAGCGGCCCGCTATGACCGACACGAAGAAGCCCGAGGAGACCCGCGTCGTCCTGCCCGTCGATCCGACGCGGCGGACGGAGATCGACAAGCAGCGCGTGCCGATGTCGGCCCGGCCGTACCGCCTCCTCGCGCTGGTCAAGCAGGATGCCGTGGTCCGGGTTCAGAAGGAACCGGACGACACGGTCATGACCTGGCCGCACCTGCTCTCGATCGAGTTCCTCGCGGCCGGGGTCATGAGCATCTTCCTGCTGATCATGGGCCTCATCATCAACGCCCCGCTCGAGGAGCTGGCGAACGGCAACGTGACCCCGCCCGTGGCCAAGGCGCCGTGGTACTTCCTGGGCCTCCAGGAGCTGCTCAACTACTTCCACCCCACGGTTGCCGGGGTCATGGTCCCCGCCTTCGTCATCGTCGGCGCAATGCTCGTCCCGTACGTGGACCGAGGCAACATCGAGGCGCATCACCCGTCGGAGCGCAAGACCGCGGTCGTCCTGTTCACCCTGTTCTGCATCCTCGGCCTGACGGTCACCTTCATCGGGATCTTCTTCCGGGGTCCCGGCTACAGCTTCGTCATTCCGTACCTGCCGTTCTTCGAGAACAGCACGAACGGGCTCCACTTCGCCCTGTGAGCCGAGCGCGAGGGATCTCCGACCACCGATGAGCAACTATCACGTCGAGCCCATCGACAAGCCCCAGGCGCTGGCCAATCAGGCTCTCAAGAGCCTCCGCAACCACCCCGTCCAGGGGATGTCGCGGCGCCGCCTCCTGCGCGTCTCGCTGGGCGGCGGGATGGCCCTCTGGCTGACGGAGATGACGGCCGGCTTCCTGGCCCTGTTCTGGCCGAACCTGGAGGGCGGCTTCGGCGACACCCGTTTCCGGATCGGGACGCTGGAGGACGTCAAGCTCCAGAGCTCCACCCTGCCGGTGGCGTCCGGGTTCCCGTCCTATTTCCCGGACGCGCGAGCCTTCATCGTCCTCATCGACCCGGCCCGCCAGGAGTTCATCGCCGGCGAGGACCTCCAGGGCGACGGGACGGCCCTCAACGTCCGGGCCCTCTACCAGCGCTGTCCCCACCTGGGCTGCAAGCCGAACCCCTGCCTGAAGAACTTCTGGCTGGAGTGCCCCTGCCACGGCTCGCGCTACGACCGGCTCGGCGTCAAGGCGGCCGGCGTCGCCTACGGCCCGGCGCCCCGGGGGATGGACCGCTTTGCCCTGACCGTCGAGGCCGACGGGACGCTCTACCTGAACACCTCGAAGATCACGCTCGGCCCGCTGCCCGTCGCGGTCGGCCAGCCGGGGATCATCCCGCCGAAGAGCCCGACGGGCTGCATCTGATCCCCGACCTGTGACCACTCTCCGAGGAGCCCGATGACGGACCAGCCCGGCCGCGAGCCCGAGCAGCGCCTCCCGGCCCGCCGCCCGCCGAGCGAGGCCGCCCCCGCGGCCCGCTTCTCGGCCCCGGAATCGGCTCATCCGCCGGAGCTCAGCCCGGAGCGGGCGGCGAAGATCGTCAGCCAGTCGGCGAGCGCCCGCTGGGTCGGCTTCCTCGTCGTCTGCGTGACGATCCTGTTCATGACCGTCTACTACTTCTACGAGGTCGGCGCGCCGCTTGGCCTGTCCGAGCCGCGTCTCGAGGCCCAGGCCGAGGTCCAGCAGGTGATTGCCATCGAGCGCGGCTACAACCTCTACCAGGCGAACTGCGCCCGCTGCCACGGCCCGGACGGCGAGGGCACGAATGGCGGCTACATCGGGCCCGTCCTGAACGACCAGATGAAGCTCGCCGACCACCTCAACGCCATCTACCTCAGGAACGTCCTGACCGTCGGCGGGCGCTACGTCTGCGGCAGCGCGACGAGCCTGATGCCGGTCTGGGCCGACTCGAACGGCGGCCCCCTGAACTACCGCCAGATCGAGGAGCTCATCGCCTTCCTCCGGGCGCCCTCGACCCAGGAGTTCATCATCCGCAACCCCGAGCTGAACGAGCCGGTGATCGGTGATGACGGCAAGGTCAGGACCTTCCGGGGCTGGGTCGACCCGACCTTCAAGCCGGACCCGGCCGCGACCGCGGTCCCGGCCTGCTGGGCCGGCACCGGCGGCGGCGGGACGCCCGCCCCGAGCCAGAGCCTGCCGCCGGACGCGGTCGTCCTGGAGATCACCGCCGAGGGGATCGCGTTCGACGTCCACGAGCTCGAGGCGCCGGCCGGGGTGACGTTCTACATCCATTTCACGAACAAGGACTCCGGCGTCGGCGGCCACGACGTCGACATCCGAACCCCCGATGCCCAGACGCTCGTCGACAACCAGGTCCTGACGGATGCCGGCGAGGCGACGTACGAGATCCCGCCCCTCGACGCCGGGACGTACACCTTCATCTGTTCGATCCACCCGATCGCGAACATGACCGGCACGCTCACGGTCAGGTAGGAGACGATGACACCGGCACTCCCCGCGGGCAGTCCGATCCGGCGCCGCCGAGCCCTCATGGGCCTCTTCGACGCCGACGGCTGGGCCTGGGCGGGCGTGAAGGCGGCGATCTGGTTCGTCCTGATCATCCTGCTCCTCGGCTACATCCCCGACCGGGCCTACTACTTCACCGTCAACCGGACGATCGACCTCGGGCTCCTGGCCTGGTCGCCGGTCAACCTCTGCCCGGCCGAGAACAAGACCCTGCCCTGCCCCGCACCGGTCGGGTCGGTGATCCCATGGGAAGCCTCCCCGAGCCAGCTGTCGCTGCCCGAGCCACGGACAAACACCGCGGTCGCCCAGCTCGGCACCCGACTCCTCGTCGTCGGCGGCTCCGACGGCGCGGCGACCGCGACGACTTCGACCTACGTCGCCGAGTTGAAGGGCGGCACGTTCGGCTCCTGGACCGAGGGCCCGGCCCTGCCCGAGGCGCGGACGGGCGCCTCGATCGTCGTCATCGGCAGCTCCGCCTATCTCCTCGGCGGCTCGAACGCGGACGGCGACCCGACGGCCACCGTCTGGGCCCTCAAGGTCGACACGGAGACGAACACCCTCGGGACCTGGGCCGCGGCGGAGGGGGTCAGCCTGCCCGAGGCTCGGACGGGCGCATCGGCACTGGCCGTCTCGGACGGGCTCGTCATGGCCGGTGGCTGGGGCCCGGACGGGGCGCCCGCGGCCACCGTCTGGAAGGCGGACGTCGACTCCGCCGGCGCGCTCAAGGCCTTCGAGGCCCAAGCGAAGCTCTTCGTCCCGGTCGCCGACGCCACGATCGCCCAGGTCGGCGACTACCTCTGGCTCTACGGCGGCACCGGCGCCGAGGGCCCGGTCGGGGCCGTCCAGCGCGGCAACCTCGACGTGGAGCCGACGCCACAGACCCCCGCTCCGAATGCCACGCCAGCACCGCTCAAGCTCCTCCAGTGGGCGATCGCCGATGCCTACAACCTGCCCGCAGCGCGGACGGCCGCCGCCGGGTTCGCCGCGAACGGCACGCTCTACGTCGTCGGCGGCGACGACGGCTCCGGACCCCGACCCGAGCTGTACTGGACGGTCCCCAACGGCGACGGCACGTTGCCAGGTTGGAAGCACCTCGACGAGACGGACCTGCCGGCCGGCCTCGAGGGTGGCTCGGCGATCGTCTCGGGGTCGAACGTCATCGTCATCGGCGGCACGACCCGCGATGCCACCCTCGCCAGCTCGATCCGGGCGAATCTCGCCCCCCAGGAGCCCTTCTTCCAGGCCGGGCTCGTCGGCGTCGTCGTCCCGGCGCTCAAGATCGGCGACGAGGTCGGCCAGCAGCTCGGCTACCTGGCCGCGGCCGGCGCCGGCACCGTCAACTTCGCGATCCTGCTCCTCGTCGGCTGGGCCTGGGCCCACCCCGAGCGGGTCCGTGGCTGGGTCGAGCGGCGGCGGGCTCGCCGCCGCGCGCGCCGGGCGTAGCCGGGGCAGATCGCCCTCAGCCGGGCAGGTCGCCCTCGCCGCGGGCCGGGAAGCCGCGCCGGACCGCCAGCCCCGCGCGCTCCCAGGCGAGTGTTCCTCCGGACACGTTGACCACGTCGGTCCAGCCATTGGCGAGCAGGAACGCGGTGGCCTGGCCGGATCGCGCACCGGTCTGGCAGATCATGAGCAGCGGGCGATCGCGGGGCAGCTCGCGGTAGCGGAGCAGGAAGGTCGAGAGCGGCAGGAGCGCCGCGCCCTCGGCCCGGAACGCTGCGAACTCGTTCGGCTCGCGGACGTCGACGAGGAGCGGCGCCGGCGCAGGTTCGCCGCCGGTGCCCGTCTCGGCGTTCTCGGCAGCCGTGCCCAGGCGTCGCTCGGCCTCGATGACGTCGACCGCGGGGATGCGGTTCGGATCGATCACCGGACGCCGACCTCCGTCGGCGTGAATGCGACCGGAGACGGAGAGCCGCCACGTCCGACGGCGGCCAGCGAGAGCTCGACCTGGACGAGGACCGCCGCGACGTCGATCCCGAACGCCGGTCCCGCGGCCAGGCCGTTCCGGAGGCGGGTCCTCGCGCCCTCGAGGTTCCTGGTCACACCGGCCGCGTTGCCGCGCACGGCATGGACGAACGCCGCGGCGACCTTGATGAGCCCCGAGTGGAGCGCCCGCTCGGCCGGGTCGCTCGCGCCCATCCAGGCCGGCTCCAGGATCTCGTGGGCGAGGAAGAAGTCGCCCCGCTCGTAGGCCTCGAGGGCCGAGGCGAAGGCGGCCCGCCGGGCGGCCTCGGGGAGGGGGCGATAGGCCTTGGCCCTCCCGTTCTCGCGGATCGTCGCGGGACGCTCGGCCACGTCAGGTCAGGTCGGTCAGGCGGCGGCGGCCGGCGAAGCCCTCGTCGAGCTCGTGCCACCACTCGATGTCGCTCTCGCCGAGGCGCCAGCACAGCCAGATCTGGCGACCACTGGCAAGCGCCGGGAAGTCGATGAGGCCGGCCTCGATCTCGCGGAGGGTCACGTCGCGTTCCACGAGGCGGGTCACACCGGCCTGCATCTGGTCGATGAGGCCCTGCATCCGGAGGCGCATCAGCCGCCGCGCGGCTGCGGCCTCGGGGTTGCGAGCATCCGGGTCACCGGTCGTCGGGGCCTCGGCATCAGGGTCGCCGGGTGGCGCGTCCTGTTCGGCGCTCCCGTTGCTGCCGGAGCCCCGCGAGGCGGCCAGGACGGCGTCCCGGAGGCGGATCAGCTCGGCCCGCTGGTCGCGCAGGTCGAGCAGGATCCGTTCGACGTCCGGGAGAGCCTCGTTTGCCTCGTCGATGCCGTAGAAGCGAGTCATCAACCGATTCTAGGCACGTATGATCCGGGACATGCGAATCGCCGCCCGGATGGACACGATGGGGACCGAGACGGCCTTCGAGGCCGCCGCCCGTGCCCGCGCCCTCGAGGCGACCGGCCGCTCGGTCATCCACCTCGAGATCGGAGAGCCCGACTTCGACACGCCGGCGAACATCCGGGAGGCCGCCAAGCGCGCCCTCGACGCCGGGTATACCCACTACCCGCCGTACTTCGGCCTGCCGGCGCTGCGCGAGGCGATCGCGGTCGACGTCTCCGCGCGAAAGGACGTGCCGGTGAGCGCCGATCACGTGGTCGTGACGCCGGGGGCCAAGCCGGTCATGTACTACGCGATGCTGGCCCTCATCGAGCCGGGCGACGAGGTCATCGTCCCGGACCCCGGCTACCCGATCTACGAATCGATGGCCCGCTTCGCCGGCGGCACCCCGGTGCCGCTCCCGATCCGCCAGGAGCACGAGTTCCGGGCCGACCTCGACGAGCTCGAGGCGCTGGTCACGAAGCGGACCCGGATGCTGGTCCTCAACTCGCCGGCCAACCCGACCGGCGGCCTGTTCACCCGGGAGGACATCGTCCGGATCGCCGAGCTGGCCCTCCGCCACGACCTCATCGTGCTGGCCGACGAGATCTACGGCCGGATCGTCTACGAGGGCGAGCACGTCTCGATCGCGTCCGTCCCGGGGATGCTCGAGCGGACGATCATCCTCGACGGGTTCTCGAAGACGTACGCGATGACCGGCTGGCGCCTCGGCTATGCCGTCCTGCCGGACGTGCTCATGTATGCCTTCGGGCGGCTGATCATCAATTCCGTGTCGGGGACGTCGGCCTTCAGCCAGATGGCGGCGGTCGAGGCCCTGACCGGGCCGCAGGATGAGGTCGAGGCGATGGTCGCCGAGTTCCACGCCCGGCGCGATCTCATCGTCGATGGCCTCAACGCCATCCCGGGGATCACCTGTCTCCGGCCGCACGCCGCGTTCTACGTCTTCCCCGACATCGGCGCGACCGGGCTCGACGGGGCCGAGCTGGCCGACCGCCTGCTCCATGACGCCGGCGTCTGCGTCCTCGCCGGGACCGCGTTCGGGCAGGTGGGCCGGAACCACATCCGGATCTCGTATGCGAACTCGCGCGAGAATCTGACCGAGGCCCTCGCCCGGATCCGGTCGGTGGTCGAACGGCTCGTCGCGGCCGGGTCCTGAGGCCGCGGCGTGGTGCGGGGAGGCGACGGCGGCCGGCCGCGGGTCTTCGTGGCCCGGATCATTCCCGACGACGGGCTGGGCCCGGTCGTCGAGGCCTGCGACGCGCAGGTCTGGCAGTACGAGCTGCCGCCGCCCAGGGACGAACTCCTTCGCGCCGTCGAGGGTTGCGATGGGATCCTGACCCTCCTCACCGACCGCGTCGACGATGAGCTCCTCGAGCGCGCCGGGCCACAGCTGAAGGTCGTCTCGAACTTCGCGGTCGGCTACGACAACATCGATGTCCCCGCCTGTACCCGGCGAGGGATCCCCGTCGGGAACACGCCCGGCGTCCTGACCGAGACGACCGCCGATCTCGCCTGGGCGCTCCTCATGGCCGCCGCGCGGCGAGTCGCCGAGGGCGACCGGTTCGTGCGCGCCGGGCGCTGGAGGACCTGGGGGCCAATGCTCCTCATGGGCCCCGACGTCCACGGCGGGACGCTCGGGATCGTCGGTTTCGGGCGGATCGGCCAGGCCGTCGCGCGCCGGGCGATGGGCTTCGGGATGACGATCCTGTACTACGACACGCACCGGGCGGACCGGGCCGTCGAGAGGGAGCTCGGGGCAACGTTCGTCCCGCTCGACGGGCTGCTGTCCAGCTCCGACTTCGTGTCGCTCCACGTCAACCTCACCGCCGAGACGCGGCACCTCATGAACGCGCAGCGACTGCGCTCGATGCGACGGACGGCCGTCCTCGTCAACACCTCGCGCGGTCCGGTCGTCGACCAGCGGGCGCTCTTCGAGGCCCTCCGGGACGGAGCCATCGGCGCCGCCGCCCTCGACGTCACCGATCCCGAGCCGATCGCCGCCGACGACCCGCTCCTGACCCTCGACACCTGCCTCGTCGTGCCCCACATCGCGTCGGCGTCGTGGGCGACCCGTGGCAGGATGGCCGCGATGGCCGCCGCCAACCTCCTCGCCGGCCTTCGCGGCGAGCGCCTCCCGACCCCCGTCAACCCCGAGGTGTACGACTGACGCGACAAGGCCGGACGCGCTTCGAGGGCGTCAATCCGATCGCCGGAACCTGCCCCAGCTGTGACGCCACCTGACGTGGCCGCGCTTCGGCGGGCGCCCCGAGCGGCGCCCGAACGGCGGCATCCCGGATCCGTGTCCAGAACCGCCGCCGGGCGGCATGCCTTGACACAGGGTGCCGCCGATGGGTCGCGCCCGCCGCTCCGTGACCGTCAGTCAACGTTTCGCGGTGGAAGCGGGTCGCAACACCCTGCGATCCGGCGCTCCGTTCCCGGACTTGATCCTGGGTCACGGCTCGGTCTCGCGGCCGCTGCACTCGGCGGTCGTGTGACCCCACGGCTCCGGGAACGGGACCCAGGGTCACGGGACCCGACACCGCAGGCGGGGGGCTGACCGACCTTGTTCGCCTCCGCGAATAGCCTCGCCCGGCGGTTCACCTACCCGATGATCGTGTCGACGCGCCACTGGAAGGGATCGGTGGAGACCTCGGTCGGCGCCTTCGTCGTCCTCAACCGCGACGGCTGGATCGTGACCACGGCCCACGCGTTCGGGCTCGTCGCGAAGGCCCAGGCCGATGCGCCGAAGGTGGCCGGGCTGTCGGCCGGTATCACGGCCCTGCGGGCGGACACCTCGATGTCACCCGCGAAGCTGGCCCGCGAGATGGCCAGGCTTGAGGGCGGTGCCGATCCGGACTGGATCACGAACGTCTCGACCTGGTGCGGCCGCGACGGCGTCGCCCTCCGCGACGTGCAGGTGACGCCGGCGGCGGACATCGCCCTCGGCCGGCTCGATCCCATGCCCGCCGACATGCTGACGGCGATCCCGGTCCTCAAGCATCCGACGGCCGGCATCGAGCCCGGCCGGAGCCTGTGCCGCCTGGGCTTCGCCTTCACCAAGGTCAAGGCCACGTTCGACGAGGCGGTCAACGGCTTCCGGGTCCAGGGCGAGGTGCCGTACTTCCCGCTCGAGGGGATGTTCACCCGGATCGTCGATGCCGGGATGACCCCCGATCGGACGATCCACGTGCGCTTCATCGAGACCTCGTCGCCCGGCCTCCGGGGCCAGAGCGGCGGGCCGCTGTTCGATGTCGACGGCCGGATCTGGGGCATCCAGAGCCGGACGCAGCACCTCGCCCTCGGCTTCAACCCCGAGGCCGAGATCGCCGGGAAGAAGACCCAGGTCCCGCAGTTCATCAACCTGGGCCTGGCCGTCCACGTCGGGACGGTCATCGAGATCCTCGACGCCGCGGGGATCGCCTACGAGGTTTCGCCCGGCTGAGGCCCGCGCCGGGCGGTGGCGGCCCCGGGGGCCGACGTCAGGCCGCGGAACCGGCGCGCTGGCGTCGCTCGGCGTCGAGGCGGTGCTCCGCCTCAAGGATGGCCGCTGTCGCGCCCTGGCCCGAGTCGAGCATCGCCCAGCCAATCGCGACCCGCATCGCGACCTCGCCGGCCTCCAGCCAGCGATCGCACTCGGAGCGCACGCGCTCCGCGAAGTTGATGGCCTTGATCTCGTCCGTCTCGGGCAGGAGGATCGCGAACCGGCCGCGCCCGAAACGGGCGCAGCGATCGGCGGCCCGAGCCTGGGCCTGGAGCGTCCGCGCCGTTGCCAGGACGAGCCGGGCACCGGCGGGCTCGCCGAGTCGCTCGATCAGCCGCTCGTAGCCGTCCAGCTCGATGAGC
>MGOD01000074.1:22492-25685 GCA_001795245.1 Chloroflexi bacterium RBG_16_70_13
CCGGACGACCTCCTCGTCCACCGCTCGCCGCCAGGCGGCCGGCGACTCGAGGCCGGTGGACGGGTCCTGCAGGGCGATCTCGCTAGCGGCCAGCTCGTCGTCCCTCGGTGCGTCGTCCGTGAAGCGGCCGTCGGTGCCGTCGTCGTGCGTTACCGTCGCGGTTCCGTTCGTCGAGGTGACGACGATCGCCGGTTCGCCGAGCGCGGCCTCGCCTTCCGGGACCCGGGACGGTGGGAGCTGGCCGGCGCCGGCACCGGCCATCGACCTGGCCAGCATCGTCTCGCTGATCGCCGCGACGTCGAGCTCGGCGTCGGCGCCGCTGCGGGCACGGGTGCGCATCGAGAAGAGGGCGATCGCGATGAGCACCGCGTTGGCGACCATCACGACGAGGATGAGGGTCTGGAGCTCCTGGCTCGTCACCGAAAGCGTCTCCGAGTGCCCGATGTCCGGGGACGCGACGATAGGAGGTCGGAGGCCGCGCCGACGATGGTACGGAGGTCCCCCGGACGACCAGCTGTTTTCCCCTGTCAACACCCGCCGTCGGGTCCGGGCCATGGGCTACGCTTCCCGTCGGGCCCGTAGCTCAGCGGCAGAGCAGGGGACTTTTAATCCTCGTGTCGTGGGTTCGAATCCCACCGGGCCCTCACGAGCGGAGGCAGGGATTGGAGCGCGAGGCCAGCGGCGGTGCGCGGTTCCGGGTGGAGCGACCGGCCGACGTGGACGCCTTCATGGCGCTCGGCGGCGACTACCTGGCGGCCCGCGAGGCCGAGCACTGCCTGCCCCTCGGGATCGCCACCAACCTGCGCCAGGGGGTCCAGCCGCTGTCCGACCCGCCGCTGTTCGCGGTCGTGCTCGGCGAGGACGACGATCGGGTCGTCGCGGCGGCCCTCCGGACCCCGCCCTACAACCTCGTCCTGTCCCTGGTCGAGGACCTCGCGGCCGTGGACGCCCTCGTGGAGGCCCTCGCCGGCGAGGCGTTGCCCGGGGTCAGCGGGCCGCGCGATGAGGCGGCTCGCTTCGCCGAGCGCTGGTCGGCCCGCAGCGGCCGGCAGGCGACGCGCGTCATGGCCGAGCGGATCTATCGCCTCTCGGCGGTCCGCGAGCCGCGCCCCGCGCCCGGGCTGATGCGCCCCGCCGAGCGAGCCGACCGGCCGCTCCTGCTGGCCTGGATCGAGGCCTTCTTCCTGGAGGCCCTCGGGGAATCCACGGATCCCGGGGATTCGGTCGATCGCTGGCTCGCGGGCGAGGGGCGAACGCTCTTCCTGTGGGAGGACGGCGACGTCCGGGTGTCGCTCTGCGGCGTCGGCGGCGAAACGCCCCACGGGATCCGGGTCGGGCCGGTGTACACGCCACCCGAGCACCGCGGCCGTGGCTATGCCAGCAACCTCGTGGCCGGGGTGTCACAGGCCCAGCTCGATGCCGGCCGGCGGTTCGTGACGCTCTTCACCGACCTCGCCAACCCGACCTCGAACAAGATCTACATGGACGTCGGCTACGAGCCGGTCGTCGACGTCGACCGGATCAACTTCGCCGACTGATTCCAGCCGGCGAGGTCGGGGTCCGTCACCCGCTCGCAACCCTGCCTGTTCCCAAAGCGCAGCGCGCGTGCCGCCCGCGTGACGGCGCGCGCGGCGACGCCCGAGCCGGAGACTCGCCTCAGGGCCCGTGACGGACCTCGGGCCGGACGGAGGGGACCCGACATGCGACGCCTCGCCCTCGCCCTGACCAGCGCCCTGCTCGTCGCCGCGGCCATCCCGGTCGCTGCCTTCGCAGCCGAGCCGGGCACGATCGATTCCGGCGACACGGCCTGGCTGCTCATCGCGACCGCCCTCGTCATGGTCATGCTGCCCGGCCTCGCCCTGTTCTACGGCGGCCTCGTCCGGCGCAAGAACGTCCTCTCGACGATCATGCACAGCTTCTTCGGGCTGGCCCTCGTCAGCGTCGTCTGGGTGATCGTCGGCTTCTCGATCGCCTTCGCCCCCGATGCGACCGGGACCGGCCTCTTCGGCGGCCTCGACTTCTTCATGTTCAACGGCGTCGGCCTCGAGCCGGCGGCCGGCAGCACCATCCCGTTCGTCCTGTTCGCTGGCTTCCAGCTGATGTTCGCGGCGATCACGCCGGCCCTCATCACCGGCGCCTTCGCCGAGCGCAAGCGGTTCGCCAGCTTCGTGATCTTCACCGTCCTGTGGTCCGTCGTCGTCTACTCCCCGATCGCCCACTGGGTCTGGGCCTCCGACGGGTGGCTGTTCACCCTGGGCGCCCTCGACTTCGCCGGCGGCACGGTCGTCCACGCCTCTTCGGGCGTGTCCGCCCTCGTCGTGGCCCTGCTCATCGGCCGCCGTGCCGTCAACGGCGACACCATGGAGCCGCACGACATCCCGATGACCGTCCTCGGTGCCGGGCTCCTGTGGTTCGGCTGGTTTGGCTTCAACGCCGGATCCGCCCTGGCCGCCAACGGCCTCGCCGCGAACGCCCTCGTCGTCACCAACACCGCCGCCGGCGCGGCGACGATCACCTGGGTCCTCGCGAGCTACATCCACAAGCGCAAGGTCAGCGTCCTCGGGGCCGCCTGTGGCGCCGTGGCCGGCCTCGTCGCGATCACGCAGGCCTCCGGCTTCGTCACCGCCGGCGGCGCGCTCATCATCGGCCTGGCCGTCGGCGGCCTGTGCTACAGCGCGACCCTGCTCCGCTCGCGCCTGAAGATCGACGATGCCCTCGACGTCTTTGCCGTTCACGGCGTCGGTGGCACGTTCGGAGCCATCGCCACGGGCGTCTTCGCGACGACCGCGATCAACGCCTTCCCCGGCCTCATCGACGGCAACCCCGGCCAGCTCGTCACGCAGCTCGTCGCGGTCGGGGCAACGATCGCCTACGCCGTGGTTGCGACGTTTGTCATCGTCAAGGTCGTCGACCTCGTCCTCGGCATCCGGGTCCAGGCGAAGGACGAGGAGCTGGGCCTCGACATAGCCGTCCACGGCGAGGTCGCCTACCAGGGCTGACCGCTCATCACGGGTCGCGCCCCGGGACCTCCACCCGGGGCGTGGGCCCGTCCCCGCCGCCAGGAGGGCATCGGCGATGGGCCGAGGTTCCGCCACTCCGCCACCGCTCTACGACCCGACGACCGAGCACGACGCCTGTGGGGTTGGCTTCGTCGCTGACGCCGGCGGCCAGTCGAGGGACCGGGTCCTGCCGC
>MGOD01000074.1:25718-26074 GCA_001795245.1 Chloroflexi bacterium RBG_16_70_13
GCCTGCGCCTCGAGTCGCGGGCGCGGCTCGGGAGCCGGCCCGCAGTCCTGCAGCTCTTCCTGCCCCGCGGCCGCCACCGCCAGGCCCGGGCACGGGCGATCGTCGAGGCGGCGCTCGTCGAGGTCGGCGTCGAGGCCGTCGCCTGGCGACGCGTGCCGGCCGACCCGTCCGTCCTGGGACCGGTCGCTTTCGCCAGCCGGCCGGCCTTCTGGCAGGCGTTCGTGGTCCGCCCCCTCGACGCGTCCGGCCGTGGCATCTCGGATGCGGCCTTCGGGCGGCGGCTCCTCCTCGTCGGCCGGCGGATCGCGTCCGACGCGCAGGCCGGCGGGCTGCCGGATCTCGCGGTCGCCTCGGCC
>MGOD01000074.1:26086-26697 GCA_001795245.1 Chloroflexi bacterium RBG_16_70_13
ATCGTCTACAAGGGCCTCGTCGCCGGCGACCGCCTGGCGCGGCTGTACCCGGACCTCGCCCCGCCGCTGTCGATCTCCTTCGCGACGTTCCACCAGCGCTACGCCACGAACACCCACCCGACCTGGCGCCTCGCCCAGCCTTTCGGCCACCTCGCGCACAACGGCGAGATCAACACCGTCCGCGGCAACCGCGAGGAGGTCCGGGGCCGTCGCGCCGACCCGGACTCCAGCGGCCTCCTCGGCGACCTTTGGGCCCGGGGCGCCCTGCTGACTGTCGGCGGCTCGGATTCGGCGTCCCTCGACGAGGCGGTCGAGCTCCTCGTCGCCTCCGGCTGGAGCGTCGCGGGGGCCCTCGCCGCGCTCATCCCGGAGGCCGCGGCCCTGCGGACCGACGGCACGCCCGGCGCGATCGGGCTCGGGCGCCGGAGCGCCGGGTTCCTCGCCCCGTGGGACGGGCCGGCCGCGATCGTCTTCACCGACGGTCGGTCGGTCGGGGCGCTCCTCGACCGCAACGGGCTCCGGCCACTAGCCTGCGCGACGACCGGTGCCGGCCTCGTTGCGGCGGCCTCGGAGGCCGGGGCGGTGCCCCTCGATGCCGCGGAGATCGAGTC
>MGOD01000075.1:0-4036 GCA_001795245.1 Chloroflexi bacterium RBG_16_70_13
TCAGCCTCGTCTGGGGCGTCTGGCGCAATGGTCAGGACTTCGACCCCAACTGGGGGCTCGAAGCTTGACGAGACCCTATGGGATCTAGCGCACGCGCGTGGCTAGAGAACTCGGCTGAGAAGTTCCCAGGCGAGCCAGGCGACCGCCCCTGAGGCGGGGATCGTGAGGACCCAGGCGACGACGATGTTGCCGGCCACGCCCCAGCGGACCGCGGAGAACCGGTCGCTCGAGCCCACGCCCATGATCGCCGACGAGATGACGTGGGTCGTCGAGACCGGCATCCCGAACGATGACGCCCCGAGGATGATCGTGGCCGCCGTCGTCTCGGCGGCAAAGCCGTGGACCGGGTCCAGCTTGACCACCCGCTGGCCCATCGTCCGAATGATCCGCCAGCCACCCGCCGCCGTGCCGAGCGAGATCGCCGACGCCGCCAGGAGGATGACCCACAGCGGGATCTTGGCGTCGTGCGGCAGGACCCCACCGGCAACGAGCGCTAGGGTCATGATTCCCATCGTCTTCTGCGCGTCATTCGAGCCGTGGCTGAAGGCCATGTACGCGGCCGACACGACCTGGAGCCGCCGGAAGCGATCGTTCAGCTTGCGGGGATGGACCCGCCGGAAGACATTGAACAGGACGACCATGAGCCCGAAGCCCACGGCGACGCCCAGGATCGGGGAGCTGACGAGCGGCAGAAGCACCTTGCCCAGGATCCCGTCGAGCTTGAGGGCCCCCGTCCCGCTCGCCGCGATCACGGCGCCGATGAGCCCGCCGATGAGGGCGTGGCTCGACGAGGACGGGATGCCCAACCGCCAGGTGATGAGGTCCCAGGCAATTGCCCCGACGAGCGCCGCGGCGACGATGATCTGGCCGGCGTCGCCGTCGGGGGTGGTGGCGATGCCTGACGAGATCGTCCTGGCGACCGCGGTTCCGGTGAGCGCCCCGACGAAGTTGGCCGTCGCCGACATGAGGATCGCGTGGTCGGGCCGGAGGGCCCGGGTCGAGACCGACGTCGCGATCGCGTTCGCCGTGTCGTGGAAGCCGTTGACGTAGTCGAAGAGGACGGCGAGCGCAAGCACGGTCACCAGGAGCAGGGTCACGCCGTCGGGCACGCTCGAAGGCTAGCAGTTCGCGGGCCCGGGCCTCGGCCGCCGGCGCGGAACCCGGCGCGGTGTCGGCGCAGGGACGTGGTCACCGGCGCGCAGATCTTCGTGTCATCGCCGGCTGTACATATCAAGCGCACGGTGTGATATCGGACCTGCCGGAGGTCACGATCCACCGGGCCCGATGCCCGGGATGGCGCGCCTCGCGGCGCGCGCGCCACCGTCGCCGCTATCCTTCGCGAACCATGCGCTTGAGCCAGCTCTTCTTCACCACGCTCCGCGACGACCCGAGCGACGCGGAGATGCCGTCGCACCGCCTGCTCCTGCGGGCCGGCTACCTCCGCCAGCTGGGCTCCGGGATCTACTCGCTGCTGCCCCTCGGCTTCCGGGTCACCCAGCGGGTCGAGCAGGTCATCCGCGAGGAGATGGACCGGATCGGGAGCCAGGAGATGGAGATGCCGGTGGTCCATCCCGCGGAGCTCTGGAAGGACAGCGGCCGGTACTTCAAGATCGGCCCGGAGCTGGTGCGGTTCAAGGACCGTAGCGAGCGCGACATGGTCCTGGCGATGACCCACGAGGAGGTCGTCGCAACCCTCCTCCGCGACATCGTCCGGAGCTACCGCCAGCTGCCGCTGATGGTCTACCACTTCCAGACGAAGTTCCGGGACGAGCCGCGCTCGCGCGGCGGGCTCATCCGCGTCCGCGAGTTCGTTATGAAGGACGCCTACAGCTGCGACCGCGACGACGAGGGCCTCGACCGGAGCTACCGACTCCAATACGAGGCGTACGAGCGGATCTTCAGGCGGCTCGGCCTCGATGCCATCGCGGTCGGCGCCGACGTCGGGATCATGGGCGGGACCGGCGCCCACGAGTTCATGGTGGTCAACGACTTCGGCGAGGACACCCTCGTCATGTGCGACGCCTGCGGCTATGCCGACAACCAGCAGATCGCGATCGTCGGCAAGCCCGAGCCCGAGCCCGAGGCGCTCCTCCCGATGGAGGACGTCGAGACCCCCGGCGCGACGACGATCGAGGCGCTCGCGACCTTCCTGGGGGTTCCCCGCAGCCGGACGGCCAAGGCCGCCTTCTTCGTCACCGGCGACGGCCGGTTCGTGGTGGCCATCGTTCGCGGCGACTACGACGTCAACGAGACGAAGCTCGTCAACACGGTCAAGGCCCGTGGCGGGCTCAGGCCGGCGACGCTCGACGAGATCAAGGACCGGGGCATGGAGGCCGGCTACGGCTCGCCGCTTGGCGCCCGTGACGCGGTCGTCGTCGTCGACGAGCTCGTCGCCCGCTCGCCGAACCTCGTCGCCGGCGCGAACCGCGTCGGCTGGCACGTTCGGAACGTCAACGTGCCGCGCGACTACGCGCCCGAGCACGTCGCCGAGATCACGAATGCTCGGGCGGGCGATCCGTGTCCCACCTGTGGCTCGCCGGTGACGCTCCGGAAGGGCATCGAGGTCGGCAACATCTTCAAGCTCGGGACGGACTTCTCGGTCGCCCTCGGGGCGTCCTACCTCGGCGAGGACGGCCAGTCGCACCCGATCGTCATGGGCTCCTACGGGATCGGCCTCGGGCGGAACGTCGCCTGCATCGTCGAGGCCCACCACGACGACAAGGGCATCGCTTGGCCCGACGAGGTCGCCCCGTACACGGCCCACCTCGTGACGATCTCGGCCGCCAGGGATCCCCGCGTGACCGAGGTCGCCGAGCGCCTTCACCAGCTCGCGGCCGATTCCGGCCGCGAGATCCTCTACGACGACCGCGACGAGTCGCCAGGCGTGAAATTCACCGACGCCGAGCTCCTCGGCATGCCCTGGATCGTGACGATCAGCCCGCGCTCGCTCGCCGCCGGCGGGGCCGAGGTCACCCGCCGGGCCACGGGCGACCGGCGGACCGTACCCCTCGAGACGGTCGAGGGCTGGCTCCGCGACGGCTTCGAGATCCCGGCCCCGGCGCCGGCCTGAGCCTCAGGCCGGCGGCTCGATCGGGCCGGCCGCGTTCGGGTCGGTGATGTCGACGACGATCAGGTAGCTCCCGGCCTCGGCACCGGCCTCAGCCTCGGCTCCGGCCTCGGAGTGGACGAGGTAGCCGCCGTCGTTGGCGATCCAGACGTCGGATGACCATTGGCCCTGGAAGCCGGCGATGGCACCCAGGAGGGCCCCGACCTCCTCGTCGCCCTTGTAGTGCGTCGAATCGATGCCGTTCTTGGATTCGCTGCCGACCTCGCTGAAGTTGCCGCCGATGCCGGCAAAGTAGAGGCCGAACATCTGCTCGGGCCGGAAGGCCGCCATGGCCTGGATGAAGCCCGCGGCCTGGGCCGCCGGGATCGGCGTCCAGGTGTCGCCGTCGCCGACCCAGGCATCCTCGCCGATGACGATGATCCCGCTCGAGCTGGTGACGTTGCCGTCCGCGTCGCGCTCTTCCTGGATGAGGCTGTTCGCCTCCTCGGGCTTGTTCACGACGACGCCCGACATGACCATGTCGCTCTCGGTCGTGACGTCACCGCTGACCGTGGTCGTCTTGATCTCCACCCGGAAGGCATACGAGTCGAGGGCGTCGAGGGCGGTCGTCGCGGCGTTGAAGGCCTCGCTGCCGTCGCCCGCGAACGATCCGTCGGTCGCGCCCTGACCCTCGGTCTCGCCGGGCCCCTGGCTGTCACCGGGGCCGCTCGTCCCATCGAGCCCCGTCGTGGGGGACGGCGACGAGGAGCCGCCACAGGCCGAGAGCGCGAGGGCGGCGACGAGGCCGACGGCGAGCCACCTCCGTCGCGGGTCGCCGAGCGACCGTGAGCTTCGAGTCATGGATCCTCCTGCCGCGACGAGCTCCCCGTGACGATGGCGCGGGCATCGTCAACAGTCCGGAACGAGGTTCGTGATTCCCCCCGTGCCCGCGACTCTAGCCCACACCCGACGGCGGCGCGAGCCGGCCGG
>MGOD01000075.1:4045-4342 GCA_001795245.1 Chloroflexi bacterium RBG_16_70_13
GGGCCTCGGTCGCATCTCACGCGGACATTCGTGACCGGCCGCGCGGCGGGCGGCCGCCGTCGGTTGGCGTCAGCTACGTCTCGTCCGCGACCAGGGCGGCCTCGTCGAGCATCGTCCCGTCGAGGGCCTGGACGGTCTCGCCGGTGCTCGCCACGTCAGCCAGGAGCTCGGTGCTCGCGACGGAGCCCTCGGGCACCACGTCGACGTCCGGGTCGTCGACCCGGGATATCGCGAAGGTGACGCTCGGCGGGATCGCCGCCCCGATCGCGACCTCGCTGATGCGGTACGGCGAGCCCT
>MGOD01000075.1:4362-6408 GCA_001795245.1 Chloroflexi bacterium RBG_16_70_13
CCTGCAGCGCCGTCGCCTTGATGATCACGTCGGCCAGGACACCGGGGTCGATCCGATCGATCGCGGTTGAGATGCCCTTCTTCGCCCGGGTCAGCGCCTGGCGCGCCTTCTCCGCCGTCGCCGGGTCGCTCATGACCGCAGACGCCTTGTCGGCGCCCTCCGAGACCGTGTGGCGGGCCTGCTCCGCGGCGGCCTTCGCCTGCTCGGCGGCCTGCTGCGCCGCCTGCTTCGCCCGATCGAGAAAGCTCATCCCGCACCCTCCCCGCCGCGCCCCATGGTCGCCGCGATGATACGGCCGCCGGGAGGTCGGTCACGGCCCGACGAGCGCCCGCCGCCCGCGGGTGCGTCAAGCGTGCTTGATCGTGATCCGTTCGATGATGTTGGCGACGTCCTCGCACTTGTCGATCGTCGCCTCGAGGAGACCGTAGATCTCCTTCCACTTGATGACCTCGAGCGGGTCGCTCCCGTCGGCGAAAAGGTCGGCGATCGCCTTGCGGGCCAGCTGGTCACCCTCGTTCTCGAGGCGATGGACCTCGATCCAGTACTTCTCGAGGTGCTTGAACCCACGCAGGTGGGTCAGCGCCTCGTGGAGCTGCTCGCACTGCTTGACGATGATCGCAGCCTGCTCGACCGCAACGGCCGTCGGCGCCTCGACGCGGTAGAGCACGAACGTGTCGGCGACCTCCTCGATGAAGTCAAGGACGTCGTCGAGGCCGCTGATGAGAGCGTGGATCTCCTCCCGATCGAAGGGCGTGACGAAGGTCGACTCGAGGCGGTGGCCGATCGTGTGGCTGATCTCGTCGCCGCGATGCTCGGCGTCCCGGATCTCGCCCGCGCGACGCTCGACGACGTCGTAGGAGCGGAGCATCGCCTCGAGGAGGCGGGCGGCGCCGAGGACGTTCGCGGCATCCTCCGAGAACATGTCGAAGAAGCGCTCCTCGCGGGGGATCATCCGCAGTCGCACGAACCGACTCCTCCTGGAATGCATGGGCGGCGCCGCGGCGCACGGAATGTTAACGGACGGCTTCCACAGAGTACCGCGCGGGCCCGCGGCCCGGTGTGCGATCCTCGGCTGGTGGACTGGCTCGTCATCGCCTTCGTGGCCGCCCAGGCCGTCCTGATCGCGATCTTCGCCGGGGTGGCCCTGTCGCGCGGGCGGATTCTCGACGGCGTCGCGGATGGCGTTCGTGACGGGGACGTCGGGGCCGAGAACGACCTGAGGGGCGAGGAGCTCGTCGACGGCGTCATGCGCCTCCGAAGGCGCGCCGAGGCAGCCGAGTTTGCCCTCGCCCAGCGGCTGCGGGACCTCGCCTATCTGGCCGATCTCATCGGCGTCGGCGTGATCCGCCTGACCGACGACCTGCGGGTCGAGGTCGCCAATACGGCCGCCCATGTCTTCCTCGAGCGCGAGCCCGGGACGATGCTCGGCCGGACCGCGATCGAGGCGCTGCTGGACCACCGGATCGAGGCGATTGCCCGGACCGCGGCCGAGCACGGGACGGCGTCGGGCGAGATCGTCCTGCGCGAGCCGGATGGCCCGACCCTCGTGATCCGCGCCCGCCGCTCGCCGATCCTCGGCATCTGGCTCGTCCTCGAGGACGTCGCCGAGCTCCGGCGGCTGCAACGGATCCGGGCCGAGTTCATCGACAACCTGTCCCACGAGCTGCGGACCCCGATCACAACGGTGGGCCTCCTGGCCGAGACCCTGGCCCGCGACGCCGCGGCAGCCGGCGAGGCCGTGCCGCCGCGGATGCGGGAGCGGATCTCGAAGCTGGAGGTCGAGACCGGCAACATCGCCCAGATGGTCTCCGAGCTCCTCGACCTCGCCCGGATCGAGAGCGGCGGGCGCCAGCTCCATCTCGACGACGTGGACGTGGGACGCGTGGCCACCGAATCCGTCGAGCGCCTGCGGCCGTTCGCCGAGCGCCAGCGGATCCGGCTCGAGGTCGACGTCGCCCCGGAGCTGCCGCTCGTCCGCGGCGAGGCATCGCGGCTCGGCCAGGTCTTTGCGAACCTCGTCCACAACGCGGTCAAGTTCAGCCCGCC
>MGOD01000076.1:0-3527 GCA_001795245.1 Chloroflexi bacterium RBG_16_70_13
GTTCGGGTCACCGTCCGACAGGGCCCTGGACATGACCACCCGCCATGCGCCGTCGCGGTACTCCGACGCGCCATGGACATTCTGGCCGGCGCTTGACTGCGGGGTCAGGGTCCCGAAGCCCACCGCGTTGAGGTCCTCGACCGAGCTCGGGCGGGTCGCCGCCGAACGCGGGTTGCCCGCCGCCTCGCCGGTGAGGAACCCGTCCGGGCCGAGCGCGTCATCGGCATCATCGGCTGGAATGTGGACGTCATCCGGCATCGCCGGATGGACGTCCTCGATGTCCTGGCGCCGGGCGAGGTCGGCTGCCCAGTCGGCCTTCCAATGCCAGATGTTGAGGCCGCCGGCCTGCTGGCCCATGCAGATCGACGTCCCTTCGCCGAGGGCGAGCTGAACGGCGGCGGCGTCGGCGAAGGATCCAACCGCGAGCACCGATTCATCGCGGGTCGGGTCGTCCCACTCGAGGAGGACTGCGATCCGGTCGCCGTTCACCAGCGCGCGAACCCGGACGGACGGGAACGCCGGCTCCAGGCGCATCGGCGGTACGACGGGCTGACCGCTCAGAACGACGGCGACCGGGCGGACGTCTTCCCATGCCGGGTCGTACGGCGCGTCGACCGGGAGCGTCCCATCGACGTGGCCCGCGAACAGCGTCTGTCCCTGGGCGCTCGTGATCGGGACGCCGGCAAGGGACAGGAGGGCGGCGAGTCCGATCGCGCCGAGGCCGACGAGGCGGAGGGGGAGCGTCGGAGGCTGGATCACGACGTGCCTCCGAGCTGGCCCGCGAAACGATAGCGGTCGGTGCAGCGGCCGCACAGGCCGTGCGCGGCTCGCCACGCGGGGTAGTCCGCCTGGACGAGGACCGCCACAGATGCAGCCGGCGGGAAGACGTCGTCGCCGGCGAATCCGCACAGCGGGCACCGATCCGGGTTCGGCAACCCGGGCTCGCCCGGGGCCGCGATGTGGACGAGCGCGATCGGTCGCGCCGCCCAGTGGAGAAGGTCGTGGAAGGCTGGCCGAGGTTCCTCCCAGAGCCGCGCGATCACGGCGTCGATCGCCGCCTCGCTGACCCCGCGCAGATCGCCGGCGATCGCCGCTCGATGGCGCCGGCGCGCGGGTTCGGCGGCGAGATGGCCGGTGGCCGCCAGCCGGCCGTCGACGCTGACGTCCCACAGCCGATGCAGCCGTGCCTGGGCGGCAGCGACGACCCAGCTCCTGCCGGCTTCGTCCCAGCCAGGCTCGAACCCGAACGCTGGATCGAGCGTGTCCTCGGCGTGACCCAGCGCATGGCGTGTCCAGGCGAGGGTGGCGCCAGGATCGCCGAATCGGGAGGCCTCGATCCGGATCCCGAGGTGCTGGCCGCGAGGCTCGCAGGTGATCCCCTCATCGTGACGACCACGGGCTTCGCCGACGAGGGCGACCCGGACGCGACCCGCCACGGTCGGTCGTTCGGCGATGGCACGGAGGATGGGCTCGGCCAGACCCAGGGTCTCGAACTCGACGAGGGCGAAGCGGCCGAACGCGGCCCGGCGCTCGGCCGGATCGACGACGCCGTACAACGGCTCGGCGCGACGGCGGTTCCCCGCGAGCGCCTCGGACCCCATGGGGCCGCCGCTTGCCAGTGCCCGCTCGACGGCCGCTTCGGCGAGGGCCGGATCGATGCGCAGGGTGAGCGGCGGCGCTGCGCCCGTGGCCGCCATCAGGAGCCACCCGGCGGGCTGAGGTCGTCGCCGCCGGCGACGGCGCCACAGTCAAATGCGAAGCCATCCGGCTCGTCGGTGATCGGGACAACGTCGTCCGGCTCAAGCGGGTCGGTCGCCGCCCCCAGCTCCCGGGCGTGGCCTGTCACGATCGTCGCGGCGACCGCGGCGGCGGCAGCGTAGCCGGTACTGGGGGCCCGGCGAGCGATGCGCCCGGCAAGGGCGGGCAGCCAGCGGCCGGCGTGGTCCGAGAGGAATCGCGCGGCGGCGGCCCGGCAGATGGCGCGACGATCGACGTCGGCCGCCGTCAGCGCGATCGCCTCCTTGAGGCACAGCAGGGCGAGGAACTCGAGCTCGCACGCAACGTGGTCGGGCCGCTCGCCGCCGGGTCGCGGCCGGACGCCGAACGCCTCGTAGAAGCCACGGATGTCACCGAGCTCCTGGCTCTGGCCGAACACGTGCCGTCGTCCGTACTCGGTCTCGTAGGGCGGGCAGCCGTGGGCGACGACGTGGCCGAAGATCGCCCGGTGCTCGGACGCGCGCGTCTCTCGGCGGGCGATGCGGCGAAGGGTTCGGAGCGCCTCCGGTGCGATCGGCGATCCGAGCACTGCCGCAGCCGAGCGCAAGGTCGCCAGGTCGAGCTCGCCCTCGGCACTCGGGTCGTCCGGGTCGCGGAAGGCAACCGCGAGGACACGATAGGCATCGGCCCGCGCGAGCCCCCGGTCGAGCGCTGCCATCTCGAGCCGGGCAAGCGGCGGCCGTATCTGGGTCGCCATCAGATCGAGTTCGGGTGAGGGGCCGGTCGCTCATGGACCGGCTCCTCCACGCTGAGGCGGGCGACCTCGCGGCCCTTCTTGTCAAACCCGATGACGGTGTCGTCGTACATCGCCCAGGGCTTGCCGTCGATCTCGGTCTCGAAGACCTTCGGGCCTTCCTCGATCTCGAACCGGAAGATCACCTTCTGGCTCGCCCGGAACAGCTGGAGGACGGCGAGCAGCTGGCGCGACGGCGCCCGGTAGCGCGCGATGGCCGCATCGACGCCCGGGCCGAACATCTGACGCAGGTACGGCCGCGGCGCCCAGCGTGGCGGGATGTAGAAGCCGTTCGGTTCGGTCCCGAACTGGGGATAGAGCGGCAGCGCGACCTGCTCGTGGCGGACGAGGAAGGTCACCGGGTTCTGGGGGTCGTCGGCCCAGCTCCCGTCGGCGGCGATCGGGACGAGGCCCTGGAGGCGGATGCGGCCGGGGCAGGCGGCCATGCAGCGGGTCTCCATCGGCACCCCGTCGCTCGCGGGATCGGTGCCCTCGAGGCGCGGGTAGCAGGCGACGCACTTCTCGCTGACGCGCGTTGTCGGGCGGTACATCGATTTCTTGTACGGGCACGCCTCGACGCACTTGCGGTAGCCGCGGCAGCGCTCCTGGTCGATGAGGACGACGCCGTCCTCCGGCCGCTTGTAGATCGCCTTACGCGGACAGGCGGCGAGACAGGCCGGATACGTGCAGTGGTTGCAGAGCCGCTGGAGGTAGAAGAACCAGGCGGTGTGCTCGGGCAGCGCCGCCCCTCCGGCTTCGAGGCCCAGACTGCCCGGCGCCGGCCGACCGGCCGGGGTGACGTCCTCGAAGATGTTCGGGGCCCGCCACTCATCATCGGCCGGCAGGTAGCCCAGCGCCTGCTGCTGCTGGGGCTGCTCACGGGCGGCCGCCTCGAAGATCGTCAGCCCGCCGTACGTCCCGTACGGCGCGTCGCGATCGGTAGTGCTCTCCACCCAGGCCGGCTCGACCCCGGCCGCCATGTGGGCCTCGTCGAGCATCCCGAGCAGACGGGCATCCC
>MGOD01000076.1:3535-7066 GCA_001795245.1 Chloroflexi bacterium RBG_16_70_13
CGTAGGGCTTCGTCTCGACGTTGTTCCACCACATCGCCTCCTGGCCCTTGGAGAACGTCCAAGTGCTCTTGCAGGCCATCGAGCAGGTCTGGCAGGCGATGCAGCGGTTGATGTTGAAGACGAACGCGAACTGGTGATCCGGGTGATGCTCCGCGTACGGATAGGTCATCGTCCGGCCGAGCTGCCAGTTCTGAACCTCGGGCATCAGGCGCCTCCCTCCGGGACGGGGTTCGGGCGATGCCACTGGGTGCGCACATCTGCAATGAGCGTGCGCACCCAGGGCTCCCCCCGCCGACGGAAGATGACATGGAGGCCGGCGTAGAACGGCGACCGGAAAAGCGGCACGAGGCGCTCATCGCTCCAGCCGTCGCGGACGTACTCCTCGACGAGACAGCGGGCCATCTCGTCGAACGTCGCCTCGTCGACCGGCACAGGCACCCCCACGAGCTCGAGCGGATCGTCCGGCTCGGCTTCCTTCGAGACGCCGACCGGGCCCAGCATCGGCAGCTCACGGCGGGTCATCGGCCGGACCTCGGACCGAGGGTGCCGGCCATGTAGCGGCGCATGAGCTCGGACTCGTTGCCCGGCGACATGCCGGTCGTGCCCGGCTCCCAGCGGCCCTGTCCACCGAGCCCGCCGGGCTCGGCGCGGGTGACCTTGACGAGCGTCTCCTTCGGCACCGTATTCAGGGCGTGGTTGTCGTTCTCGTAGCCGAAGATGAAACCGGTCGCGTCCTTCGCCTTGTGAAACAGGCTGTCGGTCTGGTGCATCGGCATCGACCAGTCGCGGGTGACCGACTGCTGGCTGCCGTAGCGCAGATTCGCCTGGTAGCCCGTGCCCTCCGACAGGGCACGCCCGTCGGCCCGCGCTTCGTGGGCCTTGACCGACCGCTCGGTCGCCTGGAACGGGCCGTGCTTGGTCATCACGATCCCGGGCGGGTAGGCCGGGTTGTACTTCGCGCGGAGCATGAACCGGGCGACGCGGTAGAAGGGATCGTCGGGCTTCCAGCCGACGTACGGCCGATCGGCCGGGTTGGCGTCGACATAAACGTAGTCGCCGTCCTCGATCCCGAGCGCCCGGGCGGTGTCCGGATGGATGTGGAGCTGGTGCTCGCCGACCCACGGCGAACGCGGGTCGGCCCGGTACGGGTCGGCGAAGTTCGAGTCCCAGAGCAGCGACCAGTCCGACGTGCTCCAGCTCGAGTGGACGCGATGGCGGGTCTTCGGGGTCAGGCAGTAGAGGTCGTAGCCGGCGGCCCATAGCGGGTTGGTCGTCCGCTGCACCTCGGACCACGCCTTCTTGATGTTCCGCACGGTTCGCTCGTCGGCGTCCATCGCCGTCTCCGGGATGCCGTAATCGTCCGGCCGCACGAGGGGATTCGAGCTGACGATGACGTTCGGCAGGTAGGGCGTCGCCTCGGGCCCCTCACGGTGGACCACGAAGTTCTCGCCGGTTTCGAGCGCCTCGGGGATGTCGCAGTAGCTGTTCAGGCGCCCGGTGTCGGTGAAGAACGGGAGGCTGTCGCTGATCTGCTCGTAGAAGGGGATACGCGGATAGGTGCGGAAGAGCATGAGCGCGGCGCCGGGTTCGCCGTACGCGCCGGCCAGGATGTCGTCGAGCCGGTAGCCCTTCGTCGTGATCGAGGCATCGAGGAGGCGCTGGATGTAGACGTCCTCCTGGCCCTCGAGGATGAACTTCCAGTAGTCGGCGAAGCGCGCGTCACCGAGCTCGTCGCCGAGGGCCTTCGCCTGGTCGGCCAGGATCCGGGCGTCGTCCTTCGCCTCGTACAGCGGGTCGATGCCGTCCTTGGCTCGGCCCCAGACCTGGAGGAACGGGTTGGAGCAGGACGCCGTGATCTCGTGGGTCTGCGACTCCATCCACGACGTGGCCGGGAAGGCGATGTCGGCGTACTCGACCGACGAGGTCATCTCGATGTCGGTCGTCGCGATGAGATCGATCCGCGGGTTGACGTTGCGGATCATCTCGTAGTGGTGCTTGGCGTTGTTGAGCAGGTTGACGTTCGTGAACCAGAGCGCCTTGGTCGGGGTCGGCATGTGGCTCTGCCCGGTGAAGACCTTCCGGCCGTACCGCGGCGTGTCGACGATGAGGGGCCGGTCGCCGTGGTTCCAGTAGGCCGGCTCCTCGCCGTAGCCGTAGAGGTGCGCCGTGATGTCCGACCCGGAGGCGGCCGCGTCGAGGTTGGGCTCGAACGGGTCCTCGGCGATCCAGCCCTTGAACCCGGGGCCGCTGTCCCTGTGTCCCTGGAACAGCGCGCTCTTGTAGTTTCCGGCCCAGGTGTAGACGCCGGCGCCGGGCTTGCCGATGTTGCCGGTCAGCATGAACGGCAAGTAGATCGCCCGGTTGGCGAGGGTCGCGTGGAACCAGTGGTTGACGCCCTCACCGATGTGGGCCGAGGCGGGCTTGATCCGGGCGATGTCGTCGGCCAGGCGGACGATGAGCTCGCGCGGCGAGCCGGTCATCTCGACGACCGAGTCGAGGTCGTAGTCCTCGAGGTGGGTCCGGTAGGCGGCCCACGTCGTCGTCGTCTCGACCTCGGACCCGTCGACGAGGCGGACCGTCCCGCTCCAGTCGAGCGCCGGAGCGAGGCCCTCGTCGGCCACCCGTTCGCCCACGATGTCGCGGGTGATCGCCCGCGGTTCGCGGGTTCGCTCATCCCAGACCACGAAGTCGCCGAGCCGCTCGTATTGCTCGGGCTTCAAACCCTGCTCGGCGAATGACGGCCCGTCGTCACGCAGACCCGGCTGGTAGCCTGGGAAGAGCTCTGCCGCCCGAAGGCGTCGCCCGGTGTCGGTCCGGATGAGGAACGGGAGGTCCGTGAACCGCCGGACGAACTCGACGTCGTACTGCCCGCGGTCGATCATCAGCCGGGTGATGCCCAGGAACAGGGCGGTGTCGGTGGCCGGCCGGATCGGGATCCAGTAGTCCGCCTTCGTCGCCGGCGGGCTGTACTCGGGCGTGATCGTCACGATCGTCCCGCCCCGCTCCATCGTCTCGATGAAGAAGTGGGACTCGGCCATCTTGTTCTCGACGAGGTTCTTGCCGACCTGGATCGTCAGCTTGGAGAAGCGCAGGTCGTTGAAGTCCACGTCGGCCGACTGGAGACCATGGACGAACGGGAAGCCCGGGGCCTGGTCGCCGTGCCAGGTGTAGTTCGACCACAGCCGCCCGCCCTTCGCGTCCTCATGGCCGACCCCCCGAACGTCGGCGTCGAGGAGCGCCATCATGTTCGCGAAGCGATACATCCCGTACTTGCCGATGACCCCGAGGAGGCCCATCCCGCCGCGAAACTTCAGGGTCCGGGTACCGGCGCCACCCATCGCGTCGAGCATCTCGGGCGGATAGCCCTCTGCCTCGAGGCGGGCCCGGCCCTCGTCGCCGCCGTACGTCCGGGCGATCGCGACGAGGCCAGTCGCCATGTACCGGTGGGCGTCATCCCACGACGCGCGGACGAGCTCATCGGAGCCGCGCGCGTCGAAGCGGTAGGTCGTCCGGAGCTCGGGGGTGAGCGGC
>MGOD01000076.1:7079-10524 GCA_001795245.1 Chloroflexi bacterium RBG_16_70_13
GGCGTCGGCCCACTCGCGCCAGCCCCTGCGGATGAGCGGGTACTTCAGGCGGAACGGGCCGTACACCCGGCGATGGACCTGGTAGCCCTTCGCACAACCTCGCGGGTGCCAGGCGGCGGTCGCGGTGTTGCCGTACAGGTCGGCGTAGCGCGACACGTCGTAGGCCTGCTCCGTCCGCATGACGACCCCGTTGCGCACGATCGCTCGGAGTCGGCACGAATGGGTGTCGTTCGGCGAGCAGACGAAGGTGAAGCTCCGGTCGTAGCGGTACTGGTCGCGGTAGACGGCCTCCCAATCCCGATCCGGATACGCGGCGAGTGGGTCGGCAACGTCCACAGGCTCGAGGAGCGCGAGCGGCGCACGACGGGTCGCCAGGAGAAGGGCGGCCACAGCCGCCGTGCCGCCGGATGACGCAATCAGGAACTCGCGACGACTGATCCGCCTCACCCGGCCACCCTCTGGTGCCACCCGCGCGCGGGGGGAGTCTCGATGTCCGAAAGGAAGAGCGCCGCGCTTATCCTATCGCACGTCGTCGAGTGGCTGTGTTGCGTTTCCGCAGGGTGCCGCTCGCCGGCCTACAGGTCCTCGGCGTGGACGCGGGGCAGGGCGGTTCCAATCGGCGGCTGATCGGGAGACCGCTGCTCAAGCTCCCAATCCGCGATGGCCAGGTCCTCGAACGTCGTCCGAGCCAGCCGGTCCGTGAGCGCCCTCTCGGCCTCGATCCACGCGTCGTGGACGGCGCACTTTTCGCCCCAGTAGCAAGGGCCGCCGCGAAGGACGCACATCGTGCTCCGGATTGGTCCCTCCGCCACTTCGATAACCTCTCGCAGCGTGACCGAGGCAGCGGGGCGGGCGAGCTCGTAGCCGCCACGCCGGCCGACCGTAGAGCGGACGACGCCGGCCTTCACGAGGCCGCCGAGGATCTGGGGGAGGAAGCTGTCCGGGATCTGCATCGCCTCGGCGATCTCCCTGCGGCGCTGCAGGCCCGGGTGCCGGGCGAGGAACAGCACGGCCCTGACCGTGTAATCGCCGCGGTTCCCTAGGACGATCTGCATGACCGATGGGCTCCCGTTGTGGCTGGGCGCTTCATGAGCGCGAACCCGCTTGACATGCCGAAACGTGAACTCTACAACTCATCATTACCGTGCCAACGCCCCCGATCCAGAGCGGGTCAGCCTCCGAGGATGACGACCCAGGAAGGCCTCCTCCACGTCGAGCCCCGCGCGGACGCGATGCTCGGAACCGGTAGCGTCCGCTATCGGCTGGCGTGCCACCACGGGCAGAGTACCGGGACATTCATCCCCGCGACCGGTCGGCTGTCGGAGGCGGTCGCCCTCGACCTCCTCCTCTGGCGCCACCATGTAGCGTACCGATGTCGAATGTGACGAGCCTGGACGGCTGGACGCGCCGAACTCCGGTCGTCCCGCGGCAACGGCGGCGCCAGATCGCTATCTGGCACCTGGCAGCGACCCCGGCGGTGGCCATCCAGGCCAGTCCCGGTGGCGCTGGATGGTAGCGTCCAAGCGCATGTGGAGGGAGTTGGCGTGAGTGGTGGCACGATCCAAGAGGCGATCAAGACTGCCAGCGACTACCTGGCGCGACACCCAGAACAGGCGCGATCCACGGACAGCGCCGCCGTCGCGACGCTCGTCGACGGCCTCGTCGTCCGCGTCGCTGGCCCGGCCGGCGCGAGCATCACGACGGACATGGTTCGGTCGGTCGGCGGCACGGCAACCGCGCCGTCACCGGGCTGGCTCCTCCGCGCCGCGGAGGCGAGCTGCGTCGTGACCCTGATCGCCATGCGAGCGGCGATGCTCGGGATCACCCTCGATGCGCTCGAGGTCACGGTGGATTCGGAGTCAGACGACCGTGGGCTCCTTGGGATCGATGACGACGTGCCGGCCGGCCCGCTCCGCGGCCGCGTGTCCGTGCGCTTGGCCTCGGCCGGCGTCGACCCGAGGACGCTCGACGACATCGCGCGTTGGGGCGTCCGGCATTGCCCGGTCTGCGACGCGCTTGAGCGGGCAGTCCCGGTGACGACCGAGGTCGCGACGTCCTGAGCCGGGGACCCGTGCCGATGCCCGCCGGCCGGGGCATCATGGCGGGACGGTGAGAGGAGGCCGCCGACATGGGCAGCATCGTCATGCGCGACTTCTCCAGGCCCGACGACGTCTACGAGTTCGTCCACGGGCGATCCCTCGTGGTTCGGGTTAGCGAAGCCGAGGAGGTCTGGCGCTCTGAGCTCGAGCCGGGCTGGAACTGGGATGAAGACCTCGAGCCGTATGCCGAGGGCGCGACGAGCTGTCCGATGACCCACCGCGAGTACGTCGTCTCGGGACAGATCCGCTACCTGACCGACGAGGGCACCGAGGTCGTCGGTGCGCCCGGTGACTTCCTCTTCATCTCGCCCGGTCACCGGGCCTGGGTGGTCGGCGACGAGACCTGCGTCCTGATCGACTGGTAGGCGGAAGGGTCGAGAGCCCGCGTCGATATCGAGGCCGTGGTCAGGCTTCGCACGAGACCGAAGCGGAGCTGGTCGAGCCCACCCGGGAGACCCCGCCGGAGCTCTTGACAGGTCAGTCATACAACCGTATGGTTGTATCAATGCAGATCGCCCCAGCCAACTTCGACCGCATGTTCGGCGCCCTCGCGGACGCCACCCGGCGTGACATCGTCCGTCGGGCGATCGCCGGCGAGGAGGGCGTGGCGGAGCTGGCGCAGCACTACCCCATGAGCTTCGCGGCGGTGCAGAAGCACGTCGCGATCCTCGAGCGGGCCGGGCTGATCGCCAAGCGGCGCATCGGGCGACGGAAGGTCGTCCGCACCAACCTCGAGGGGCTCCGCGTCGCGCGGCGCCTGCTCGATCGCTACGAGGAGCTGTGGCGCGACCGGATCGCCCGGATGAGCGAGCTGATCGGCGACACGAAGGAGGCCAGGACATGACCGTCACCGCCGTCCGCAAGGACCCCCAGGACCGGACGCTGACCCTCGACGCCGAGTTCGACGCCTCGGCCGAGCGGGTCTGGCAGCTGTGGGCCGACCCCCGCCAGCTCGAGCGCTGGTGGGGCCCGCCGACCCACCCCGCGACCTTCACCGCGCACGACCTTCGTCCGGGCGGACGGGTCGAGTACCACATGACCGGCCCGGAGGGCGATCAGCCGCACGGCTATTGGGAGGTCGACGAGGTCGATCCACCGCGCCGGCTCGTCTTCCGCGACGGCTTCGCCCATGACGATGGCACGCCGAACCTGGAGTTCCCGGTGACCATCGGCCGGGTGGACATCACCGAGATCGGCGGCGGACGGACCCGGATGTCGATCGAAAGCACGTTTCCGAGCCCCGAGGCGATGGAGCAGGTCCTGGCGCTGGGCATGGAAGAGGGGCTGACGCTCGCGGTGGGGCAGATCGACGCGATCCTCGCCGGCGACGTCGTCCATTCGGGCAC
>MGOD01000076.1:10556-10835 GCA_001795245.1 Chloroflexi bacterium RBG_16_70_13
ACCACGACCGACGTGACCACGCAGACCCTCGACGTGCCTGGTGCCCGCCTGACCTACGACGTTCGCCGCAACGAGGCGAGCGCGGCGCCACCGCTCCTCATCCTCGGCTCGCCGATGGCCGCCTCAGGCTTCGGCTCCCTCGCCGGGCACTTCGCCGACCGCACCGTCGTGACCTACGACCCGCGCGGGACCGAGCGCAGCGAGCGGGCTGACCCGGCGAGTCCGGTGACGCCGGACGACCACGCCGAGGACATCCACCGGGTCATCCAGGCCGTCGGC
>MGOD01000076.1:10863-14565 GCA_001795245.1 Chloroflexi bacterium RBG_16_70_13
GTGGCGCGGTCAACGCCCTCGCCCTCGTCGCCCGCCATCCCGAGGACGTCCGGACGCTCGTGGCGCACGAGCCGCCGCTGGCCTCGATCCTGCCGGATCGCGAGCCCGCGCTGGCCGCGACGCGGGCGGTCTACGAGACGTACCAGCGCAGCGGCTTCGGCGCGGGGATGGCGCACTTCGTTGCGGTCGTCAGCCACCGGGGTCCGTTCCCTGCCGACTTCGCGAGCCAGCCGGCCCCCGATCCGGCGATGTTCGGGCTGCCGAGCGGGGACGACGGCTCGCGGACGGACCCGCTGCTCGGGCAGAACCTAGTCACCTGCACCCACTACGAACCGGACTTCGACGCACTCCTGCGCACATCGACCAGGATTGTCCTTGGGGCAGGTGAGGAGTCGACGGGGGAGATGGCGAACCGCGGCGCCTTCGCCGTCGCCGAGCGGTTGGGTTCCGCACCGGTCATCTTCCCGAGCGGCCACGGCGGCTTCCTGGGTGGCGAGTACGGCCAGACCGGCGAGCCCGACGCCTTCGCCGCGAGACTGCGCGAGGTGCTCGACGCGACGGCCTGAGGAAGCCTCGACCCCGAGCGGGGCTCAGTCGCGACGTCCCCGCAATCGCCCGCCGTAGGGCGCGTGCACGGGCCCGACCGCCGCCAGGTCCAGGCGAACGGCGGGCGCCGGGGTTGTCGCGGAGCCGCAGAGTGACGCGCGTATGATGTCGGTGAGGTCGGTCTTGTGTCGCCTCTCCTGCCGTATCACGACGTGAGGGGCGAGAAGGGAGGCGCAAATGCGGCGCTTATTCGTCCTTGGGATGGCGATGGTCCTGGCGATCGCGACCGCCGCCGGAGCGGTCGCCAAGACGGAGCAGGTTCGTCAGCCCACCCCGGCGGCGGTCGTCGCCGAGCACCTCGACGCGCTCAACGCCTGCGACGTCGATCGGCTCATGGCCCAGTACCCGGACGAGATCAAGATCCTGTTGCCGGGCGGTGTCACCGTCGAGGGCCGCGACGATGTTCGCGCCCTCTTCGAGGGCTTCTGCCAGCCATTCCCGGCCGGGCTGGCGGGCCTCCAGTTCACGGAGCTGTCGTCGTCCAAGGTGCAAAAGACGGTCAACGCCCAGTGGAAGGCGGAGGCATGCTTCCTCGCTGAGCCGTACCTTGGCGCCGATGCCTACGAGACCTGGTCGGGTCTGATGGCGGCCCAGGTGACCACCTTCGACGGGGCCGAACTGAAGATCAATCCCGACTGGCGACAGGACTGTGGCGTTGAGCTGTGGTTCCAGACCACGGCCGGCCCGCTGGGCGCGGACGAGATCGGTAACGTCCTTGCCCATCACCATATGTTCGTCGAGCTCGGGGATGCGACCCCGGAGGACTTCTTGAGCTCGACCCCCGAGGAGGTCTACGAAGCCCTCGCGCCGTGGCTCGCCGAGGCGAAGGCGCTCGGCGCCGGCTCCTTCATCGAGTTCACGCCATTCGGCGTCGGCCGCCGGCCCGACATCGTCAAGTACGTCGCCGACCAGGCAGACCTCCCGACGATGATGGTCACGGGGATCTACCGAGAGCCATTCGTGACCGATGACATGCCCGGCTGGGTGTACGGCGCGTCGGTCGACGAGATCGCCGACTTCTTCCGGGGCGAGCTGAGCAACGATCCGGGCGTGGGTGGTACGGGCGTCCCGGCTGGCTTCATCAAGCTCTCCCAGAACGACACGGGCATGACGCTCACGGAACTGAAGATCCTCGAGGCGGCGTGCACCGTGGCGCAAGAGACGGACGCGACCATCGCCAGCCACATCACCTCCGGACCGACGGCGTTGTCCGTGATCGAAGCGCTCGAAGCGTTCGGCTGCGACCTCGACAGGTACCGGTTCGTCTGGATCCACACCCAGGTCACCGCTCGGGCGGATGGCGCGAAGCTCGAGGGCACCTGGGGCAGCGGCCACGACCCGGGCTTCGACTACCTGCTTGCGGCCGCAGAGCGGGGCGCCTATCTCAGCCTCGATGGGATCGGAAGCCAGTTCTGGACCGACTTCTATGGCGGCTTCGATCTCAACCTGGGCTGGATCATGGACCTCGTTACCGCTGGCTACGAGGATCAGATCATCGTCGGCTCCGACACCGGTTGGTACGATCCCGGCTATCCGGGTGAGGAGGCGTCGTGGCCTGGAAGTCAGGACTACAACTCGATCCTCGAGTTCGCCGATTGGATGGCCGCTGAAGGCGTCTCCCCGGCGCTCATCGAGAAGCTGATGCACGACAACCCGTTCGCCGCCTTCTCACGCCCGTAGGCTCCGGACGGGCGAGGCTCTCCCGCCACCACTCGCGGTTAGGTGTGAGGGGCCCAGATCCGGGCTCCTCTCGCTCGAATCCCCTGATCCGGAGTCAGATACCTTCCGCGCGGTCGGTCGGCTCGATCGGGGCGCGCTCGTGGTCTTGCCCGGCCGGCCCGAGCCGCCAGATCGACCGGGTGAGGCCGGGCGCGGCCACGAACATCATGGCCAGGGCAATGATGACCACGAGCAAAGCGAGCGGGATGCCGGACACGATGACCATGTTCTTCGCGCCGTTATTCAGCGCGCCGTAGAGCAATGCTGCGAGCACGACACCGCTGGGCCTCAGTCCCGCGAGCAGGGCGAGGGCGAGGGCAACAAAACCGATGTCCCTGACCGTGCCGGGGCCCCCAGCAGGCCCGAGGGCGAGGAACGAGCTGCCCATCCCGGCGAGCCCGCCGGACAGCGTCATCGCCAACATCGTGGACCTGCCTGGGCTCATGCCGGCGCCGCGGGCGGCGGTCCGGCTGAATCCCGTGGCTCGGAGCTCGAAGCCAAGCCGCGTTCGGTAGAGCATGAAGGACACCGCAGCCGCCATCAGCAACGCGACGACGAAGCCCCAGTCGAGACGGATCATTCGCAGGTCGACGAGCAGCGGCACGTTGGCGATGGACGTCAGGCTCCCGGAGACACCGCCCGAGACCAGGGCGAAGACCATGATCTCTGGTGCGATCGCGTTCAGCATCAGCGTGGTGATGACCTCATGCGCGCCCGTGCGCGCCTTGAGGAAGCCGGGCACGAAGCCGTACGCGGCACCGGCGATGGTCCCGCCGGCCAGCGCAGCGACCAGGATGAGGGAGGACGGCAGCTGCCCCTGGAGAAGGATCGCGGTGCTCGCCGCGCCGAGGCCGCCGATGAGGAACTGGCCGTCGGCTCCGAGGTTGAACAGCCCCGCGTGGAACGACACCGCGAGGGCCAGACCCACGAAGATGAACGGCGTCGCGCTGACCAGGGATTCGGCCATCGGTCGGATGGCGTTCGCGATGTCGGTCGGGTTGCCGCTCTGGATCGCGACGACGATCCGACCCGGGTCTCCGATGGCGCCGGAGAACATCGCCCCGTAGCCCTCGACCACCCCAGCGATCGCCCCGCCAAGAGCGGCGGCGGGATCGGTCCCGAGGTGCTCAAGGTGCTCAAGATCGGTCAGCACGATCACGATCGCGCCCAGGAAGAAGGCGGTGATCAGAGCGAGCGCCGGGACGGCGGCGCGACGCAGCAGCTCGGCGAGTCGCTTCATGTCAGCGCTCCGGCCCGAACGACGGTTGAGGGAGAGTTGTTGGCTGGCGAGGGAGTGTCTGAGTTCACCACATAGTGGACAGATGTCTCGGGAGATAGTGGACACCTTCGAAGGAGGGTGTCGCGATGGGGCTCGAG
>MGOD01000077.1:0-1742 GCA_001795245.1 Chloroflexi bacterium RBG_16_70_13
GCGATCCCGGCGCTCGTGCTCGTGGTGGCCCTCGCGGCGCTCGGGCTCTCGGGCCTTGGCCGGGACGGTCCGTCGACGGGCGCCGTCGCCACGGCAACGCCAACCCCTGGCCCGACAGCCTCTCCGACGCGCAGCGTCGCCCCGACCGCCCCCGCGACCGCGGCACCCAGCGCGACGCCGACGCCCGCAGCGACGCCCGCGCCGACCGCCACGCCCTCGCTGACCCCTGCGCCGACGGTGACGCCCGCGGCGACCCCGCGGACGTCCTACACGGTCAAGCGCGACGACACCCTGTGGGGCATCGCGCAGGCGTTCGGGACGACCGTCGCCGCCATCAAGGAGCTCAACGGCTTGACCTCGAACACCCTCCACGTGGGCCAGGTGCTCCTGATCCCGTAGCACCGGCCGCCGTTCGACTCCATCAGCGCTGGCAGCCCCGGCACCACGACGTCGCCTCGCTCCGCGACGCCACCTCGCTGATCCGCGTACCGCATCGGGGGCAAGGCTGACCGCCCTTCCGGTGTACCGAGAGGAAGTCACGGACCTCCGTTTCGAATGCCGGCGGAACGCGTCGCCGGAGCACCGCCACGGCATCGGAAAGCGTTCGGCGCGTGGCGCGATACAGCTCGTCGACCTCCTCTGCGGCCAGGCTCGAGCGCTTGCGGAACGGGTTGAGGCGCGCGGCGTGGAGGATCTCGTCGCTGTAGGCGTTGCCGATCCCGGCGATGAACGCCTGGTTGCGGAGGAGCGACTTCAACTCGCCCGGGTGGCGACGGATGCGCTCGCGCCACACCTCGAGGGTGAGCGCCGTGTCGTCCGTGTCGGGCCCGAGCGACGCGTCGTACCCGGGCACCGGACGCTCGAGGCCAGCCGGGACGAGGTAGACCTTGCCCATCTGAGTCGGGTCGCGATACCGGAGCTCCGCGCGGTCGTCATCCGCCGGAAGCCAGCTTGCGCCACGGGTCCAGCGGGCTGCATCGCGTGGACTCCCCGATCGCGGGCCGAACCCAAGGCCGAGCGCCGTCTTCGCGGGGAGCTTGGTCCCGGGGGCGGCGAGCTGGAAGCGGCCCGTCAGCATCGCGTTGATGACGACGCGATCCCGCTCCAGGGCCAGCTCCACGAACTTGCCCCGACGGGTGACCGAGACGAGGACCTGGCCAACGAGGGCGTGCAGCTCGGCCGGCGTTCCCCGCACCGCGAGGGGCCCGGGCGCAGCCGCCGACGTGACCGGACGACCGGCCAGGGCGGCGTGGAAGGCGTCGACGACGACGGCCAGATCGGGCAGCTCGGGCACGGTCCGGGCGATTGTAGCCACGTTGAGCCCTGTGCTAGACTCCCGTGGCCCTCCGGGCAGGACAGCTGAAGAGCATCGTTCACCCCGACTCGACTTCGAAGGAGCGGACCGCGGCAGACCATCCACGGACCACTTGATCGCAGACCGACGGCTTGAGCGGCGCTCAGGCCGTTTCTGATTCCACGAGGGACGTCGATTGCAGGAGACCATCACTTGACCGAAGAGCAGCAGGGCGGGACGACGCCGCCGGCCGAGGCGACCGCCGAGGCCCCCGCGTCCGAACAGACCGTCGCGACCGTAGCGGTCGCCGACGATCCCGCCGAGACCACGACCGTGGAGTCGGAGGCCGTCGCCGAGACCGCCACCGAGACGAGCGCAGAGGCCCGCGAGAGCGATCCTTCGACCGGCGAGACAGCATGGCAGGGCGTCTCCGAGCCCGAGGCCGCCG
>MGOD01000077.1:1781-3447 GCA_001795245.1 Chloroflexi bacterium RBG_16_70_13
GGCCGTGGCCGCCGAGCCCGAGGCATCGGCCGAGCTCCCAGAGCCCGAGGCCGTGGCCGCCGAGCCCGAGGCATCGGCCGAGCTGCCCGAGCCCGAGCCCGAGGCCGTGGCCGCCGAGCCCGAGCCGGGATTCGAGGTCGCCGAAGCGCCGGCCGCGGAGCTCACCCCGGAACCGGCGGCTGCCGCCGAGCCCGAGGTCGCCCAGGTGCCCGCGCCGGCGCCGGCCCGCCCGCCCGGCCCCGAGCCGACCACGATGGAAGAGCTGCTCGCGGAGCAGGACGCCGACATCAAGAGCTTCAAGCACGGCGACGTCGTCGAGGGCTCGGTCGTCCGGATCGACAAGGACGAGATCCTCGTCGATATCGGCGCCAAGAGCGAAGGCGTCGTCAGTAACCGCGAGCTGTTCGGCCGCCACGGCGAGTCCCAGCCGGCGCTGAATATCGGCGACACGGTCCTCGTCTACGTGCTCCAGCCGGAGTCGCCGGAGGGTCACGTCGTCCTGTCCCTCCGCCGCGCCGGGCTCGAGCGCAAGTGGCGAGCGATGCAGGAGCAGTTCGAGGCCGGCGTCATCATCGAGGCCCCGGTCATCGACCACAACAAGGGCGGTCTCATCGTGGACTGCGGCATTCGCGGTTTCGTGCCGATCAGCCAGATCGTCGACTTCCCGCGTCGGCCCCAGAACGACCAGCCGCGCGACGCCGCCCAGGAGATCGCCGAGAAGCTCCAGCCCTTCGTCGGCCGCAAGCTCCGCCTCAAGATCCTCGAGGTCAACCGCAAGGCCAACCGGCTGATCCTGTCCGAGAAGGTGGCCCTGTACGAGGAGCGCCGCGAGAAGCGGGACGAGCTCTTCAGCAGCCTCCAGGTCGGCCAGAAGGTCACGGGGACCGTCCGCTCGATCGCGCCGTTCGGCGTCTTCATCGACCTCGGCGGCATCGACGGCCTCGTCCACAAGAGCGAGCTCTCGTGGAACAAGGTCAACAACCCCGAGGCCGGCTACCGCGTCGGCGAGGAGGTCGAGGCCGAGGTCATCGACATCAACCACGAGCGGGGCCGGATCAGCCTCTCGATCCGCCGCCTCCAGCCGGACCCGTGGCACTCCACGGTCGCCGACTTCAAGGTCGGCGACGTCATCGACGGCACTGTCACGAAGCTCGTCAACTTCGGTGCCTTTGTCCGCGTCCGCGACGGTCTCGAGGGCCTGATCCATATCAGCGAGCTGAGCCATCAGCGGGTCGCCCATCCGGGTGACGTCGTGCACGAGGGTCAAAACCTCAAGCTGAAGATCATCAGCCTCGATTCGGAGCGCCACCGCCTCGGGCTCAGCCTCAAGCAGGCCGAGGAGCCGCCGGCCCGGCCGATGCCCGAGCCCGGCGTTCCGGTCATGGCTGCGCCGGCGCAGCCGCGACAGGAGCGGAGGCCAAGGACCGGCGGTGGCGAGCGCGAGCGCGGATACTCCGCTGCCGACGCCATCCAGGAGCCGGAGGGCGGGATCGACACGACGCTCGCCGCGGCCTTCGCCGGGGTTCGCGAGCAGCTCGCGGCCGCCGAAGCAGCCGAGGCCGAACCGGACACGGCCGCCGAGTCGCCCAAGGCGGAGGCGGTCGCGGAGCCCGAGGCAGCGGCCGTCGCTGAGCCCGAGGTCGCCACCGAACCCGAGCCCGAGGCA
>MGOD01000077.1:3599-8428 GCA_001795245.1 Chloroflexi bacterium RBG_16_70_13
CGAGGCAGCGGCCGTCGCTGAGCCCGAGGTCGCCACCGAACCCGAGCCCGAGGCAGCGGCCGTCGCTGAGCCCGAGGTCGCCACCGAACCCGAGCCCGAGGCAGCGGCCGTCGCTGAGCCCGAGGTGGCCGAGGCGCAGCCCGAGCCAGAGTCACCAGCGAAGGATGAGTCCAAGGCCACGGCCTGACGTCCGCCCCGTCGCCCGATCCGAACGGCCCGCCGGCAACCCCGGCGGGCCGTTTCGCGTCTCTCGAAAGAACCGTTCGAGGCCTCCGCGCGTACCCATCGAACGAGGGTTCGCGGCTGCCGCGTAGGGCGTCCGCGGCAGCCCTTTCCGGCGGGTCTTGTGCGCGGGGACCGCATGCTACGATGGCCGGGCGTCCCGCGAGGCGCAGAAGGGGAAACAGGCGTTCGAACCGATGGAGCGCTTCGACAAGTTCACTGATCGCGCGCGCAAGGTCCTGACGCTTGCCCAGGACGAGGCGCAGCGCTTCAACCACAACTACATCGGCACCGAGCACCTCCTCCTCGGCCTGGTCCGCGAGGGCGAGGGCGTCGCCGCCCGCGTCCTCGAGAACATGAACGTCGAGCTCGCCAAGGTCCGCACCGCCGTCGAGTTCATCATCGGCCGCGGTGACCGGCCGGTCGTCGGCGAGGTCGGGCTCACGCCGCGCGCCAAGCGGGTTATCGAGCTGGCGATCGATGAGGCCCGCCGCCTCGGCCACAACTACATCGGCACCGAGCACCTCCTCCTCGGCCTCGTCCGCGAGGGCGAGGGCATCGCCGCCGGCGTCCTCGAATCCCTCGGCGTCAACCTCGACAAGGTCCGCCACGAGGTCATCCGTGTCCTGTCCCAGTCGTCGTCCGTCGGGCCCGCCCAGGAGACGAAGCGGACGTCGAAGACGCCGACCGTCGATGCCCTCGGGATCAACCTCACCGACGCCGCGCGGGCCGGCAAGCTCGACCCGGTCATCGGTCGGGAGAAGGAGATCGAGCGGGTCATCCAGATCCTCGGCCGGAAGCAGAAGAACAACCCCGCGCTCATCGGCGAGCCCGGGGTCGGCAAGACCGCCATCGCCGAGGGCCTGGCCCACCGCATCGTGGCCGGCGACGTCCCGGACATCCTCCTTAACAAGCGCGTCCTGACCCTCGACATCGGGTCGCTCGTCGCCGGCACGAAGTACCGCGGCGAGTTCGAGGAGCGCTTGAAGAAGATCATCGAGGAGCTCCGCAACACGAACGACGCGGTCCTCTTCATCGACGAGCTCCACACCCTCGTCGGCGCCGGAGCGGCCGAGGGTGCGATCGACGCGGCCAACATCCTCAAGCCGCCGCTCGCCCGGGGCGAGCTCCAGTGCATCGGCGCGACGACCCTCGACGAGTACCGCAAGTACATCGAGCGCGACGCCGCCCTCGAGCGGCGCTTCCAGCCGGTCATGGTCGACGAGCCGACGATGGAGCAGGCGATCGACATCCTGATGGGCATTCGGGAGCGATACGAGCAGCACCACAAGGTGACGATCACCGACGACGCGGTCAAGGCGGCCGTCGACCTCTCGATCCGCTACATCACCGACCGACACCTGCCCGACAAGGCGATCGACCTCATCGACGAGGCGTCGAGCCGCGTCCGCCTCCGCCACGCATCCGCGCCGCCGCCGCTGCGCGACGCGCAGCGCGAGCTCGAGAAGGTGACGAAGGAGAAGGACGCCGCGATCAACGCACAGGAGTACGAGTCGGCGGCGAAGCTGCGCGAATCGGA
This sequence comes from Chloroflexi bacterium RBG_16_70_13, assembly GCA_001795245.1. Taxonomy (GTDB): domain Bacteria; phylum Chloroflexota; class Limnocylindria; order Limnocylindrales; family CSP1-4; genus UBA5189. Next base: position 5,362 of record MGOD01000077.1, read on the forward strand.
GGCCGAGGTCCGCGAGCGGGTCGATTCCCTGCGCGAGGCCTGGCAAACGTCGGTGGCCGGCGAGGCTCCGACCGTCGACGAGGAGGAGATCGCCCAGATCGTCGCGATGTGGACCGGGATCCCGGTGACCCGGATCTCGGAGGCGGAATCGGAGCGCCTCCTCCACATGGAGGACGCCCTCCATCAGCGAGTCGTCGGCCAGCAGGAGGCGATCGAGATCGTCGCCAAGGCCGTCCGCCGGGCGCGGGCCGGGCTCAAGGACCCCAAGCGCCCGATCGGCTCGTTCATCTTCCTCGGCCCGACCGGCGTCGGGAAGACGGAGCTGGCCAAGGCGCTCGCCGAGTTCATGTTCGGGAGCGAGGACACGCTCATCAAGATCGACATGAGCGAGTTCATGGAGCGGCACAACGTCAGCCGCCTCGTGGGGGCGCCGCCAGGCTACGTGGGCTTCGACGAGGGCGGCCAGCTGACCGAGGCGGTCCGCCGCAAGAACTACGCGGTCGTCCTCCTCGACGAGGTCGAGAAGGCCCATCCCGAGGTCTTCAACATCCTCCTCCAGATCCTCGAGGACGGGCAGCTCACGGATGCCAAGGGTCGCCGGGTCGACTTCCGGAACTGCATCATCATCATGACCTCGAACCTCGGCGCGAGGCAGCTCCAGAGCGGAGCGTCGCTCGGCTTCCGGGCGGTCGGCGACAGCGATGCCGCGCGCGAGCAGAACTCCTACGAGATCATGCGCGAGAAGGTCCAGGCCGAGCTGAAGACCAACTTCCGGCCCGAGTTCCTCAACCGCATCGACGCCACGGTCGTCTTCCGGACGCTCACCGTGGACGAGATCCGCCAGATCGTCGACCTGATGCTCAAGCGGGTCCGGGAGCAGCTCAAGGCGCAGGAGATGGGCCTCGAGGTCACCCAGGAGGCCAAGGACCACCTCATCAAGCTCGGCTGGGATCCCGCCTACGGCGCCCGGCCGCTGCGCCGGGTGATCCAGAACCTGATCGAGGACGTGCTCGCCGAGCACCTCCTCCTGGGCCGCTACGAGCCGGGGACCACGATCGTCGTCGATCGCGGCGAGGAAGCCGGCCTGGACGTCCACGCCGCGGAGCCCAAGACGCCCGTCGAAGTCTCCTAGGCTCCCGTGGCCCGGGCCAGCAGCCGCTACGTCTGCCAGACCTGCGGCGAGTCGTTCCTCCGCTGGGAAGGGCAGTGCCGCGCCTGCGGCGCCTGGAACTCGCTCGTCGAGACCGTGGTCAAGGTGCCGAGCCGGGCCGAGCGGTCGGCCGCGCGCCCGGCCCGCGATGCCGCCACGGCCGTGCCGCTCGGCGCGGTCGGGACCGCCGACGCGCCACGGATCCGGGTGGGCATCGGCGAGTTCGACCGCGTCCTCGGCGGCGGGCTCGTCCCCGGTTCGCTCGTGCTCCTCGGCGGCGAGCCCGGCGTCGGGAAGTCGACGCTCCTCCTGCAAGCGGGCGCGGGCGTCGCCACCGCCCGTGGCGGCGTGCTCTACGCGACCGGCGAGGAGAGCGCCGCCCAGGTCCGGCTGCGGGCCGGCCGCCTTGGCCTCCTGGACGGGCCGGCGGCGTCGGGCATCGCCGTCCTGGCCGAGAGCGAGGTCGGCCGCATCGCCGATGTCGCGAGGGCGAGCCGGCCGTCCCTCGTGATCGTCGACTCGATCCAGACGGTCACGGTCGACGAGCTCGACGGTCCGGCCGGCAGCGTCGGCCAGGTCCGCGAATCGGCGCTCCGGCTCATGGAGCTGGCGAAGGGCGAGGGGATCGCGGTGATCCTCGTCGGGCACGTGACGAAGGACGGTTCGATCGCCGGCCCGAAGACCCTCGAGCATCTCGTCGACGCGGTCCTCGAGCTCGGCGGCGAGCGCTCGGGCGTCCTGCGGGTCCTCCGGGCGGCGAAGAACCGCTTCGGCTCGACCGAGGAGATCGGTGTCTTCGAGCTTGGCGAGAAGGGCATGCTCGAGGTACCCGACCCGGCTCGGGCCTTCCTCGTCGAACACGACTCGCCGGCGCCCGGGAGCGTCGTGGCGGCGACGATGGAGGGCACGCGCCCGCTCCTCGTCGAAGTCCAAGCGCTCGTCGCCCCGGCCGGTTACGGGACGCCGGCTCGACGCGCTTCTGGGCTGGACGGGACACGACTGGCCCTCCTCATCGCAGTCCTCGGCCGGCGAGCTGGGATCCCGCTCGGGACCCACGACGTCTACGCCAACCTGGCCGGCGGCCTCGTCGTGGCCGAGCCGGGCCTGGACCTGCCGCTCGCGATCGCGCTGGCCAGCTCGCTCCATGACCGCGCCGTCGCGGCCGGAACCGTGGCCGTCGGCGAGGTCGGGCTCCTGGGCGAGCTGCGGGCGGTGACGGGCCTCGAGCGACGGCTTCGCGAGGCCGCCCGCCTGGGCTTCGTGCGGGCGATCGTGCCACGGTCCGCGCGCGGCTCGTCGCCGGTCATGCCCGGTCTCGAGGTCCTCGAAGTGGCCTCGCTCAGGGAGGCCATCCGGGCGGCGATCGGCGAGGCCGAAAGCCGGCGGGAGCCGGGCCGCGACGGCGGTCGCGGCGGCGGTCGACCCCCCGGACCCGACGACCCGAGGCGAGGTGCGCCACGGATGGCGGAGGCCCGGCCGCCGATGCTAGGCTGACCTCCCGTGATCCGCTCGATTCGTGTGCTGGGTGCTGCCCTCGGCGGGCTCGTCGGGATCGTCCTCGTGACGACCGACGCGCTGCAGTTCCGGGACGTCCAGGGGGCCGGCGCGCTCGTCACGGCATGGATCGTCGCTTGGTCGGTGCTCGGGTTCTCGCTCCTGCCCTATGTCACGGTCGTGCCGGCCCTCCGGCTGGTCCGAGGCGTACAGGACCTGTCGACAGCGGAGTTCGTGACGGCCGTCATCGGACTCCTCCTCGGCCTGCTCATGGGCCTCCTCCTCGGCTCGCCGCTGTCGGCCTTCGACGACCCGCTCGGGACGTGGCTGCCGATCGGCGTGTCGGTCTTCCTCGGACTCGGGATGGTTGGCCTGACGGTCGCGAAGCGCCAGGACCTCCTCGTGGCGGCCGAGGCGATCGGC
>MGOD01000077.1:8450-11706 GCA_001795245.1 Chloroflexi bacterium RBG_16_70_13
ACACCGAGGCCGCCGGCCGCCGCGGCGATCCCCACATCGTCGTCGACAGCAGCGCGATCATCGACGGCCGCATCGCCGAGATCGTCGAATCCGGGTTCCTGTTCGGAACGCTCGTCGTGCCCCGCTTCGTCCTCGACGAGATCCAGCACATCGCCGACAGCCCGGACGCGCTTCGCCGGAACCGGGGCCGGCGGGGGCTGGAGATCCTGGCCCGGATGCAGAAGGATGCGCCGACGCCGGTCGTGATCGTCGAGGACGACGCGCCGGAGGTCACCGAGGTCGACGCCAAGCTCGTCGCCCTGGCCAAGCTCTACAGTCGGGCGGTCCTCACCAACGACTTCAACCTCAATCGGGTCGCCGAGCTCCAGGGCGTCCGGGTCCTGAACATCAACTCCCTGGCGAACGCCGTGAAGCCGGCCCTCCTGCCGGGCGAGGAGCTCCGCGTCCGGGTCATCCAGCAGGGCAAGGAGGCCGGCCAGGGGGTCGGCTTCCTCGACGACGGGACGATGATCGTGGTCGAGGGTGGATCGCGATTCATCGACGAGGAGGTCGATGTCGCGGTCACCCGCGTCCTGCAGACCGTTGCCGGGCGGATGATCTTCGCCCAACCGCACCACGACTGACGATCGGCCACCGCGACGCCATGGCGGCACCCGCGCTCCGAGGGCCGAGGCGACGCTCCCGCGAGCCGGCGGCCCGAGGATTCGACGCGATCGTCGTCGCCGCGGGGGGATCAACCCGGATGGCCGGTGCCGACAAGATCTTCGCGCCCATCGCCGGTCGGCCGCTCCTGGCCTGGAGCCTGGCCACGTTCGCGGCCTCGCCCGCGGTGCGCCACCTCGTCGTCGTCGTGGCGGCCGGGCGCGAGATCGAGGCAGCAGCGCTGCTGCCCGGTCGTGTCGCGGCGGTTGTCACCGGAGGAAGCCACAGGGGCGCGTCGGTGGAGGCCGGGTTCCGGGCTCTCGAGGCGTTGTGGACCGGCGGCGGAGGGGCATCCGATCGCGTATCCGACCGCCCGTCGGAGGCCGACCCGGTCGTCCTCGTCCACGACGGCGCCCGTCCGCTGGTGAGCCCGGCCCTCGTCGCGGCCGTGGCGAGGGCCGTCGCCGAGCATGGCGCGGCCCTGCCGGTCGTCCCCGTCACCGACACCCTGAGGCGCGTCGTCGACGGTCGGCTGGGTGCGACGGTTGATCGCTCCGGCCTCGTCGCCGCCCAGACGCCGCAGGGTGCTCGGGCATCGCTCCTCCGCCGGGCCTTCGCGACGCATCCGGCGACCGGCCCGACGCGGTTCACCGATGAGGCCGCCCTCCTGGAGGCCTGTACAATCCCCGTCCACCCCATCCCCGGAGACCCCGTGAACCTCAAGGTGACCGTGCCCGCCGATCTCGCGCGCGCCGAGGCCCTTCTCGGCGGCGACGCCCTTCGGCGCGTCGGGCTGGGCACCGATTCGCACCCCTTCGGGCCGGGCGAGCCGCTCCGACTGGGCGGGATCGAGGTGGCCGGTGCGCCTCGCCTGCACGGGCATTCGGACGGCGACGTGGCCCTCCACGCGGTCGCCGACGCGCTCCTCGGCGCCGCGGCGCTGGGTGACCTCGGGGGCCTCTTCCCGGCCGACCAGCGGACGCCGCGGGGCATCGACAGCCGCCACTTGCTCGACGAGGTCGTGGCGCGCCTCGCAGCCGCCGGCTGGCGGCCCGACGGGGTGGACCTCACGATCACGGGCGCGCGGCCCCGCCTCGCCGCGGTCCTGGGGTCGATGCGAACCTCGATCGCGACGATCCTGGGCCTGCCCGTCGATCGCGTCGGCGTCAAGGCCTCGAGCGGGAATCTCGACGACTCCGAGGGAGCCGGCCGGGTGCTCTCGGCCGCAGCACTCGCCACGATCGCGCCGCTGCGGGGCGACCGGCGATGACCCTCCGTCTGCGCGACACCCTGTCGGGCGAGGTTCGCCCGCTCGAGCCGTTGGAGCCCGGTCACGTCCGGATCTATTCGTGCGGCCCCACGGTCTACGGCCCGACCCACATCGGCAACTTCCGGTCGTTCCTGTTCGCCGACCTGCTCGTCCGCTACCTCCGCTACCGCGGCCTGCGCGTGACGTGGGTGATGAACCTGACCGACATCGACGACAAGATCATCCGCGGCGCGAACGCGGCGGGCGAGTCGATCGAGGACCTCGCCAACCGCTGGATCGCCCGCTTCCTGGCCGACGCCGAGGCCCTCCGGATGTCGCCGCCCGACGTCCTGCCCCGGCCGACACGCCACATCGACGACATCGTTTTCCTCATCTCGACCCTCGAGGCGAGGGGCCACGCCTATCGGACCGAGGAAGGCTCGATCTTCTTCCGGATCGATTCGTGGCCGGCCTACGGCCGCCTGGCCCGGCTGGACCCCGACCAGCTCAGGGTGGGGGAGCGGGTCGAGGCCGACGAGTACGGCAAGGACGACGTCCGCGACTTCGCCCTCTGGAAGGGCCCCAAGCCGGGTGAGCCGTCGTGGGATACCGACCTCGGGCCCGGCCGGCCCGGCTGGCACATCGAGTGCTCGGCGATGAGCATGCGCCACCTCGGCGAGTCGTTCGACATCCACACCGGCGGCGTCGATCTCGTCTTCCCGCACCACGAGGACGAGATCGCCCAAAGCGAGGCGGCGACCGGGAGGCCGTTCGTCGGGACGTGGCTCCACTGCGCCCACCTCCGGATGGGCGGCGAGAAGATGGCCAAGTCGACCGGCAACATCGCCCGGGTCGCGGAACTCCTCGAGGCCGGCGTCTCGCCGCGGGCGCTGCGCTACGTCCTCCTCGCGGTCCACTACCGCCAGGGCCTCGACTTCAGCCAGGCCGCCCTCGACGCCGCGACCGCCGCGCTCGACCGGCTGGACACGCTCCTGACGACGCTCGACGGCTACGAGGAAGCTCGAGGCGACGACCCCACACTGCCCGGGCTGCTCGCCGAGGCGCGCTCAGGCTTCGAGGCGGCTCTCGACGACGATCTCAACGTGTCGGCGGCGCTGGCGGCCCTCTTCGACCTCGTGCGCGAGGCCAACCGCCGGATCGCCGCCCGCTCGATCTCGAGCACCGACGCCGGCCGTATCCGGGACCTCCTTCGCGATCTCGATCGGGTGCTGGGCATCCTGCCGGCCGACGCCGACGCCCTGGAGCCCGAGCTCACCGCCCTCGTCGAGGCCCGCGCCGCCGCTCGAGCTGCCCGGGACTGGGCACGTTCCGACCAGCTCCGGGATGAGCTCGCCGGGCTCGGGA
>MGOD01000077.1:11781-12091 GCA_001795245.1 Chloroflexi bacterium RBG_16_70_13
CCCCGATCGCCGTGGCGAGCGGGACGGTCGTCGGCCCCGGGGTAGCGCCGGCCCCGGTCGCACCGAGCACGGCTCGGCGCGCGGCGGGGGACCGGGGCGCCCGACCGGCCCACGTCCGCCCGGCGCTCGTCCGCCGGGCCCTCGCCCTGGCGGGCCCCGACCCACGAGCCCCCGCCCTCGCTCGGAGGCGGGCGGCGATCGACCCTCGAGGCCCGCAGAGGAGCGACGGGGCTTCGGATTCCGGCGGGGATTTGACACGGGATCGGCCACGTCCCGTCCACCCGGGTCGCCCGGCCACGCGGGTCCGACG
>MGOD01000078.1:0-772 GCA_001795245.1 Chloroflexi bacterium RBG_16_70_13
GTCACTACGGCCTCCTGGAGGACGCTCTCCCGAACATCGGCGACGTCCAAGTCCGAAATCGGGGCACGATCGGGGGCTCGATCGCCCACGCCGACCCGGCCTCGGACATGCCAGCGATCCTCCTCGCCCTGGATGCAGAGATCGTCGCGCGGTCCGCGCGCGGCGAACGGGCCCTGCCGGCGACGTCGTTCTTCGAGGGTGCGTTCTCGACCGCCCTCGAGCCGGACGAGCTCATCACCGAGATCCGCCTGCCCGGCGGCCGCGACGACGTCGGCTCGGCCTACCGGGCCATCGAGCAGCCGGCGAGCGGCTACTCCATCGCCGGGGTCGCCGCCGTGGTCGGCGCCCGGTCTGGCGATCGCTGGGGCTTCTGCGCGGTCGGCGTGACCGGGGTGGGGGAGCACCCGTACCGGGCCTCGCCAGTCGAAGCGGCGATTACCTCCGGCGCGTCGCTCGAGGATGCCGCCGCCCATGCCTGCGATGGCATCGCGGTTGCCTCCGACATCCATGCCGATCGCGAGTATCGAGCGCACGTCGCGACGGTCATCGTTCGGCGAGCGCTGGAGGCGGCCATCGCCCGGCTCGGGTGAGGGTTGCGCACATCGCCCTCGGGACGGCGGCGCCGGCGGATCTCGCCGGCGCCGTCCTGACCCGGGACCTCGAGGTCGCCGGAGAGCGGTGGGCAAAGGGTCGGCGCCTGTCCGCCGCCGATCTCGCGGCGCTCGGCCGGGCCGTGTCCGTCATCGAGGGCCGCCCGATCACCGTCCTGGTT
>MGOD01000078.1:780-6597 GCA_001795245.1 Chloroflexi bacterium RBG_16_70_13
CGGCGACGTCCACGAGGACGAGGCGGGGCGGCGGCTCGCGGCGGCGATCGCCGGACCGGGGCTCCGCGCGACGGAGCCCGTCCAGAGCCGGGTCGACCTTCGGGCCACGATCGCAGGCATTGTCCGTGTCCGTGTCGCGGTCCTGGATCGGCTCAACGCGCTCGACCCCGTCGAGGTCTTCACGATCCAGGACGGTCGGGTCGTGGAAGCCGGGGACCTCGTCGCGAGCGTGAAGGTCGCACCGCACCTCGTTCCGGAGGCTCTGCTCGCGGCGGCCGAGGCGGTCACCCGGCGAGCCGGCCGTCGCAGGGTCGTCTCGGTCGCGCCGTTCCGGCCCCGGCCAATTGCCGTCATCGTCAAGGAGACCATCCGCGGGATCCCCCGCGACCGCTTCGAGGCGAGCGTCCGGGCCAAGGTCGAGGGCCTCGGCTCGACGGTCATCGGGATCGACTACGTCGAGGATGCCGTCGCGCCCGTCGAGCGGGCGCTCCGGTCGCGGACGCGCGGGCGAGGCGCCGGGCGGGCGGACCTCGTCCTGACCGCCGGCTCGTCGAGCACCGATCCTGAGGACCCGTTCTTCGTCGCGATCTCGAAGCTCGAAGGCCGAATCGTCCGGCACGGCGTTCCCGCCCATCCGGGCTCGATGTTGTGGCTCGCACGTATCGGCAGCGTGCCGATCATCGGCCTGCCGTCGTGCGGCGCCTACTCGAAGGCCACCGCGGTGGACCTGCTCCTGCCACGGATCCTCGCGGGCGAGCCGGCGTCAATCAGGACGGTGGCGCGGCTCGGCCACGGGGGCATCCTCACCCGCGACCAGCGCTTCCGCTTCCCGGTCTACGCCCGCGACCTCGAGGCCCCGGAGGGCTGAGCCAGGGCGCGAAAGGGCGACGGCCTCGTGCCGGACGCTCCACCAGATACGAATTGGGCGCCTGGTAGGTGCCGAGCTGTCACCCCGACAATCGCCAGCGGCTCAATCCTGAGCGTGATCAGCGGCTCGCCGGGGCCGATTCGCCCCCGAATCCCGGGGCGCCAGCCGCCTGCGACGAACGTGGTTCGCAGGCGGGGTTGATCCGGTACCGCCGAGGCGCTACCACGACCGGGCTCCTATCTGGCGCCGGGCCGCGCCGAAAGGGGCCCAGGCCCATCGCCTGCCGGTCGGGCCCCGCCTGCTACGATCGGGGCCTGATGTTGCCCGCCCTCACGTCCACCGATGCGATCACCGAGGCCTTCCGCGAGCGCGGCTATATCGCCGACCGCTCGATCGCGACCGCCGTGTTCCTCGGCCTCCAGCTCGGGCGGCCGCTGCTCCTCGAGGGCGAGGCCGGCGTCGGCAAGACCGAGCTCGCGAAGGTCCTCGCGAGCAGCCTCGGCACGCGCCTGATCCGGCTCCAGTGCTACGAGGGCCTGGACGTCAACACGGCGGTCTACGAGTGGAACTACCCCCGCCAGATGCTGGAGATCCGGCTCCTCGAGGCCCGCGGCCAGGCCGACCACGCGACCGCCCACAACATCTTCGGAGCCGAGTTCCTGATCAAGCGCCCGCTCCTCCAGGCCCTCGAAGGCGGCGCCGACGGGGAGCCGCCGGTCCTCCTCATCGACGAGATCGACCGGGCGGACGAGGAGTTCGAGGCCTATCTCCTCGAGATCCTGTCCGACTTCCAGGTGACCGTCCCCGAGATCGGCACGATCCGGGCAGAGCGTCCACCGCGGGTCATCCTGACCTCCAACCGGACCCGCGAGGTCCACGACGCCCTGAAGCGGCGCTGCCTGTACCACTGGATCGACTATCCCTCGGCGGCCAAGGAGTTCGAGATCGTCCAGGCTCGCGTGCCGGGTGCGCCGGAGATGCTGGCGCGGGCCGTCGTCGCGTTCATCCACCGCCTTCGCGAGGCCGACCTCACGAAGGTCCCGGGGATCGCCGAGACCCTAGACTGGGCGGCGGCGCTCATGGCCCTCGGTGCGGCCGAGCTGACCCCGGAGGTCGTCGACGAGACACTCGGCGTCGTCCTCAAGTACGAGGAGGACATCCGCCAGGTCCGCGGCGAGACCGTGAAGGCTTACCTCGCCGAGGCCGCGGCCGGCCGCTGAGGTCGGCGGGCGAGGGCGACCAATGAGCCACGACCCCGCGATCGTCGCGAGCGGGCCGCGCGAAGCCGTCGACGGTCATCGCGTCCTCCAGCGTGCGGTTGGCTTCGGGCGGGCGCTCCGGAAGGCGGGCCTGGCCGTCGACCTGAGCTCCGAGATCGACTTCGCCCGGGCCCTCGGGATCGTCGACATCGGCGACCGCGAGCTCGTCCGGGCGGCCGGCGCGGCCGTGTTCACCCGGCGCCGCGACGACCGGCCCGTCTACGACCGGGTCTTCGACCACTACTGGCGGCGCCCGTCGCTCCAGCCCAATCTCGAAGGCCCCGGCGCGGAGCAGCGGCCCGAGGCCGTCCCCGCGGACCAGGGCGTGCCCCAGGAGGCGCCCCTCTCCGGCGACGAGCGCTCCGACCTGCCCGACGACCGCGGGGGGATGCCCATCCCGACCGACGGCGACGCCGACGAGGACGAGCTCGCCCCAGACGTCGTCACGATTTCGCCCGATGCCTACAGCCACTCGGAGACGATCCGCCACCGCGACTTCGACCGGATGACGGCCCAGGAACTCCGCGACGCCGAGCGGCTGGTCGACCTGCTCGAGCCGCGCCTCGAGCTACGCCGGACTCGCCGCTACGAGCTCCACCGGCACGGCCGGCGCCTCGCGTCGCGCCAGATGTTCCGGCGCAACCTGGCGACCGGCGGCGAGGTCCTCGAGTGGGTCTGGCGGCGGCACGTCCGGCGCCCACGCCCGCTCGTCGTCCTGTGCGACATCTCGGGCTCGATGGAGCGCCACTCGCGGCTCCTCCTCCGGTTCATCCAGGCGCTGTCGGCGTCCTCGGCGGTGAAGACGGAGTCGTTCGTCTTTGGGACCCGGCTGACGCGGGTGACCCGAATCATGAAGGACCGCAACCGCGACCGGGCCCTGGCCAAGGTCGCCGACGCGGTCACCGACTGGGCCGGCGGGACACGGATCGGGGAGTCGTTCCGGGACTTCAACCACCGCTGGGCCCGCCGGACGCTCCGGACGAGCGGCGTCGTCATCGTCGTGTCCGACGGCTGGGACCGCGGCGACCCGCGACTCGTGGAGCTCGAGACGGCCCGCCTCCGCCGGAATTGCCACCGGCTCGTCTGGCTCAACCCCCTGGCCGGAACGCCGGGTTACCAGCCGCTCGCCGCGGGGATGCGGGCGGCCTACCCGTACATCGATGACTTCCTCGCCGCCGGGACGGTCGCCAGCCTGGAGCGCCTCGGCGAGATCCTCGCCGGCGGCCGGGGCGCCGACACCCGGCGGGGCAGCGAGGCCGCGGCCCACGTGGCGCCGTCGCCCGATGCCATCCGCACGTTCGCCCCGCCGCCGAAGGTCGTCCGCACGCCGCAGGACCCGTTCGCAGCGCGACCGCTGGAGTAGGCGCTGACCATCAGTACGTGAGCACTTGGACGGGCGTCAGGGCGAAGGCCCGTATGTTGCGAGTCAACACAACAGCGCCGTCATGAACGGCCTCGGCGGCAATCATCGAGTCGGGGAGGCTCAGCGTTGCGCCTCGACGGAGCGCTTCCCGACGCCACCGTCCTGCGTCGCGAGCGGCGTTCGGGCCCGCCTGGACGAACTCGGCGGCCGCGATGATCGCCGTGAACGGACGCTCGTCCTCAGGTCGCAACCCGGCTTCGACCTCGCAGACCGGCGTGAAACAGAGGAGCGGCTCGTCACCATCCTCGAACAGCTTCCGGAGCCTTGCCACGGCCGCTGGATCCCCCCGGAGGTGGTCGATGAGGAACGACGCGTCAAGCATCACCCGCATCAGACCCTCCGGATGCGTCGCTGGGCACCGACGTTTCCTCGGCGCGACGGGCCCGGACCCACTCCACGACGTCCTCGGACGTCGCCCAGTGTGGGTAGTCCTCGGCCTTGAGGACGCCGGCCGACTCCTCGATCGCGAGGCGCAGGCGCTCGCGCTTCAGCTTCGCCTCGAGGGCCTCGACGACGAAGCGGCTTCGACCCCGGGGTCCGGCGTACTTGTCCACCTCACGGACGAGGGCTTCGGGAAGCAGGAGGTTCGTGCGCACAGTCATGCGCACGAGTATACACACGGGTGACTCGACCACCGGTGACCGCCTTGATCGACGTCCGCCGTACGATGGGGCCATGCGTGATCTGCTCGAGACACTGGATGCCTGGCGGGCCGAGGGCCGGGATGCCGGACGGGCGGTCGTCGTCCGGACGTTCGGGTCGGCGCCGCGGCCCGAGGGGGCGGTCCTCCTCGTCGCCGACGACGGCCGGCTCATGGGCTCGGTCAGCGGCGGCTGCGTCGAGGGCGCCGCGGCCGAGGAGATCGAGCGCGCCCGCCGGACCGGCAATGCCCGGGTCATCCGCTACGGGATCAGCGACGAGGAGGCCTGGGATGTCGGGCTCGCCTGCGGCGGCACGATCGACGTTCTCGTCGAGCCCCGCGTTCCGGCGACCGTCACCGCGGCTGCTGCCGGGTCGCTCGGGCCGCGGGGCCGGTCCGTGGCCGCTGCCACGCCGCTCCCGACCGATGCCCCGCCGGCCGAATTCGGGGCGTACTCCCCGGGAGACGGCGAGCCGCCCGCGACGCCGATCGTCATCGGTGCCGGAGGCGAGCTCCTCGAGGGCACCACCGGCGACCCGGCGTCGGACGCCGGCCTCGCGGCCGCGGCCGCCCGGATCCTCGACGACGGCCGGTCGAAGACGGTCGAGATCGCCGGCCGGAGCTACTTCGTTGAAACGTTCCCGGTCCGGCCGCGGATCGTCGTCGTCGGCGCGGTCGAGGTCGCGCGGTCGCTCGTTCGCTACGCCCGCGAGCTCGGCTACGAGGTCGCGGTCGTCGACGGGCGGGCCTCGTTCGCGACCCCGGAGCGCTTCCCGGACGTCGACCGGATCGTCGTCGCCTGGCCGGACGAGGCCTTCGCGACCCTCGACGTGGGGCCGAATGACGCCGTCGCGATCCTGTCCCACGACCCAAAGTTCGACGAGCCGGCGATCGTCGAGGCGACCCGGCGCGGCTGTCGCTACGTCGGCGCGGTGGGCTCTCGCAAGACCCAGGCCGATCGGAAGGTCCGCCTCGCCGAAGCTGGGCTGACGCCCGACGAGGTCGGCCGGCTGCGGGGCCCGATCGGGCTCGACCTCGGCGGCCGGGACCCGGCCGAGACGGCCCTCGCGATCATGGCCGAGATCGTCGCAGCCCGGCGTGGCGGCTCGGGCGCGCCGATGCGCGAGCGCCTCGCCGCCGAGCTCGCCTCAGCCAGCTGATGCGCCGCAGCCAGCTGATGCGCGGCGGATGAACGGCGGATGAGCGGCGGATGAGCGGCGGATGAGCGGTGGATGAGCGGCGGATGACCGGCGGATGACCGGCGGATTGACCGGTTGATGGGCGCTCCCGGGGGCCGCCGACCGTGACCGGCTGGGTCGCCGCGCTCGTCCTTGCCGCCGGCGCCGGCCGGCGCTTCGGGGGCGGCAAGCTCCTCGCGACCGTCGACGGCCGGCCGATCCTGCAGCACGTCCTCGACGCCCTGGCCGAGGCCGGGATCGAGAACCCGATCGTGGTGCTGGGCGGCGACGCCGACGAGCTCGAGGCCGCGGTCCGCTGGCGCAACGCGCACCGCGTCCGCAACCCGGACCCGGACGTGGGCCTCGCGAGCTCGCTCCAGATCGGCTGGCAGGCGTCGATGCTGACCTCGCCGCGGCCGGACGCCGTCCTCGTCCTGCTCGGCGATCAG
>MGOD01000078.1:6653-6883 GCA_001795245.1 Chloroflexi bacterium RBG_16_70_13
AACCTGGGCGGCGTTCGCCCGAACGCGGGCCGCCCAGCCGTCGGCGAGGACGGCCACGAGGTCGGCCGGCGTATCGACGTCGGGGTTCACGGCCTCGAGGTCGACGACCCGGACCAGCTCGGCATGGGCATCGAGCTGGGGCCCCAGCCCGCGATCGCCGCTCGTGGCCGCGACGAGGGGGGCGGCCTCCGGCTCGAGGCGAACGGGGTTGCGCGCGCCGTCGGCATGGC
>MGOD01000079.1:0-1602 GCA_001795245.1 Chloroflexi bacterium RBG_16_70_13
CCGGTCGCCGCGCATGAGGGCCCCGGCGACCCGACCCTTGTCGAGGTCAGCTTCGGCCAGAGGATCGAGGTTCGTGCGACCGGCGACGTCTGCGCCCGGGGCTGGTCGATCGACGTCGCCGACGGCCTCGGCAACGCCTTCCTCCAGGAGTCGTACCCGAACCCCGTGGACAACCCCTTCCTGGCCGCCCAGAACCGCTGGACGCTCACCCAGCTCCTGATCGGCGACTCGACGCTCACGGCGACGATCCAGTTTGGCCGCGATCGGTCGGCGCGCGGGGTCTGGCGCCTGCACCTCGAGACCCCGGGCCTGCCCGCGGCGTTCGCCACGGGCCCCGACAGGGAGGGCGTACCGGCGCTGCCCGGTTGCGGCCAGTACTGGGCCCTGCCGGGCGGCGATGCCTTCGAGCCGTGCTTCGTCCAGTCGGTCCCGGACGGCCTGGAGCCGCTGGCGCTGGCGGCCGGGAGCGTCGTCCGCGTCGAGCTCGATGGCTGGTCGGTGGTCTCGTGGTTCGCCCGCTGCGGCGAGGTCCCGGAGAGCGGCAACATCCGGGCCGAGTTCGTCATCCTCGACGGTTGCGATCTCGGCGAGCGATCGCGCCCGGCCGCCATCGCCTTCGTCCCCTGGCCAGGCGAGTGGCTCGTCCTGATCGGGATCACCGCGGAGCGCGACGGGGTCACGGCCTACGGCAACTTCTATGTCCGGATCGTCGCCGAGCCCTGAATCCGCTGTCTGAGGCCGGAGCCGGTCGGGGGTCGATCGCCAGAACGACCGCTCGCGAGGTCAGACCGCTGCGCCGGGGACAAGGCGTGTAAACCTGGCCCGGGCGTCGGCGGCCGAGCGATCGAAGCAGGCGGCCTGCGCCTCGCCCGTGAGCTGCGCCACGTCGGCGCCTCGGATGGCCCGTCGGACGGCCGCCAGGCTCGTCGCGCTCATCGACAGCGAGCGGATCCCCAGCCCGACCAGGGCGAGCACGGCGACAGGATCCCCGGCCATCTCACCGCAGACCGAGAGCGAGAGGTTTGCCCGTTCGGCGGCCTCGACCGCGATCCGTACCAGGCGAAGGAGGCCTGGATGCATCGAATCGCGGTAGCGCTCGAGGGCCGGGTTACCCCGGTCGACGGCGAGGGTGTACTGGAGGAGGTCGTTCGTCCCGAGGCTTGCAAAGCCAAGCTGCCCGAAGTAGGCAGGAGCGGTGAGCACGGCCGAAGGGATCTCGAGCATGACGCCGAGCTCGACGGGACCCGGCTCGAGGCCCTGCCGGACGACCCCGGCCCGGGCCTCCTCGGCCAGCTCGAGAAGGACGCCAACATCGATTGCGTCCGCCACCATCGGGGCCATGACCCTGACCGGTCCGGCCGTCGCTGCCCGGTAGCAGGCCCGGAGCTGGGTCAGGAACAGCTCGGGATGACGCTCGGCGAGACGAAGCGCTCGGACGCCGAGGAACGGGTTCTCCTCCTTCGGCAGCGGAAGATAGGGAATCGGCTTGTCACCGCCGATATCGAGAAGCCGGATGGTCACCGGCAGACCCGGGAATGCCTCGACAACGCGCCGGTAGGCGGCCGCCTGCTCTTCCTCCGATGGCGGTACCGCGCGTTCGAG
>MGOD01000079.1:1842-7953 GCA_001795245.1 Chloroflexi bacterium RBG_16_70_13
GGACCGGCGGCACGGACGGCCGCCAGCAGCCCGGCGGCGCCGACGACGGCCGGGATCCCATAGGCCCGCGCCAGGATGGCGGCGTGGGCGGTCGGCGAGGAGCCCTCGAGGGCGATGCCGAGGATGAGGTCCCGCGGGAGCGTGGCCGTGAGTGACGGGGAGAGGTCGTCGCCGACGATCACGGCCGCCTCTCGGAGCGTCACGTCGACGGGGAGCCCGGCGAGGCGTCTCGCGAGTCGCTCGCCGACGTCGAGGACGTCGGTGGCTCGACCCCGGAGGAGCTCGTCCTCGAGCCCGGCCAGGCGCCTGGCGACGCCAGCGGCCGCCTCGACGATGGCGCTCACGGCGTCCATGCCCCGACCTTCGATCTCGGCCGCTGCGGCCCCGATCAGGTCGGGGTCGCGGGCGATGGCGGCGTGGGCACCGAAGATCGCAGCTTCGTCGGCATGGCCCGCGTCGCGAACGCGCACCATGAGGTCCCGGAGCTCCTGTGACGTTGCCTTCGACGCGTCATGGAGTCGGGCAACCTCGTCGGCGGCCGCCGCCGGGCTGACCCGGCGAGGTCGAGGGAGGGGCGGGCGGCCGATCTCCGCCCATGGCCCGCGGGCGACGCCCGGAGCGGCGGCAACCGCGGTCAGGCGCGGGGGCGTGACGCTCACGGGACCAGCCGTCGTTCGCTATCCACGACGTCGTGGACGATCACGGCCTCGATGTCGGCCGGAGCGACGGATCGCATCTGCGTCCCCGGCGAGCGACAGGCAGCGATCGACCAGGCTACGGCCAGCCCGAGCCCCTCGCGCCGGCCGCCCGCGGCCAGAAACCCGGCCAGAAGGGCGTCGCCGGCGCCGACCGGATTGACGACACCGTCGACGACCGCCTCGGCGTGCGTGGCGCCGTCGCGGTCGACGTAGAGGGCGCCATCCGGCCCGAGGCTCACGAGCACCGCCCCGACCCCCGCCCGGACGAGCGCTCCGGCAGCCGCTACGGCCTCGCCGAGGGACGTCAGCCCCACCTCGGCCAGGACCTCCAGCTCGCGAAGGTTCGGCTTGATGAGCGCGAGGGGCTCGCCGCGGCAGGCGCGGAGGGCCTCACCGTCCGCATCCACGGCCACCCGGACCCCGGACGGCACCACTCTTGAGAGGCGGACATAGAAGTCGGGCGGGATGCCTGGTGGCAGCGAGCCGCAGCCGACGACCCAGCTCGCGCGCGCTGCGACGGCAGCGGCTCGGGCCAGCAGGGCTTCGGTCTCCACCTCACCGAGCCACGGCCCGGGCTCGTTCACCTTGGTCACCGTGCCGTCGGCCTCGATGAGCCCGACGTTGACCCTCACGTCGCCGCCGATGGCTACGGTCTCGAGCGTCGCTGCGCTCCCGAGCAGGGACCGGAAAGCGACGACCGAGGCCGCCGACATGGGCGCGATCGCGAGGGCCTCGTGACCTTCGGTGGCCAGTGCACGGGCGACGTTCACGCCCTTTCCTCCGGCCTCCGCGGTCGCGTCCGTCGCTCGATGGACGCTGCCGCGGACGAGCACGGGGACGCGGAGGGTTCGGTCGATACTCGGGTTCGGGGTGACGGTGACGATCACGGCGCGTGCGCGGCCGAGAGGTGGCGGGCGAAGAGCCGGGCCTCGGCCTCGGTCGTCCAGCTGCCGTCGGCGTCGAGCGCGGACGACACCTCCGGATGGGTTCGCCCAAGCTCCGAGAGGGGCGTGAGCGGGAGGCCGCGAAGGGCCGGGAAGATGACGATCTTGCCTGCGAAGCGGCCCTCGACGAGGGCGCGAAGCGCCTCCTGGGCCGCCTCCATGCCCCCCACGGCAGCGAGCGCCCGCCGGGGCTCGAGCTGGCCGGCGAGGCTCTTCTCGACGACGAGCGCCTGGTCGGCGATCCGGGACCCCGACGTGCCGGTGTACTGGGCCCCGGTGAGGAAGACCGGCGAGAGGTCCAGGGCGGCCCGCGTGCCGACCGGCACGCCCGCGAACAGGACGAGCATGCCGTCGGGAACCATGGCACCTGCAGCGGCCACGACGGCCCGGGCGGATGGCGCCGTCACGACGACGTCGTCGGCGAGCACGCCGCGCGTGTGGCGCCGGACGGCCGCGACCAGGGCGTCCGGCTCCGGGCCCAGGTGTTCGACGACGAGCGAGCGGCCCCGGGCCGCGGCGACCGGCGCCAGGCGGTCGCGGGCCGACGCCAGCCGGTCCGCGTCGAGGTCCACGGCGATCACGAGTCGGGGCCCGTCGGGCAGGCCGAGCGCCCGCTCGACGTGCATCTGGCCCATCGGCCCGGCGGCCCCGACGACGACGGTGACCCCGCCGGCTCGCAGCTCCGCCCGGTTGCGTGACACGCCGTAGGCCGCGCCGACGTCCAGGCCGGTCGTGCCGACGTAGGCGGTGTAGTGGTAGTGGATCCGGCCGATGTCGATCTCCACGTCGCCATCGAGCGGCCGATCGCCGACCAGGTTCATGACCCCCCTGAAGGCCAGCCCATCCGCTGCCTCGGCGACGGCTTCGGCAGCCGTGGGAGCAAGGAGGATGATGTCGTCGAACGGGCCGCGCCGGCTTCCCGGCTCCGCGACCTCGACCCGGGCCGAGCCCGCCGCCGAGCGGACGAGCGCCTCCAACGATGCACCGGCCCCCTCGATGACGACGTCGCGAGCCGCGGCGAGGACGTCACCGAGGCGGTACGGCCGCGCATCGTCCGGTCGAGCGACGATCAGCGTGCGTCCGCCGGCCAGCGGCCGCAGCCGGCGGCGTTGGGTGTAGGCGGCCTCGACACAGGCCCATGGCTCGGTGAGGGCGGTTTCCGCGTAGCCCAGCCGGTCGTCAACCTCGACGACGTAGGCGCCGTCATCGGCGGCGAGGACCTCGGGCCCCATGACGTGGTATTCGATCAGGCCACCCGGGATCGTGTAACCGTAGGCCGTGCTGCGCCCGTCGACGTAGATGTCGGGCTGGATCGCGAGGCGCTGTCCCGGGCGGAAGCGTGTCGACAGGCCGTCCCCAACGGCCATCACGGTGACCGACGTCTCGTGGCCCAGCCTCGTCGGCTCCAGCTCGAGGTTGCGCCCGTAGAGCTTCGGGTGATCGCCGCCGAGTCGGATGAGCTTGACGTCCGAGAAGCACAGGCCGACCGCGTCGACGCGCACGAGAAGCTGGTCCGGGCCGGGGTTCGGAACCTCCACCGGCTCGGGCCCGCCGTCCCGGCCAACGCGCTCGATCCCGGTGCCGTAGACGTTCCAGGCCAGGACCGGGCCGGCCACGGGTCCCGTCGCCCGGCGGTAGGCATCGTAGGCCTGGGGCGATGCCGTCGTGGTCACTTCTTTCGCGGCAGGTCGGCGTTCTTGAGGACGCGGCCCGTCGAGTCGAGGATGCCGACCTTCGTCCCGATCGTCTTGGGGCTGGCCGCGAACAGGTCGGCGCCGTTGATCGCCAGCCAGCGATAGCCGTCGAGCGGCCGCAGTCGATCGATCGCGGGGCCGACCTCGCCCGCCGTCGCGGCCACGGCGACCCGGCCCCGGTCCGCGATGAGATCGGCCACGCCGTCCGGGTCGGGCGTCGCCGGCAGCGCCGCCGTGAGCGCCGCGATGAGCGCGGGGCGATCAAGTCGACTCATGGCAGGTCTCCATCCGCCAGCAGGATGCCCAGCACCGCCTCGACCGCCTCGCCCGCGTCGTCGCCATTGCCGTTCACCGTCACCACATCGCCGACGCTGGCGCCGAGGGCGATGACCTGGGTGATGCTGATGGCGTTCGCCTGGCGATCACCGGCGATGATCGTAACCTCGGCGTCGAAGTCGAGGGCCCTGTCCACGATCGCCGCCGCCGGCCGAGCATGGAGCCCCGATGGGTTCGCGATGCGGACGGTCCGGCTGACGTCCGCGGCCCGCGCGGCGGCGCTCCCCGGCGCCGGGCCCTCGTCCGGCTCGGCCGTGAGGGCAGCATGGATCTCGAGCGGCTCGGCCGTCCGGGCGAGGCGCTCGCACAGCGCCGCATCCTCGAGGACGGCCGCGAGCCGGGACAGGATCGCGATGTGCTCCTCCGAGCGAGCGGCGAGCCCGATGACGAGCCGCGCGGGCTCGTCACCCCAGCGAACCCCGTCGGGGAACTGGACGACCGCAAGGCCGGTCCGAAGGATCGACGCCTCGGCCTCGGCCGTCCCGTGAGGCAGGGCGATGCCGTTCCCGAGGTAGGTCGAGACGATCGCCTCGCGGGCGCGCATCGCGTCGACGTAGGCCTCGGAGACGATGCCCTCCGCGACGAGGATGGCACCGACCCGCTCGATCGCCGCAGCCTGATCGGTGGCCGACGCGCCCACGACAATCGCGGACGTCGAGAGAACCGACGAAGCGGCCTCCGTCACGGGTGACCTCCTCAGTCCGAGATCGGCTCGCCGGCTTGCAGCCGGCGCATCAGCAGGTCTGAGGCCGGGTTCGCGAGGAAGTTGCGAAACGAGAGCACGACCGCCTGCGGCGCGGCCGCCCGCGCCCGTGCCGCCAGGCCCTCGTGGGCGATGACGACGTCCGTGTCCCCAGGAATCTGGTTCACGGGGCTGTGGATGACCCGGACGTCGAGGCCTGCGTCCTTCACTCGCTTCTTGAGCTGGTTGGCCCCGATCAGGCTCGAACCCATGCCGGCCTCGCAGGCGAACACCACGAGTCGAACCTCAGCAGCTTGCTTCTTGACCATCGATGCTCCCTGGATGTACCGCCGCCCGGCGCGGGGGGCCGGGCGGCGGGAGATGACTGGGATCGATGTTCGGTCAGGCCGGGAGGCCTGCCGGCAGGGCGGAAGCGCTCTCCATCTCCGATTCCTCCTCGGTCTGCTTCATCGGGTAGACCCTGAGGATGAGGGAGCCGACCAGGAATGACGCGACGGCCCCGACCGCTACACCGCCGAGAACCCCGAGGTGCTGACCCGGTGGCGTCACGGCGAGGTAGGCGAAGATGCTGCCCGGGGATGGCGTCGCGACCAGCCCGGCCTGGGTCGCCACGAAGACGAAGTCGGCGGCGATGCCACCGGCCCACATCGCGACGATCATGATCGGATGGGCGAGGACGTACGGGAAGTAGATCTCGTGGATCCCGCCGAAGAAGTGGATGATGATCGAGCCGGGCGCCGACAGCTTCGCCATGCCCTTGCCGAAGACCATGAACGAGAGCAACAGGCCGAGGCCGGGGCCTGGGTTCGTCTCGAGCAGGAAATGGATGGCCCGCCCCTTGTCGGCCGCCTCCGCCACGCCCAGCGGTGCGAGGACGCCGTGGTTGATCGCATTGTTGAGGAAGAGGATCTTGCCGACCTCGATCGGGATGTCGGCGAACGGCAGCAGGCCCGCGGTGATGATCGCGCTGACGCCGTCACCGAGCCGGTTCGAGCCCCACTCCAGAACGGGCCCGATGGTGAGGACGCCGATGACGGCGAGGATCGAGCCGAGGATCCCGGCCGAGAACGTGTTCGAGAGCATCTCGAATCCGGAGGGCACCCGTCCCTCGGTCAGATCGTCGTACTTCTTGATCAGCCAGCCGCCCAGTGGGCCGACGATCATCGCGCCGAGGAACATCGGGGCTTCCGACCCGACGACGATGCCGGCCGTGAACACGGCCCCGACCACGCCGCCGCGATGGCCGTGGACGAGCTTGCCGCCGGTGTAGCCGATGAGGATCGGCAGCAGGAACCGGATCATCGGCCCGACAAGCGCGGCGAGCGTCTCGTTCGGCGTCCAGCCGGTCGGGATCACGAAGGCCGTGATGAGACCCCACGCGAGGATCGCCCCGATGTTCGGGAGGACCATCGCGGCGAGGTAGCCGCCGTACCTCTGGATGCGCTCCATCATTCCCTCTCCTCCGCTCCGTGGGTAGGGTCGGATCATCGGGAACGCAACCGCCCCGCAACAACTGCCAATCTGTCACGGTCCGAGTTGTGACAACCTGACCGGTCGAATCGCGGCCGTCGATTGTCGCCGGACGGCAGATCGACCGTCGTCGAGTCAGCCCTGGGCCGGAAGGCCGAGCAGGCGCGCCAGGCGGCGGACATCGCGCGCCTCGAGCAGGGGGCCTACCACGATTGACGGCACAGGCGCGGCGCTTCCTTCGAGGGGCACCGTGCTGATCACGAGGT
>MGOD01000079.1:7968-9694 GCA_001795245.1 Chloroflexi bacterium RBG_16_70_13
CAGTCTCGTGCTCGAAGGCCGTCTTCGAGACGACCCGGGCGACCTCCAGCTGGGGGAACTCGGCAAGGAGGCGGGAGACGAGAATCCACGCCGTCGCCATGCCCGCTGGGCAGACGACCGTGACCTGGACCTTGGGCCGCAGCCGGAGCCGTTCGAGCGAGCCCGCGAGGTACATCGTCAGGAATCCGATCTCTTCGGCCGGGATGGCCGCTCCCTCGATGGGCCCGAGATCGTGGAGGATGGCCCCGGCGACGTCGAAGACGTCCGGGTAGCGCTTGTGGACCTCGTGCTGAAGTGGATTGGCCACGGGCAACCCGTAGCGGAGCCGGACGTGGAGGCGCCGGAGGTGCTCGATCAGGCTGGCCCGCAACAGGTCGTCCTCGGCGAGGGACGGGTGGAGGCGCGCTGCCGCCGCCTCGACAAGCCCGTGCACGAGACTGACGAGACGCGCCTCCGGAGCCGCGCGTGGATCTGAGAGCTCGACGAAGCCCAGGAGCGACTCGGTGATCGAGGCGACCTCGGGCGGCGAGAGGACGATCCCGAGGCGCTCCCGGATGGCGATCGAGATGTGCTGCGCCGCCTCGGACACCGGGTGGTCGAGGAGAGACCGGAGTCGGCCGCGGCCGAGGCGGGCCGGCCGGTCGATCCGCACGCGGCTGACCAGGATGGCCACGCTCAGGGTGGCGGTCAGCATCGTCGGATCAGCGTCGTCGAACTCCCGCAGCTCGTCGGCGAGGATCCGGCGAAAGACCGGCAGGTCGAGCCCATCGACGTAGCGGGTCAGCCAGCCGGCCGCCATCCCGGATCGCGAGCCTGGCGCACCCGCCTTGGTCGCCAGCACGTTGCCCGAAACGAACTCGAGAACGAGGGCGAGCAGGGCGGCCCTGACCTCGACCTCGCTGCCGCGCACCGCCAGGCCGATACCGGGCAGGCGCCGCAGATGCAGGCGATGCGCCTCCAGCCACGCCTCGCCGATCCGGACATCGCGGCGCACGGTTGGCCCGGACACGCCCAGCAGGCGCTCGAGCGCCTCCGAGCGGATGGCATCGGGCGCCGCCTCGAGAAGCGCCAGGAGGATGCTCGAGTGGCGATCGGCCACGTCGAGGACGTCCGGACCGGGGCTCGTGTCGAGGCCCGCCCTGACTTGGCTGCGTTCTTCTTCGCCGCCCTCGACCCAGATCCCCACGCCCCGCCGCCGTGCGATGCGAACGCCGTGCTCCGCCAGATGCGCTTCCACCGAGGCCAGGTTGTAGCGAACGATTCGGTTGGTGAGGTTGAGCTCGACGGCCAGCCGCTCGACGCTCGTCACGGCCGACGTTTCGAGGAGCAGCCGGGCGATCCTCGCCTGGCGGCTGTCGAGGGGCAGGACGCTCACCGCACCATCCTACTCACCGCGAGGCTTCGCTCTCGGGCGGTCGGGAGGCAGCCCCCTGCTATACTCCGCCCTCCGGCATGGGGGTATAGCTCAGCTGGAAGAGCGTCTGAATGGCATTCAGAAGGTCAGGGGTTCGAATCCCCTTACCTCCACCAGACACAGGGACATGACCGGCACCTTCGACCTCTCCCTCGCCCTTCGATAGCCGACCCACCCCGGGTGGGCGGCTATCCTGTGACCCCTTGCCACGCGGCGAGGGGTCTTTCGTACCCGGCCACGGACGCGACCTCGGCCCGGCCGGCAGGAGCCTCGCCAGATGACCCAGACCAGCGACCGACCTGAACGAACGCG
>MGOD01000079.1:9718-12452 GCA_001795245.1 Chloroflexi bacterium RBG_16_70_13
GATCGAGCCGCGCTGGCAGGCGCGCTGGGACGAGCTGGGGCTCCACCGGACCGACCTCTCCGACACCCGGAATCGCTATTACCTGTTGACGATGTACCCGTATCCCTCGGGCGACATCCACATCGGCCACTGGTACATCAAGACCCCGACCGACGCGATCGCCCGGTTCCAGCGGATGCACGGCAAGAACGTCTTCCTGCCGATCGGCTTCGACGCCTTCGGCCTGCCGGCCGAGAACGCCGCGATCAAGAACCGCATCAACCCCCGCGAGTGGACGATGCAGAACATCGCCAACATGCGGCGCCAGCTGCGGACGATGGGCGCCACGTTCGACTGGGACGCGGAGGTCGTGACCTGCGATCCCGACTACTACCGCTGGAACCAGTGGTTCTTCCTGAAGTTCCTCGAGGCCGGCCTGGCCTATCGAGCCAGGTCGGCGGTCGACTGGTGCCCCAACGACGGGACCCTCGCCCGCGAGCAGGTCGAGGGCGCCGACCGGCGCTGCTGGCGGTGCGGGGCGAAGGTCGAGAAGCGCGACCTGGACCAGTGGTACCTGCGGGTCACGAAGTACGCCGACGAGCTCCTCGACTTCTCCGAGATCGAGTTCCCGGATCCGGTCCGAACGATGCAGACCAACTGGATCGGACGGTCCGAGGGCGGCGAGATCGTCTTCACGACGGCCCCGTCCGACCATCACCCGGGCGGTGACGAGATCCGGGTCTTCACGACCCGGCCGGACACGCTCTTCGGGGCGACGTTCATGGTCCTGGCCCCCGAGCATCCTCTCGTCGCCGAGCTGACCGCGCCGGACCGCCGGGCGGAGGTCGAGGCCTATGTCACCCGGGCTCTCGCCGAGACCGAGATCGAGCGGCTCTCGGCCGAGCGAGACAAGACCGGCGTGCCGATCGGGGCGGACGCGATCAACCCGGTCAACGGCGAGCGGATCCCGATCTTCGTCGCCGACTACGTCCTGGGCGGCTACGGGACCGGCGCGATCATGGCCGTCCCGGCCCACGACGAGCGCGACTTCGAGTTTGCCGTCAAGTTCGGACTGCCGATCCGGCGCGTCGTCGCCCGGCCCGGTGAGGAGGCGGCCGAGCTCGGGGGCGCCTACGTCGCCCACGCCGACGACGAGGTCCTCGTCAACACCGGCGAGTACAGCGGCCTGCCGGCCGACGAGGGTGGCCGGCGGATCGTCGCGTGGCTGGCCCGCGATGGCCGTGGCCGGGCCGCGATCACCTATCGCCTCCGCGACTGGTTGATCTCGCGCCAGCGCTACTGGGGCACGCCGATCCCGGTCATCCACTGCGAGCGCTGCGGGATCGTGCCGGTCCCCGAGCAGGACCTGCCGGTCCTCCTGCCCGACACCGTCGACTATGCCGGCAGCGGGGTGAACCCGCTGACCCGCGACGAGGCGTTCCTGAACGTCGCCTGCCCGTCGTGCGGCGGCCCAGCGAAGCGCGAGACCGACACGATGGACACGTTCATCGACTCGTCCTGGTACTGGTATCGCTACCTGTCGCCGCACAGGGCCGACGCGCCGATCGACGCCGACATGGCCGAAGGCTGGACGCCGGTCGAGCAGTACACCGGCGGCGCCGAGCACGCCGTCATGCACCTGCTCTACGCCCGCGAGTTCACGAAGATGATGCGGGACATCGGGCTGCTCCAGCAGAACGAGCCCTGGAAGCGGGTCTTCAACCAGGGCCAGATCCTCGGCGCCGACGGCGAGCGGATGTCGAAGTCACGCGGCAACGTCCAGGACCCGGACGAGCTCGTTCGCCGCTACGGCGCCGACACGGTCCGCCTCTTCCTGATGTTCATGGGCCCCTGGGACCAGGGCGGGCCCTGGAGCCCGTCGGGCATCGGCGGTGTCCGCCGGTTCTTGAACCGGACCTGGACGATCGCCCTCGATCCGCACGGCGTCGAGGCCGGCGACCCCGGGGCCGGCCGACTGCCGGCCGGCGAGGACCTCGCGGCCGCCGAGCGGGCCATCCGGGCAGCCGCCCATCGGACCCTCCGCGACGTCACCGAGGACTACGAGGGCTTCCGCTTCAACACGATGGTCGCGAAGCTCATGGAGCTCTCCAACCTGCTCTTCCGCTACCGCGGCACGCCGGCCGCCGGCGGCGCCGCGTGGGACGAGGCCGTCGGGCTGCTGCTGCTCATGCTCGCGCCAGCGGCCCCCCATATCGCCGAGGAGCTCTGGTCGCGGCGGCTGGCCGCGGCCGGGCGCGAGTGGTCGTCGATCCATCGCGAGCGCTGGCCGGCGGTCGATGCCGCGGCCGTCGTCGAGGCGACCCGTGAGGTGCCGGTCCAGGTCAACGGCAAGCTCCGGGACCGCGTCACCGTGCCTGCTGGGATCGACGACGCGGCGCTCGAGCGGCTGGTGCTGGAGGCACCCAAGGTCGTCGCCGCGCTCGCGGGACGGACGCCGGATCGCGTCGTCGTCGCCGGCGGCGGCCGCCTCGTCAACCTCGTCGTCCGCTGAGCCGGGCGGGCATGCGGGCGGCCCTGCGGGCGGTCCTGCTACCGTAGCGGGTGCCCGCGTCGCCTCTAGCCGGGCGGCACGGGAAGAGCCCGGAGGACGACGGAACCGCCCTTCGGGCTCGCTCCCCATCCGACACGACCGCCACGTTGCGACCTGCCCCACTGGAGCCCGCGATGCCGCCAATCCGCCTCGGCGCCCTGTGCTGGAACCAGTACTCGGACTGGCCGTCGCTGCTCGAGGCGG
>MGOD01000079.1:12464-15276 GCA_001795245.1 Chloroflexi bacterium RBG_16_70_13
GCCGCCGTGCGGACCGGCTCGGGTTCGACACGCTCTGGACGTGGGACCACCTCTACCCGATCGTCGGGTCGTGGGAGGGGCCGATCCTCGAGGGCTACACGGTGCTGACTGGCTGGGCGATGGCGACCGAGCAGATCCGGCTCGGGCTCATGGTCGGTGCGAACACATTCCGGGAGCCGACGCTCACGGCGAAGATCGCGACGACGCTCGATCACGTCAGCGGTGGCCGGGCGATCCTCGGTATCGGGGCTGCGTGGTTCGATCGAGAGCACGTCGCCTACGGCCTGCGCTACGGCGAGGGGCCGCCGGAGCGGCTGCGCTGGCTGGCCGAGGCGCTGCCGGTGATCCGGGACATGCTGAACGGTGAGGCGCCGTCCGCGGCCGGGCCGCGCTACTCGGCCCAGGAGGTGCGCAACGATCCGCCGCCCCTCCAGGCACGCCTGCCGCTCCTCGTCGGCGGCGGCGGAGAGAAGGTCACCCTCCGCCTGGTTGCACGCTACGCGGACGCCAACAACGTCGGCGGCGGCATCGAGGCCGTGACCCGCAAGGAGGCGATCCTCCTCGAGCACTGCGAGCGCGAGAGCCGCGACCCCGCCGAGATCGAGCGAACGACCGGGATCGGGACCGTGATCATCCGCGACGCGCGGGGCGAGGCGCGCCGCGTCTTCGAGCGGATGTTCGAGCGGAACGGCAGCGCCCGGCCGTGGGAGGACCAGCCGGTCGGGACGCCCGAGGACGTCATCGAGCGGCTCGCCCCGTACCCGGCGATCGGCTATCGGCATCTCGTTGCGGGGTTTCCATCGCCGTACGACGAGGAATCGATGACCCGGCTCGCGACGGAGGTCCGCCCGGCGCTCGGAGGGGCCTGACCGGTCTATGCCCCGCCGATGCGTCTGGTGCATCGGTTGCCGCACCGCCGCGCGGCGCCGGGCCGCGGAATCGGTGGGAGACGGCGCTCGGCCGGGCTCGGCCACGCTCGGCTGTTGCGGCCCTGATGAGCCAGACGCATACGGGCGAGGGTTGGCAACTGGACGGGAGCCTGGGGCCTGTCAAGCCTAGGCGATCGCCTCCTGCCTGACTCGCTGGCGATGGCGGGCTGCCTTGGCCCGGTTGCCGCAGGTCTTCATGTCGCACCAGCGGCGGCGAGCGGTCGGGGAGGCGTCGAAGAACGTCCAGCGGCAGGTGTCGTGGGCGCAGATCCGGAACCGGTCCGGGCGGCCCGAGGCGAGCTCGTAGACGATCGGGGCGGCCAGCGACGAAACGGCGTCGTCGACCGGCGAGGCGCCGTGACGGTGGCCGATCCGAACGGTCGTGCCGTCGCAATCGAGGTGGGGCACGACCCCCCGGGCGAGGACGTCGTTGACGACCTCGACAGCATCGGGGTCGGGCCGCCGCTCCTCGGCGACGGCGTCGACGACCTCGTGAAGGGCATCCCGGACGGTTCGAATCCGCTCGAGATCGGGATCGGTCCAGGTCCCGGCAGCATCGTCGTGGAGGACCCCCTGATCGACGAACCACGTCCGCGCATCGGATGGCCGATGGAGGCGCTCGACGAACTGGCCGGATTCGAGCTCGCGCGTGTTGAGGAAGTCGAGAGCGGCCTCGAGGTCGAGGCCATGCTCGTGGTCGTGAGGGTGCTGGATCAACATGTCGATAACCACTCTATACCGCTTGACAGGTTACGCGCAAGAGGGTAAGGTTCACCCATAACCGATTAGACCTGAATAACAGGTTACGCGTCCCACGGAGGGGGTCCCCGATGGAAACCATCAACGCCATCATCGTCCTCGCCCTGACCGTCGGCATCGCCCTCCTCGGGCTGATCGCCGAGGTCATCGCGGTGGGCGCTCCAGCGACCACTGGCGACGCCCCGGCACGCTGAACGTCGGCGCCGGGAGCCAGAGTCCAAGGCCAGCTACTCCGCAAAGAATCGAAAGGGACTATTCCCGTGCATGCCGTCACTGCGATGCTCGTTGCTCAGCACCTCCAGGACCTCCTGCGGGAGGCCGAGGAGGATCGCCGCCGGGCCATCATCCGCAGCGCCACCAGGTCCCCGTCAGCCACCATCACCGGGCGCCTCGCCGGTCTCCTCCGCCGGCTCCCCCGGCTCGGGCGGCGCGGCTCCGATGCCGCCCGCCCGAGTGACCCGCGCCCCGCGACCGCGTAGCGCTCACCGGAGCCCTGCGCGGTAACGCGCTTCGATCTACCGTTCTCTCCATGACGAGCGCGCACGGCCGCGGCAGCGCCGCGGTCTCCTGGGGCGAGGGCCGGATCGACACCTTCTGGGTCGACTTCGACGGCACCCTCATCCACCGCGCCTTCGAGGACGGCGCCTGGTCCGAACCCGAGTCCCTCGGCGGAACGCTGGCGTCGGCGCCGGCGGTGACCGCCTGGGCCGTCGACGAGCTCGAGGTCTTCGCCGTCATGCCCGACGGTCAGCTCTGGAACCGCTACTGGGACGGCGCCGCCTGGCACGGCTGGGAGGCGCTCGGCGGAGAGCTCGACCCGTCCGAGAGTCCGGCTGCGTCATCGTGGGGTGCCGACCGCCTCGACGTCTTCGCGCTCGGCCGCGACGGCCGGACCTGGCATCGCTGGTGGGACGGCACGCACTGGGTCCCCTGGGAGCAGCTCGACCGCTGAGCGCTGGCTCCATCCGCTGCGCCTCCACACCGGCGATAAGCCGCAGCTAAGCGGCTCCGCCTACCCTCTCGGACACGTCCCGTCCGACGAAGTGCCCCGGCGGACGGGACGTCCGCCATCCCGCCCCTCCCGCCTGGAGACCCGCCGGGCGAGGCTCCGTGGACCCATCCAG
>MGOD01000079.1:15492-15630 GCA_001795245.1 Chloroflexi bacterium RBG_16_70_13
GCCGGGAGCCGGCGGCAAGGTCGTCGTGGACGTCGGGGGCGCGGTCGTGACGCCGGGCGTCTATCGCCTGGCTGCCGGGTCGCGGGTGGGTGACGCCCTGTCGGCGGCGGGCGGGTTCGGGCCGCGCGTCGACCCGGT
>MGOD01000080.1:0-5232 GCA_001795245.1 Chloroflexi bacterium RBG_16_70_13
TCGGCCTGCCGGGCGGCTCGCCGAGCGGGCTGCCCGCCGGCCTGGGATCGACGCAGATCGGCCGTCGTACCTTCACCTGGGGGGTCCGAACGTACGTGATGGGCATCGTCAACGTGACCTCCGATTCGTTCTCCGGGGACGGTCTCTTGGCCGACGGTGACCCGCTGGCCGCAGCCGTCGCCCTGGCCACCTCGATGGCCGAGGCCGGTGCCGACATCCTCGACATCGGGGGCGAATCCACGCGGCCCGGGCACGCAGCGGTGTCGGCGGAGGATGAGCTGGCCCGCGTCGTCCCGGTTGTCCGGGCCATCCGAGCCGCGCTGCCGGACGTGCCGATCTCCATCGACACGACGAAGCCGGCCGTGGCCGCGGCCGCCGTCGAGGCCGGGGCGGACCTTCTCAACGACATCTGGGGCGTCGCCGACGACGATGCGGTTGCCCGGCTCGCCGGGGAGCGTCGCCGGCCGATCGTCCTGATGCACAACCGGGCCGAGGCCCGCTACACGACGCTCCTGCCCGAGATCGTGGCCGACCTCCAGCGGGCCATCGAGCGGGCGCTCCGGGCCGGCGTCGGCTGGGACGACATCATCGTCGACCCCGGGTTCGGCTTCGGCAAGACGGCCGAGCACAACCTGGCGCTCCTCCGCGACCTCGGGAGCCTGGCCATCCTGGGTCGTCCGATCCTCCTCGGGACGTCCCGCAAGTCGACCCTCGGGCGGGTCCTGGACCTGCCGGCCGACCAACGCCTCGAGGGGACGCTCGCGACGACCGCCCTGGCGATCGCCTCGGGCGTCGACGTCGTCCGCGTCCACGACGTCCGCGAGAACGTCCGGGCCGCCCGGATCGCCGACGCCGTCGTCCGCGGCGCCTGGCCCGGCGAGGACGGCTGATGCCCGACCACATCGTCCTCGACGGGATGGTCTTTCAGGCTCGCCATGGCGTCCACGATCACGAGAAGGTCACCGCCCAGCGCTTCGAGGTCGACGTCGAGCTGCTGCTCGACCTCCAGCCGGCCGGCCTCGAGGACGACCTGGAGCGGACCATCGACTACGGCCGCGTCTACGAGACCGTCCGGACGATCGTCGAATCGACGACCTTCAACCTCATCGAGGCCCTGGCCGAGGCGATCGCCCACGAGCTCCTCTCGGACTTCCCGGCCCTCGACGAGGTCGTCGTCCGCGTCCGCAAGCCCGAGATCCAGCTCGGCGGCCCGCTCAACTTCGCCGGCGTCCAGGTCCGGCGCCGGCGCTCCGGGTAGCGGGCGGCCGCTCGACGCCCCAGGCGACGTTCGCCCGCTTCGCCGCCTAGAGGTCGCTGGGGCGGGTCCCGAGGGTGAGCGTCACCGTCAGCGTCTCGCCGCCCCGGATGATCTCGATGTCGACGGTCTGGCCGGGAGCGAAGCCGGCCAGGGCCAGGTCGAGCGGATGCTCGGCGTCGATCGCCTGGTCGCCGATCCTGGTGATGATGTCGCCCTCCCGGATGCCGGCCCGGTCGGCCGGGCCACCGCCGATGACGGCCTCGAGGGTCTCCCCGCTCGCGGTCTGCGAGGGGCTGACGAGGGCACCGTGGTCGACGGGCAGGTTCTCCTCGTCCTGGACCTGGCGGTCGATAGCGACGTAGCGAACGCCGATGTAGGGCCGCGAGAGCTCCTGGCCTGCGAGGGCCTGCTGCATGATCGGGCGGGCAATGTCGATCGGGATGGCGAACCCGATCCCGTTCGAGTCCGTCGCGACGGCCGTGTTGATGCCGATGACGTCACCGACCGCGTCGAGGAGCGGCCCGCCGCTGTTGCCCGGGTTGATCGCCGCGTCGGTCTGGATGAGGTTGTTCAGGCGATCGCCGGTGTTGACGGTGACGCTTCGGCCGGTCGCAGAGATGATCCCGCTGGTGACGGTGTTCGAATAGGTCCCCAGCGGGCTCCCGATGGCGATCGCCAGCTGGCCGACCTCGAGGTCCGCCGATGAGCCGATCGACGCGGCCGTCAGCTCGTCGGCCTCGATCTTCACGATGGCGAGGTCGGTGAGGGTATCGATGCCGTAGACGGTGCCCTCGAACTGGCGGCCGTCCTTGAGCTCGACCGTGAGCGTATCGGCGACGGTACCGTCGCTGGCCGTCACGACGTGCTTGTTGGTGAGGATCCAGCCGGCGGTGTCGAAGATGACCCCCGAGCCGACGCCGGATTCGGGGATCGTGCCGCCGAACTGGTCGGTCGACGTGCCCTCGACGAAGATCCGGACCACGGCGGGCCCGGCCTTGGCGGCGGCATCGATGACCGCGGACGACTCGTCGATCGTGACCGGCTGGCGGGAGCCGGCCGTCGTGACCGGGTTGCCGGTCCCGCCCGTGTTGACCGGGTCGAGGGCGCCGCTGGCCTTGAGCGCGAGGACCGTGCCGCCGGAGGCGAGCACCGCGGACAGGAGCGAGGCGACCACGATGCTGCCGGGTCCCGCCCGACGAGGTGTCGCCAGGTATGTCGACCCCTGCGCGTCGCCGGCCCCGCCCCCGAGCTCGCCGGCCGTCGCGACCGGCTGCGTGCGGACGGGGGACGCCCCGCCCGACGCGGAGGGCTCCACCCACCCGGGGCTGGCCCAGTCGGGCCGGTGCTCTGCGGGCGGGGTGTAGGCGACGCTCGGGCTCTGGTCGGCGAGGTCCGCGGACGCCGGGCCGGCCGATCCCGATGCGTCGGCGGGGTCGGCGGGGTCCGCGGGGTCGGCTTGCTGGTCGGTCATTCGAACGTGTCGTCCTGGCTTGGAGAAAGGCGCGCCCGACGCGAGAGCGGCGTCCGGCGCGGTGAGTCAGCGCTCATCGTGGGGCGTCCACGTTCAGGGCCGGCGCTGGGCTCGATGAAGAATCCGCCATGTAGGCCGCCTCGGCGGCGGGCTCACCTGCGATCGGCGTCCGGGCCTCGACGGGCTGCGATCCGGCCGGTCGCAGGCCATCCGCGGCTCGGGGGCTGTGCGGGAGGTTGACCGTGAACGTCGAGCCGCTCCCCAGGCGGCTCTCCACGGACACGCTCCCGCCGTGCATCTCGACGATGCTCCGGACGATCGCCAACCCCAGGCCGCTGCCGCTGCCGCGGGCCTCGCTCGCCCGCGTCCCGCGATAGAAGCGCTCGAAGATCCGCGGCAGCTCGTCCGGGGCGATGCCGACACCGGTGTCGGTGACCTCGATGCGGGCCCCGTCGAGCGTCGCCGCGACGGTGACATGGATTCGCCCGCCACGGGCGGTGAACTTGATCGCGTTGCCGACCAGGTTCGCGACGACCTGGCCGACGCGGACCGGGTCGTGGCGGATGCGGAGCGGCCGATCCGGCATCGCCATCGAGAGGTCCACGCCGCGCCGCCGGGCGGCGGTTCCCGCCTGCTCGACCGCCTGCTCCACGGTCGCCCGGAGATCTTCCGGGCGGAGGTCGAGGAGCACGAGGCCGGAGTCGAGCTTCGAGAGCTCCAGCAGGTTCTGGGCCAGCCAGTCCAGGCGCTCGATCTGGGCGGCGCTCGCCTCGAGGAACTCGGCCCGGGCATCGGGATCCTCGCCGGCGTGCTCCTGGAGGAGCTCGTTGAAGGTCCGGATCGCCGCGATCGGCGTCCGCAGCTCGTGGGACACGTCGGCCAGGAAGTCGCGGCTCCGGTCACGGTCGCGACGGATGATGTCCACGCTCTCCTGGACCCGGTCGGCCATGGCGTTGAACTGGAGGGCGAGCTCCGTCAGCTCGAGCGAGCCGGCGGTCGGGGCGTCGGTCGGGACGCGCCGGGCGAGGTCGCCCTCGGCGAGGTCGCGGCTGGCCTCGGTCAGGCGGCGGAGCGGGGTCGTGAAGCGGCGGGCGAGGGCGGCGGCGGCCACGATGGAGACGGCGAGGGCCACCAGGCCGATGATCGCCAGGAGCCCGGTCGTCGTGGCGATCGCGGTCGCCCGGTAGGTGTACGGGTTCGAGAGCGTGACCTCCACGACGTAGTCGCCGAACGCGCTCGGGACGCGGTAGTAGATCGCGTCGCTCGTGATCGGTTCGCGGATCTGGCCGACCTCCGGCGCCTCCTGAAGGTCGGCCCGGAACTCGCCGCCCGAGGCGGGGACGAACGCGTTGTCGACCCTGACCCCGAGGCGGATCAGCACGTCGGCCCGGGCGAGGCGGTCGGCCAGGAAGCGCTCCTGGCTCGTTTGGGTGAGCTCGACGACGATCGCCGGATCGACGACGCCCGCCGCGCTGATGACCGGCCGGGGGTCGCTCGCGCGCTCGGCGACGAGGGCGACGAACTGGGCGACCCCGGTCGATCGGGCCTCGAGGTCCTGGCGCTGCTGCTGGTCGAAATAGTCGCCGAGGCGATTGAGGACGAGCGTCGAGACGAGGGTCAGGGTCAGGGCCAGGATCGCGACGAACGCGAGGGTCAACCGGCCCTGGAACGTGTGCGGCATGACCTTGTGGGCAATCCGGGCGCGGAGCGACGGCACACCTGTAGCGTCCGGGGCGTGCGTTCCTCCGGCCGCGGTCGCCTCGGTCACGTTCGCGGGCTCGCCGTCCGCCACGGGCCGGCCCGCCTAGCGCTCGGCGAAGGCGTAGCCGACGCCGCGGATCGTCTGGACGAAGACCGGCCGCGACGGATCGTCCTCGATCTTGTCGCGGAGGTGGCTGACGTGGACGTTGATCGTCTTCTCGTCCTGGTCGAGCGCTTCGTAGTCGCGGAGGAGCTCGAGGAGCTCGGACCGGGTATAGACCCGTCCCGGGCGGCTCGCCAGGTGGCGGAGGATCTCGAACTCGGTCGGGGTCAGGCTGATCCGCCGGTCACCGCGCTGGACCCGCCGGCGCTCGAGGTCGATGACAAGGTCGTCGTGCCGGATGACCCGACCGCCGACGGCGTCAGCCAGGTCGCCGTAGGCCCGCCGGAGGAGGGCCCTGATCCGGCTGAGGAGCTCGCGCAGCCCGAACGGCTTTGTCACGTAGTCGTCCGCGCCGAGCTCCAGGCCGATGACCTTGTCGACCTCGTCGTCGCGGGCCGTGAGCATGAGGACGGGGGCCTTGGAGCCCGCCGCGCGGAGGCGGCGGAGGACCTCGAAGCCATCGATGCCCGGGAGCCGGACGTCGAGGACGACGAGATCGGGCGCCTGGCCGACCGCGATCTCGAGCCCCTCCTCGCCAGATCGGGCGAGGGCCACCGTGTAGCCCTCCTGCTGGAGGGCGTACTGGATGCCGCGCGCGACGGCGTGCTCGTCTTCGACGATGAGGATCGTGGCGGCCAT
>MGOD01000080.1:5352-14961 GCA_001795245.1 Chloroflexi bacterium RBG_16_70_13
TCCCTCGCGGCCGCGCACCGCGACGTCACCGGCAAGAAGGTGGCGCACCTGCGCAAGGCCGGCAAGCTGCCGGCGGTCGTCTACGGCCACGGGGTGGCCTCGACGAACGTGACCGTCGATGCCCACGAGTTCGAGCAGCTCCGCCGCCGCAGCGGCCCGAACACGCTCGTCGACCTCGCCGTCGACGGGCAGAAGCCGAACCCCGTCCTCATCAGCGACGTCCAGCTCCATCGGGTCACCCAGCGGCCGCTGCACGCCGACCTGTTCCTGGTCCGGATGACCGAGGAGCTGACGGTCGACGTGCCGCTCGTCGCGACCGGCGAGTCGGAGGCGGTCAACACCCACGGCGGCACGCTCCTGCACCCGATCGAGCACGTCCGGGTCAAGGCCCTGCCCGATCACCTGCCGCAGTCGATCCAGTACGACATCACCTCGCTGGCGACCTTCGACGACGTGATCCGGCTCCGTGAGCTCGAGATCCCGGGTGACGTCACGCTCCTGACCGACCCCGAGGAGATCGTGGCAAAGGTCATCCCGCCGCGCGTCGAGGAGGTCGAGGTCCCGGTTGCGGCCGAAGGCGCCGAGGGCGCCGAGGCCGCCGAGGGTGCTGCCGAGGGCGAGGGCGCGGCCGCGGGCGGCGAGACCGGCGAGGCGTCCGAAGGCGGCTGACGCCGGGTCGCCGGCTCAGCCGACGGCGCGACCGACGACGTAGACGATCGGGAGCCGGAGGCGGAGGTCCGCCGGCGGCAGCTCGCCCAGTCGTGCCTGGAGCCGACGGCGCAGGATGCGCCGCTCGCGCTCGGTCAGCTCGCCGAAGAGCGACTCCTCGGCGAAGCCTTCGAGGAAGTCGACATACGAGCGGGCCGTCCAGCGGTGGTCCACGACGTCCGCCCAGGCTCGGACGGCGCGGAAGCCGGCCCGGCGCAGCCCGGCGGCGGCCGCCTGCGGGCTGGCCGGGTCACGACCCGGTGGGTCGGGCTCCGGTGGATCGAAGCCGAGCTCATCGAGGAGCTCGTCGAAGATCCGATCGGGCGGGTCGATCTCGCCCCGGTGGCGAAGCCAGGTCACGTAGCCGAAGGGAGCGCCGGGCCGGAGGACGCGGCGCGCTTCGGCCAGCGCAGCCCCGCGGTTCGGCACGAGCTGGAGGACGAACGACGACATCGCCAGGTCGAACGTCCCGTCGTCGAACGGCAGCCGGTCGGCAACGGCGACGGCCGTGGCGAACAGCCGTCGCCTCGCCGGGGCAAGGCGGCGGTCGGCCTCGACGCTGGCCCAGGCCGACATCTCGGAGGAGGCATCAATGCCGGTGACGCGCGCACCCGGCCAGCGCTCCAGGGCCGCCAGTCCGAGCGTGCCGGTCCCGGTCCCGACGTCGAGCAGATGCGGCTCCCCGTCCGGCAGCATCGGAGCGAGGTGATCGAGAAGGCGAACGGCGGCCGGCCGGATGACCGGCGCCCAGTGGCGAGCGTAGCCCTCCGCGATTCGGTCATAGCGGGCGCCCTGATCGTCGGACATGCGGCTGCCATGGTAGCCGCGAGGTCGGGCGATTCGGCCCCTCTGGACCTGACCTCGGACCGATGACTCGATTCGCCGGAGGATGGATCGTGACAGCGCACGAGCCGGACCGTGGTTGCTTGCCCGACCCGTGGTCGAAAGGAGCACCCAACCGTGAACAAGATCCTCGTGGCCTATGACGGCGGCGATCCGGCCCGTCGCGCCCTCGAGACCGCCGCGGAGCTGGCCCGCCTGACCGGTGCGACCATCGCCGTCGTCAGCGTGGTCCCGACCCATCCGGGCCGATTCCCGGTCGACCCCTGGGACGACACCAGCGTCCACGCCCAGGAGCTCCTCGAGGCGCGCCGGATGCTCCGCGAGAAGGGCATCGAGGCCGAGCTCATCGAGCCGACCGGCGACCCCGCACCCACGATCGAGCGAATCGCCGAGGAGGGAGCCTACGACACCGTCGTCATCGGCTCGCGCGGGCTCAACGCGATGGGCCGCATCCTCCAGGGGAGCGTCTCAGAGCACGTCGCCACGCATGCCAAGGCGACGGTGATCGTCGCTCGTTGACGTCGTCGGCCCGGCGACCGGGCCGACGTGTTGGTCCCGCGACCGGGCCGGGCGCGTCCGGCCCGGTCGCACATCCCCCGCGACCGGCGCGACTACACTCGGGCTGCCATGGCCCTCGAGCACCTGCCGTTCGCGCCGCCCCTCGAACCGATGCTGGCGAAGGCCTCAGACGGCCTGCCCCAGGGCGACGGCTGGCTGTACGAGCCGAAGTGGGACGGCTTCCGGGCGATCGTCTTCCGGGACGGCGACGAGGTCCTCACCCAGTCCCGCGACCTGAAGCCCCTCGACCGCTACTTCCCGGAGCTCGGCGCCCCGCTCCGGGCGTCGCTGCCAAACCGTTGTGTCGTCGATGGCGAGGTCGTCATCGCCCGCGACGGCGCCCTCGACTTCGAGGCGTTGCTGCTCCGGATTCACCCAGCCGCGTCGCGGGTGCAGATGCTGGCGGGGGAGTCGCCCGCCTCGTTCGTCGCCTGGGATCTCCTCGCCCTCGACGACGAGGACCTCCGAGCCGTGCCGCAGGGCGAGCGGCGGAAGAGGCTGGAGCGGGCGCTCGGGGGAGTCGCGCCCCCGGTCCACCTGACTCCGGCGACCCGCGACCGCGCCCTTGCCTCGGACTGGTTCGACCGCTTCGAGGGCGCCGGCCTCGACGGGGTCGTCGCCAAGCGGCTCGACGCGCCCTACCAGCCGGGCAAGCGGGCGATGCTCAAGATCAAGCACCAACGGACGGCCGACTGCGTCGTCGCCGGCTTCCGCTGGCACAAGAACGGCCCCGGGACCCACGTCGGATCGCTGCTCCTCGGCCTCTTCGACGACGACCGGAAGCTGAACCACGTCGGGATCACGTCGTCGTTCTCGTGGGAGCGTCGAGCCTCGATCCTCGAGGAGCTGGCACCGCTCCGCGAGCGCGCCGTGGAGGACCACCCCTGGCGGGAGTGGGCCGAGTGGGCCGGCTGGGGCGACGCCGAGGCCTCCGGGCAGCGGCTGCCGGGCGCGACGTCCCGCTGGAACCGGGGCAAAGACCTGTCGTGGGAGCCACTTCGGGCGGAGCGCGTCGTCGAGGTCGCGTACGATCACCTCCAGGGCTCCCGCTTCCGCCACGCCACCACCTTCGTCCGATGGCGCCCCGACAAGCGGCCGTCGGACTGCCGCTATGACCAGCTGGAGGAAACCGCGGCCTTCGAGATCGCCCGGATCTTCGGGGGCAGCTGACCCACGCAACGACGCTCACGCTCGAGCGTCTACATGTCTGGCAATGGCAGAACACCCCAATCGCATCGACTTCGGCCGCCTCGCGCTCCCAACCTTCGTCGTGGTCGTCGCCGTCTTCGCGGCCCTGCGAACGCTGAACGTGGAGCCCTGGGCCATGCCCGCGTACGACCTCTACGCGTACTGGATGACCCGTGACGGCCTCGCCTACGCGACCGCCCACCAGGGCGCCACGGGCGCGTTCCTGTATGCACCGGCCTTCGCCCAGGTCATCGCGCCCCTCACCGCGCTCCCGTGGCCGGTCTTCGCCGGCGTCTGGACGGCGCTCATCGTGGCACCGCTGGCGTGGCTCGCGGGCCGCTTCGCGATCGGGATTCTCCTCCTGCCACCCGTCCTGATCTGCGTCGCGAGTGGCCAGCTCGACCTCCTCTTCGCGGCCGTCATCCTCCTCGGTCTTCGCTGGCCCGCGCTGTGGGTCCTGCCGATCCTGACGAAGGTCACCCCGGGCATCGGGCTGCTGTGGTTCCTCGTCCGGGGCGAGTGGCGGTCCCTCTGGATCGCTGCCGGCGCGACGGCGCTCGTTGCCGCCGTCTCGGCGCTCGTCGACCCGCTGGGCTGGGCGGGCTGGCTGGCAATGCTCGCCCGGATGGCCTTCCCCGAGCTCGGCGGCGGCCTGTGGTTCCTGCCGCTGCCCCTGGTGTTCCGGCTGTTCGCCGCCGCCGCGCTCATCGCCTGGGGTGCGGCCACCGACCGGCGCTGGGTCCTGCCGGTCGGGGTCTGCCTGTCCCTGCCGACCGTCTGGCTCAACTCGCCGACGATCCTCGTCGCCGTGCTGCCGCTGGTCGCCGCCGGTGCCCGAACGCCGGCCGGCGCCTGGTTCCGGAGATCCGTCCCGACCGTCCCGTTCGAGGTCCAGCGACGTCAGGTGGAGCGGCAGCTGCAGCGCTGGCTCCGTCGCCCGGCAACCTGACACCGCCTGTCGCCGCCCAGCCGCGGTGACGGCTGGTACGACCGGCGGTACGAAGGGGTCATTGCGCCGCGAGTGCCGCGGGGTACGGTCGCCGGGTGATCTCGCCTCGCCCGGTCACCGGCCCGACGACGCTCGTCCTGGAGCGCCGGCCCGAGTCGCCCAACGAGCCCGACTTCGTCGCCGATGGGCCGCTCATCGGGTTCGACGCGTTCCTGCCCGAGCATCGCGTGTTCGGATGGATTCGCTTCCACGCAGACCGGCTCACCGACATCCTCAACGAGCACCCGGACGTGCTCCTCGTGAACGCGCAGCTCGAGCGGCTGACCGACGGACAGGTCGAGTGGCACGAGCAGCTCAGCCTCGCCCGGGGGAACCTGCTGGCGGTCCGGGCGGGCGGCCCGAGAGGTGATCCGGCCCGTCGCGAGCGCACTCGCCTCCATCCGCTCGTGGTCCAGTCCGGTCCATACCTCATCGGCGGCTACCTGCACGCCCGCATCGGTGTCGGTCCCTTCGAGGAGATCAGGGGTCGGCCGGAGATGGTCCCGCTGTCGACGGGCTGGCTCGAGCACTGGGTCGACGGCCGGCGCCATCGCCAGTGGGCCGGGACGATCCTGTTCAATCGTGCACTGGTCGACGAGATCGAGCTGGTCGGCGAGGCGGACCTCGAGTTCGGCGTGGCGAGCTACAGGATCCAGCCCGGAACGCCCAGGCGCTCGAGCGACGGACCGCCCCTCGCCGAAGCATGGCCTGACGAGGCGTAGAGCGCCCCGGTCTACCCGGACCGTCGCCGCGGCGCCCGATCGAGGTCGCCGCTCCGGTCGGGCCACTCGTAGCCGGCCCACGGGTCGTAGTCGGGGTCGAGGGCCTCCTGCGCCGGTCGATCGGCCTCCGGGACATGGATGAGGTTCACCCGGACGCGGTACCAGAGGGACGAGCGGCCGCGCATGCCGTCGACGAGGACGTCGGCCGGCTCGAGGGCGGTCGCGGCCTTCGGGTGGCGGGCCTTCCAGCGCTCGAGCCCCGCGAGGGCCTCGTCCTTCGTCGCCGCCCGCGAGATCTCGATGACCGGGATCGAGGAGCGGCGGCGGCCGGTCGGCGTCGGGCGCGTCCCGCCCCCGGCCGCCCGCGTCGCCTCGGCTGCCGCGAACCGTCGCTCCATCGCGGCTCGCTGCTTCTCGCGCCGTGCCTGGGCCTCGGGCGTGTCGTAGTCCTCGGCCGCGCGTCGCTGGCGCGAGGGCTGGACCCGGGGCGGCTCGCCATCCTGCTTGCGGTAGTTGGGCGGCCACGGCGCGTCGCCGAGGCCCTCGGCCTCATCCCGCCGCGAGAGCTCGAGCAGCGCGTCGAGGGATCCGACGGCCTCGTCGATGCCGGCCCCCGGGTCGCCGATCTCCGCGTAGCGCTTTGGGACGGTGGCGATCGTGAAGGCATCGGCCTCGCACGTCGACACCTCGTCCCAGGCCAGCGGCGCGGAGACCCGGGCGTCCGGCAGGGGCCGGACGGAGTAGGCCGAGGCGACCGTCCGGTCCTTGGCGTTCTGGTTGTAGTCGAGGAAGACGCCGTGGCGCTCCTCCTTCCACCACTTCGAGGTGGCGATCGAGGGCGCCCGCCGCTCGACGTCGCGGGCGAGGGCGAGGGCGGCACGACGGACCTCCGGGTACGTCCAGCGCCGCTCGATCCGGACGTTGATGTGGATCCCGCGCGAGCCCGAGGTCTTGGGCCAGCCGACGAGGCCCACGGACGCCAGCGATTCCCTGGTGACCATCGCGACGTCCCGAATCTGGGCCCACTCGACGCCCGGGACGGGGTCGAGATCGACCCGCAG
Organism: Chloroflexi bacterium RBG_16_70_13; assembly: GCA_001795245.1. Lineage (GTDB taxonomy): Bacteria > Chloroflexota > Limnocylindria > Limnocylindrales > CSP1-4 > UBA5189. Next base: position 11,421 of record MGOD01000080.1, read on the forward strand.
CTCATCGGGGTGGTCGAGGTCGTCGGACCGGACCGGGTGGGGGTTGAGGTCGATGCAGCCGAGATTCACGATCCAGGCCAGCCCCGCCGCATCGTCGAGGACGATCTCGTCGGCCGTCCGGCCCGACGGGAACGAGAGGGTCGCCACGCGCAGCCAGTCGGGCCGGCTCTCCGGGGCGCGCTTCTGGAAGAACGCCTCGCCCTCGGCGCCGTTGACGAAGCGCTTCAGGGCCATCGGCCGGTCGCGGACGCCCCGCAGGGCGCCATCGGCGACGGCCAGGTAGTACTCGACGAGGTCGCGCTTGGTGACCCCGATCCGGGCGAAGAAGACCTTGTCCGGGTTCGTGATCGAGACCTCGCGACCACCGATCCGGATGACCTCCGGCTGCGCAGGCATGATGAGACGATACCCTCTCGACATGGCAGGCCATGGCCGGCCATCATCGATCCCCACGAGCCCCGGAGCCATGCAGAGCCATTCCGAGCCCGCCTGCCTCCTCATCGCCGACATCGGCGGCTACACCGGCTATCTCGCCGGCGTGGAGCTCGATCACGCCCAGGACATCCTCGCCGACCTCATGGACACGGTCGTCGGGGGGCTCCGGCCGCGGTTCCGCCTGGCGAAGCTGGAGGGCGATGCCGCCTTCGCCTACCTGCTGGCAGAGTCAGTCGACGGATCGCTGCTCCAGGACGTCGTCGAGGGGACGTACTTCGCCTTCCGTCGACGACTCCGCGATATCAAGCAGGCGTCCCGCTGCGAGTGCAATGCCTGCATCCTGATTCCGAGCCTCGACCTCAAGTTCGTCGTCCACCATGGCGTCGTCGCCCGCCACCGGATCGCCGGCTGGGAGGAGCTCGTTGGATCGGCGGTGATCCTCGTCCATCGGCTGCTCAAGAACCAGGTGACCGAGGCGACCGGCCTGCAGGCGTACGCGATGTACACGCAGGACTGCGTGGCGGCCGCCGGCATCGACCCGGACGTCCAGGGCCTCCGGCACCACGTCGAGTCGACGGATATCGCCGGCGACGTCGGGCTGTGGCTCCGCGACCTCGAGGCGGCCTGGGTCGAGGAGCAGGCGAGCCGGCGGGGGACCGTGACGGAGCGAGATGCGGTCCGAACGTACGTGTCCGAGACGCCCGCCCCGCCCATGCTCGTCTGGGAGTACCTCACCTCGCCGGTCCGCCGGCCGAAGTGGGGACCGGGCGTCACGAGCGTCGAGGAATCGTCGCCCAGCGGCCGGCGCGGTGCTGGCACCGTGAACCACTGCATGCACGGCAAGGACGCCGTCATCGAGGAGATCCTGGACTGGCAGCCCGGCCGCTCATGGACGACACGAAACACGATGCCGATGCCCGGCGTCCCGCCGCTGGTGATGACCGATGCGCTGGAGCTGCTGCCGGGCGGCGGCACCCGCGTGGTCACGCGAGTCCTCCGGCCGCGGCCGAAGGACCGGGCGGCCTTCGAAGCCCTGTTCCCGATGTTCGAGCCGATGTTCATCGAGGCGGCGAGCGGGATCGTCACCGCGCTCGCCGAGGAGCTCGAGCGACAGGCGTCGACGGCCGATCCTGAGCCGGTACTCCCCGAATCTGGCGGACGGTTCCTCACCCAGCCGGTCGGCGACGGCGTCGCCGCGCCGCAACCTGTCGATTCCCGCGGCGCCGGATCGTCGTGATCGTGACAGCGGCCTGAGGGGCCGCCCCAGCGCGGAGGCCCAGGATGCAGTACCTGCTTCTCATCTACCAGGCCGAGCTCCCGGTCGATGCTCCCCAGCCATCGCCGGAGGAGTTCGCCGCCGAGATGACGGCCTACAACGCGTTCACCCAGGAGACGCGAGATCGGCAGCAGTTCGTCGCCGGCGAGGCCCTCGAGCCGACCTCGACGGCGACGTCCGTACGCGTCCGGGACGGGCGCTCGGTCGTCACCGACGGCCCGTTCGCCGAGACGAAGGAGGCCCTCGGCGGTTTCTACCTGCTCGAGTGCAAGGACCTCGACGAGGCGATCGAGATGGCCGCGAAGATTCCCGCCGCGAAGCGCGGCACGATCGAGGTCCGCCCGATCTGGGACTACGCGGCACCCGGGAGCAGCGCCGGCTGACCGCCGAGGCCGTCGGCCACGCCGCCGTCGAGCGCCTCTTCCGCGAGGAATCGGGGCGGGTGCTGGCTGCCCTGATCCGGGCCGTCGGCGACTTCGATCTCGCCGAGGAGGCGGTCCAGGACGCCTTCCTGGCGGCCCTCGAGCGCTGGCCCCGCGACGGCCTGCCGGCCAAGCCGGGGGCGTGGATCACGACGACGGCCCGCAACCGCGCGATCGATCGGCTTCGTCGGGCGCGGCGCCTGGTCGAGAAGACCGAGCGGCTGGGCCGCGAACAGCTCATCGAGGAGGAACTGGCGGCCGTCGATGCGGGGGAGGGAGAGGACGGCGACGCGATGCCGATCGAGGACGACCGACTCCGGCTCATCTTCACGTGCTGCCATCCGGCGCTCCCGATGGAGGCCCGCGTGGCGCTGACATTGCGAACCCTCGGCGGGCTCCAGACCCCCGAGATCGCCCGCGCCTTCCTCGTCCCAGAGCCGACGCTCGCCCAGCGCCTCGTCCGCGCCAGGCGCAAGATCCGCGACGCGGGGATCCCGTACCGGGTCCCCCCGGATCACCTCCTGCCCGAACGGCTGGACGGCGTCCTCCAGGTCATCTACCTCGTCTTCAACGAGGGCTACGGGGCCTCGTCGGGTGAGTCGCTGGTGCGGCGCGAGCTGTCCGCCGAGGCGATCCGGCTGGGCCGGGTCCTCCTTGCGCTCATGCCCGATGAGCCCGAGGCCCTCGGGCTGCTGGCCCTGATGCTCCTCCACGACGCCCGGCGCGAGGCGCGGGTCGGCCCGGACGGGGATCTCGTCCTGCTCGACGAGCAGGACCGCTCGCGCTGGGATGGGGACCGGATCCGCGAGGGCACCGGGCTCCTGGAGCGCGCGCTCCGGATGCGGGCGCCCGGCCCATACCAGCTCCAGGCGGCGATCGCCGCCCTCCACGACCAGGCCGCCAAGCCGGACGATACCGACTGGCCGCAGATTGCCGCGCTCTACGGGGAGCTGGAGCGCCGCTCGCCGTCGCCGGTCGTCGCCCTCAACAGGGCCGTCGCCATCGCCATGTCCGAGGGGATCGAGATCGGCCTGGCCTGGATCGATCAGATCGACGCCAGCGGCATCCTTGACGACTACCCGTACCTCCACGCCGCGCGCGCGGACCTGCTCCGGCGGCTGGGGCGGCTCGGGGACGCGCGCGCGGCCTACGAGCGGGCCCTCGGCCTGAGCGCGAACGCCGCCGAGCGGCGGTTCCTGCGCCGGCGTCTCGGTGAGGCAATGGAGATCAGCTGACCGGCTCGTGTCGCACCCGGGCCGGTGCGAACGGCGCCATCGGCGGGACGAGACGAACGCGAGTGGCGCGTCGTCCGACCGCGGACCCGTGTTGCCGCTTACGGCGCGGCCCCGGGTCGCCCCGTACGGTCGGCTCGTGTTCGCGGCTCGTACGTGGTTCGCGCGGCGTTTCC
>MGOD01000080.1:15042-15899 GCA_001795245.1 Chloroflexi bacterium RBG_16_70_13
CCGACAGCCGAAATCGGCGCGACAGCCTCGACATTCCGTGACGGGATCGCGATCACGCTCGCCATTGACCGCGACAACCTTGAAGCCGGCCGGCATCTTCGGGCGCGCGTCCGGGTGCGGAATGGCACGGCGGAACCGATCCTCTGGTGGGGCGGCAGCTGTCGCCTCGATGGACGCTCGCGGTCGAGCCCGACGAGCGTGCGGCCCCGGATCATGGCCTGGCCTGGGCTGACGATGCAGGCCGGCTCAAGGCGCGACTCGTCGCCGGATCGACCGAGGTCGCGCCGCCGGTCGGATTGATCGACCTCGACGACCTGGCCGACGGCGGCAATCCCCTGTCCTGTCGCTCCGATCGTGGCTTCAACGTCCTCGGACCGGGTGAGGAACTGGCCTCGGAATCGGTCTGGCGAGCGGTTGACCTGCTGGGTGCGCCATTGCCTCGCGGCTCGTACGTGGTTCGCGCGGCGTTTCCGAGGCTAGGCCCGGAGACCGCCCTCGACCCCGCCCGGATCGACCGGGAACACGACCTCGCTCCGGTCGTCGTCGAGCGGCCGATCTCGCTGGTCGGCGGCGGCCTCGAGATGACCGCCGGCCAAGCCGTGGATCGCTTGCTCGCCAATCCGGGTACCGCCCGATGGCTGGCTGTGAATCCTGAGCGGACTTGGCTGGCGACGACCCTCCGCTGGGACCGCGGCATGTGGCTTGTCGAGCTCCGTACGACCTCGGGCTCCCATGCTCGCCTGGCAGTCGACGGTCGCTCCGGCAGCGTGGAGGTGCTGGAGCTCGATCGCTGAGGCGCCGCGCAACGCGACGGCCGGGCGGTCGCCCGCCCGGCCGTCGCTGGGAACGTTCGGCGG
>MGOD01000080.1:15942-28004 GCA_001795245.1 Chloroflexi bacterium RBG_16_70_13
GGCCGCCGCCCGCTGTGTGCTTGAGTCAGCTGGCGCTGTCGGACGTGGCGTCGTCCTCGGTCGTGTCGTCGAACCACGGCCCGTGACCGTGCCCTCGCCCGCCAGGGCCGGGGAAGTCGTTGGGATCGGCCGCCCGGACCTCGGTCGCGGTGAGCGAGCCGTCGCTGTTCTCGGTGCCCTCGGCGACGAGGAACATCCCGACCTCGACGTCGGCGAGCGTCGCCTCGTTGCCCGAGACGGTGTACGTCGTGCTCGAGCCGACCTTGATCGTGGCCTCGGTACCGTCACGCTGCTCGACGGTGATCGTCGAGCCGGAGATCGCCGTCACGGTTCCCCCGGCATGCGGCGGGATGACCGCGATCGCGTCGATCGTGTAGCTGCCGTCGTCCTCGAGCGTCTGCTCGAAGCGGATCTGGTCGCCGACCGCGAGGTCGGACAGGGCGGTCGTGTCGCCGCTCTCGGAGTAGGTCGTGCCGCTGTCGACGGTGATCGTCCGGGTCCAGCCGTCGGCGGTCTCGAGCGAGATGCTCGAACCCGAGATCGCGGTGATCGTGATCCCACCGTGACCGGGGCCACCTCGCCCGAACCCGGGGCCGAAGCCGCCGAAGGCGAGGGTATCGTCTGAGGCCGTCGTGGCCGCCGTGTTCGCGGCCAATGAGCCGGCGGGCGTCGCGATGGCCCCGAAGGCGAGGATGCCCACGGCCACGAGGGCCGCGGCCGCCGCACCGACGAGGCCGATCCTCGCGATGGGCGCGGGCCCGGTCCGCTCGACCGGGACGCGGGGTGTGTCGTCCATGGAAGTGTCTCCGTCTGCTCGGCCACCGATGCTCTGGTCCGGCGGTCCGTTGGAGACGACCTTGGACCCGCCCGATGAGGGGATCCTGAGAACGATCGCCATGGCTCCCGATACGATGGTGATCATGGCCCAGCCTGCTGGCCTCATCGAGCGATCCGATTCGCTGCTCGTCGTCGTCGACCTGCAGCCGGGGTTCTTCGGCGGCACGACCGAGGACGAACCAACGGGGCTCCCGGCCGCGGCAGCAAGGGCCGCCTGGCTGGTCGGCGTCGCGGCCGCGATCGGGGTCCCCGTGCTGGTGACCGAGGAGGATTCGGCGCGCAACGGACCCACCTACCCGGTCCTCCTGGAGCGAGCCCCGGCCGGCACACGGGCGATCGGGAAGCGCGTCTTCGGTCTGGTCGACCAGCCCGACATCCTGGCCGCGATCGACGCGACGGGCCGACGAACCACGATCCTCATGGGCGCGGAGACCGATGTCTGCGTCGCCCAGTCGGCGCTCGGCCTCCTGGCCCGCGGCTTCCACGTGGCCGTCGTCACCGACGCGACGTTCTCGCCGGGCGAGATGCACGAGCTCGGGCTGCGCCGGATGCGCGGGGCGGGCGTCGTCGAGCTCCACGCGAAGGGCGTCTACTACGAGTGGATCCGGACGCTGAGCGAGGCCCGCCGTTTCCAGGCAGCGCACCCCGACCTCGCCAGCCCGCCTGGCTTCGTCCTGTAGACCCCGATGACGACGGCCGCCCGATGACGACGGCCGCCCGATGACGCCGGTCGCCCGATGACGCCCGAGCTGGCGCTCGATCTCCTCGTCAAGGCGGCCGTCATCGGCCTCTCGCTCTACCCCCTCGCCCGCCCGGGGTCGTCCCACTTCGCCGGCAAGGCGATGGGCGTGCGGGCGGTGCTGTATCCGGCCACCACGTTCCTGATCCCCGCGACGTGGTGGCTCGCCGGCCGGCCTGAACCCTACCCGTTCCTCGCCGACATCGCCCTCGGGCTGCCGTTCGTCCTCGACGCCGCCGGGAACGTCTTCGGCTGGTTCGCGTTCAAGGGCTTCGATGCCATCCCGCACGCGGCCGGCTGGTTCTTCCTGTCGCTCGCCTTCGGGCTCGGGATCGCCCCGCTCGCCGGCGAGCCGTGGATCGCCTTCGGCCTCGTCCTCGGTTTCGGCGCCGTCGTCGACATCCTCTGGGAGGTCGGCGAGTTCCTCCTGCTGCGGAGCGGTGCCTCGGGCCTCCAGCTGACCTACGAGAACACGATCCAGGACCTGGTCATGTCGCTCACGGGCGCGGCGATCGCGGCACTCGCAGTGGCCACCGTGCTCTGGCCGCCAACCGGAACACCGGCGACGCTCTTCGGCTGGCGCTGAGCTCTCGGCTACCGTTGCGGACATGAACGTCGACACCGATCGAGCGGCCCTCGAGGCCGCCCTCGAGGGCCTCGGCGAGCACGAGCTGTTCGCCTGCGACCCGGCCCTCGCCGACACGGCGGCGTTCTGCGCCGCCTACGACTTCGCCCTCGAGGACAGCGCGAACACGATCGTCGTCGTCGGCAAGTCGAACCCGCCCGTATACGCCGCCTGCATCGTCCTGGCAACGCACCGGCTCGACGTCAACCACGCGGTCCGGGATCGCCTGGGGACGCGCAAGGCGTCGTTCGCGTCACCGGACGAGACGCGGGCCCTGACCGGCCACGAGATCGGCGGCGTGACGGCGTTCGGGCTGCCGGACGGGATGCCCCTGCTCATCGACGCCGCGGTCATGGCCCGGCCGCGGATCGTCCTGGGCGGCGGGAGCCGGAGCTGGAAGGTCATCGCGCCCTCGTCGATCCTGCTCGGGCTGCCGAACGCGGCGGTCGTCGAGGGCCTCGCCAGCCCCGCCTCGGCGCGGACTGGATCGCCCCCGGACTGACGCCAACCCAGCGGAGATGGGCGCGCGCCGGCCCGCCGGACCGGCCGGATCCGCGGCATCGGCTACGCTTCCGACGTGCGGATCGTGGTCACCGGCGGTAGCGGCAAGGCGGGTCGGTGGGTCGTTCGCGACCTGCGCGACCGGGGCCACGACGTCCTCAACGTCGACCTCGCCCACGACGGCAGCGCCCACGGCCTGTGCCTGCTGGCGGACCTGACCGACCTCGGCCAGGCCCACGAGGCGATCACGGGCGCCGACGCCGTGGTCCACCTCGGGGCGGTTCCCGCGCCCGGCCTGCGGCCGGAAGGGGAGACGTTCCGCAACAACGTCCTGTCGACCTACAACGTCTTCAGCGCGGCGACCGAGCCCGGCGTGACCCGCGTCGTGTGGGCCTCGAGCGAGACCGTCCTCGGCCTGCCCTTCGACGAGCCGCCGGCGTTCGCTCCGGTCGACGAGACCCACCCACCCCGGCCCGAGTCGTCGTACGCCCTCTCGAAGCTGGCCGGCGAGGCCATGGCCGAGCAGTTCGCCCGGCGTTCCGGCGTCCCGTTCATCGGGCTCCGGATCTCGAACATCATGGAGCCCGCCGACTATGCCAGGTTCGACGGCTGGCAGGACGATTCCCGGGTGCGGAGGTGGAACCTGTGGGGCTACGTCGACGTGCGCGACGTCGCCCAGGCCGTTCGTCGGGCGCTCGAGGCCAACGTCCACGGGTCACATGTCGCGATTGTCGCGGCGGCCGACAGCTGCATGCGCCGCGACAGCGCCGGCCTCATGGCCGAGGCCTTCCCGACCGTGCCGCTGCGTCGCCCCATCCAGGGCCGCGAGACGCTCCTGGCCATCGACCGGGCGCGGTCCCTCCTGGGCTATGAGCCCGAGCACAGCTGGCTCGACGCGGTGTGAGGACGTTCGACCGGGTCCCGGATGCGCGACGTCAGGCGGGCATGGCGGCCGACTCGACCATCGGCTTCACCTCGGTGATGAGCCGCTCGATCGTCTCGGCGTCGTAGGGGGCGGCGAGCTCGTTGACGAAGGTGTGGAACCCGACCCGCCGGTAGCCGACGATCTTCTCGGCGATCTGCTCGGGTGTGCCGGGCCAGAACGAATCGTCACCCTCGATCCACGACATCGGTGTCCGGTTGTGCTCGAGGAGCGCGCGCTCGACGCGCCGGGCCTCGGTCTCCGTGTTGCGGATCGTGATCTTGCAGCCCAGCGTTCGCTCGATCGCCTCGGGATCCCGCCCGACGTCCCGGCAGTGAGCCCGCAGGACCTCGTTCTTGTGAGCGACGATCTCCGGCGCCCCGAAGACGTTCCACAGGTCGGCGTGCTGGGCGACGATCCGGAGGGTCTTCTTCTCGCCGCCGCCGCCGATCATGATCGGCAGATGGGGCCGGACGGGGAGCGGGCGGATCCGGAGGTGGTCGAAGGCATAGCGCCCGTCGGGCTCGGAGGTCACCTCGCCGCCGTCGAGGAGCGTCCGGATCGCGGCGACCGCCTCGGCCAGCCAGTCCAGGCGCTGCCCGAAGCCCGTCCCGAAGTCGATCCCGAAGGCCTGGTGCTCGGGCTCCATCCAGGCACCGCCAATGCCGAGGATCGCCCGCCCGCCGCTGATGTGGTCGATGGTCACGAGGCACTTCGTGGCGAGGCCCGGGTTCCGGAAGGTGTTGGCGCCGACGAACAGCCCGAGCTGCGTCCGCTCGGTGGCCATCGCCAGGGCGGCCAGGGCGGTGTAGCCCTCGATGATGTCCTGATGGGGGTCGCCGAAGATGGCGTAGAGGTGATCCCACGTCCAGACGTGGTCGTAGCCCAGCTCGTCGGCGCGCTTCGCCGCGGCCAGGAAGGCGGGCCACGCGCTCGCCTGGCTCCAGAGGTTGATCCCGAGCTTCAGCTCAGACATTCGCAGCTCATCCTTTCGGCCGGGCGGTGGACTGGCGAGCTGGACAAGACAGCTCGACCTGGCTGATCCGAGGCTACAGTCATCCGGCCGTTCCGGCTCGTCCGAGGGCCGCCCGCGACGCCTCGAATAACTGGGCGGTGATCGCCCCCCGCTAGTCTCCGCGGATGCTGTCCTTCGAGGCAACCGTCGAGCCGACCATCGTCCGGCGCGTGTTTCCGGCCTGGTCCATTGAGATCCCGGCGGGGTTCGAGGAGACGTTCGTCGCCGACGACTCGTACTGGCACGCGTGGGACGAGGCCAGGTCCGTATCGGCGACCAGCCTCGTGATCACCGAAGCCGGGAGGCCGGTGAGCGCACCGGCATTGCTGCGTCAGTTTCCGCCGGTGGCGGGCCGCCCGGTTGCCGCGCTGCCCAACGGTCTCGTCGCCTGGGCCGTCACCGCCGCCGCGACCCGGCCGGCGCGGGCTTCGCGGCTGCTGTCCGGCCTGCTCGCCACGGACGGCCGCCTGCTCATCGCCACGGTCACGAGCGACGACCTGGCGTGGGCGGAGCGGACGTGGCTATCCATCCGCCACCATGTCGTGCCCCTGGCAGCACGGGACTGACGCCCGGATCCAGAACCTCGGCCGGGCCGGTCCCTCAGCTCGTCGTCGCGTTTCGTGGAGCTACGCCACGAAGTGGCCGCTCTGGTCAGGCGGCCGAAGCGCAGTTCCACGCCCGCCCCTGGCGCGGCCACAATCGCGGCGGGAAGTGAGGGTGGAGCCGACACTCGGATTTGAACCGAGGACCTGCTGTTTACGAAGTAGATCGGCTTAAGCGTTGTAGCACGAGCGTGGAAACGCGAGCGTAGGGCGCTCAGTTAGCAGGTCTTCGTTTCCGGCTCCAGCAACCCTTGTCGGGTCGCCGCCGCGGCTGCCTCGTACCGACTCAGCGCGCCCAACTTGTCCATCGCGTGCGTGACGTGCACGGAAACGGTCTTTTCGCTGATGAACAGGCGATCGCCGATCTCGCGGTTGGTATGCCCGGCCGCGACGAGCGCCAGGACCTCGAGCTCTCGGGCGGTCAGCGTTGTGGCCGGGCGGGTCACGGCCGGACCGACGCTGCCCGGCTGGCTCTCGAGCTGGATCCGGGCGCGCGAGGCCAGCGCCTCGATCGCGATCCGGAGCGGTGCCGCGCCAAGTCCGTCGGCTGCCACGTGGGCCTCGCGCAAAGGAACCGCAGCGTCAACGGCAGGAGCCCCGCTCCCAAGGATCGCCTCGGCGTGGCGGTACCGCGCGTACGCCAGCTCCCACGGCTGCTCGAGCTCGCGCCGAGCGTCAACCGCCGCCGCCCAAAGCGCGGGATTCGGCCTACCCTCGAGACGGCTCGACTCTGCGTCCGCGCTGCGGAGTTCGGCCCTGACCATCGGACCGGCTCCGTCGGCCTCGATTGCGGCGTGGGCACTTCGGCGGAACACGGCCGCGAACCGCCGTCCCGCCGCGACCGCCTCGTCCACTTCGGCGATCCGACGACGGCGGCGGGCGGCATCGGCACGATCGGCCTCGCCGCCGATCGCCTTGAGAAACGACCACCAGAGCGTCGCGTCGCGTTCGGGTTCGGGCGATGCAGCGAGCGCCGATTCCGCGAGGCGTCGGCCGTCCGTGTGGCGGCCGGTCGCGTAGGCGAGAAAGATCGCGTCCTCAAGCTGCCACACCCGATGCGGACCGACCGCCGGGATCTCCGCCGCTTGGGCGATCTCGTGCTCGGCATCAGTCACGCGACCCTGAAGCGTGTCGAGCCGCGCCATTGACATGTGTGAATAGAGCATCTCGAACGAGACAGTCATCCGGGCCAGGATGTGGTTTCCGACCGTCCGAGCTTCGGCCCATCGACCGAGCTCGATGAGGTTCTCGAGGGTTCCGTCGAGGAGGTGAACTCCGTAGCGTCCGTCGGAACCCTCGCGGCGGGCGACCTCGAGACCGAGTCGATTGAGCGCCAGACTCTCCTCGAAGCGGCCGTGCATGTACTGGGTCCACGCCCGGAATCGGGTCGACCGCGCCCGGACGTCCGGGTTGCCGGCTTCTTCAAGGATCCCTGCCGCTTCAGCGAACGACTCTTCGGCATGGACTGTCTCTCCCAGGTGCGTGTAGACCTGCCCCGCGACCGTCAGCGCCAATGCCAGCTCCTGACGCGCTCCGCAGTCGCGCGCGATCGCGATCCCGTGCAACGCGGCCCCGCGCGCGTTCGTGTACCGCCCGCGATGCCACTGGAGCAGCGCCTCTGCCGCGAACGCCTGGGCACTTCTCGCAGATCGCTCGTCACGCAACATCGGCATCGCCTCGAGTACGACGCGCTCCGCGCCTTCGATGTCGGCTGCCTCCCACGCGTAGTCGAAGAGATCGAGGAGGATCGTGGCCCGGCGTTCCGTGTCGCTTGGGTGGAGTCCGGCCAACGCGTCGTGCGCGAGCTCGACGCTTCGGGCCTGATGGCCGGCGGCGGCTGCGGCGCGGGCGGTTCGGGCCAACAGGTCGGGGTGGTCCATGCCGACCTGGGCAGCAGCGGCGGGCACACGAGGCCAGATCTCGAGGATGCGATCCAGGTGCACCTCGGCTTCAGCGTGTGCCGATGCCGCCTCGGCGGCGGCCACCGCGGCAAGTGACGCTGTCAGCGCTCGGGCGAGGTCCTCGGCGGCCATCGCGTGGTAGGCGATCTCTCCCGTCCGTGCCAGCTCGCCGCCCGGCGACAAAGCCCCGTCGTGCTCGAGCGTGTCGGCGATCGCGCGATGGATCGCGATCCGCTCCGTCGCCAGGAGCTGATCCGAGGCCGCCTCGCGAACCAGCGCGTGTCGGAATGCGTATCCGGGGGCGGGATCGATGACATGTAGGAGCACGCGCTGATCGACGGCCTCTCGGAGCGCTGCGATCAGGGCGGGCGATGGCGTCCCGGCGACCCGCTCGAGCAGCTCGTGGCTGACCAAGCGCCCGGCCACCGCCGCCACGCGCACGATCCCCTGCGTCACCTCGTCGAGCGCCGCTAGGCGTGCGGCCAACACCTCGCGGAGAGACGTGGGTAACGGCCCGCTAAGGACGTCACCCGTGGCGACGAGCTCCTCGGCGAAGAACGCATTCCCGTCCGAGCGTTCGAACACCTCGCGCGCCAATCCGGGCTCGGGTACGCGGCCCAGGATCCCGGTCAGCTGCTGGATCAGCTCGCCCTCATCGAAGCGCCCAAGGTCGATCCGTTCGAACGACGGTAGGCGGGCGAGCTCGGCGACGATCCCCAGGAGGGGATGCCGCCGATTTAGTGTGTCGATCCTGGCGGTCGCGACCAACAGCCAGGGATCGTTCTGCATCGAGCGGGCGAGATATGTGACGAGGTCCAGCGTCGATGCGTCGGCCCAATGCAGGTCCTCGATCGTCACGAGGATCGGTGTTGACGCCGATGCCACAGCCAGCAGGTCGCGGACGGCCGCGAAGAGTCGGCCCTGTCCGCCCCCGGGTGCTGCATCGCGCGCGGGCCCGATCTCAGGTATGAGGCGGCCGAGCTCGGCACGCGTTGGCGGGGGCAACGACGCCGTGTATCCGCCACGGTGGAGGTCACGAACGATATCGACGAACGGCGCGTACGCGAGCGTCCCCGCGGCCACGTCCACGCATATCCCGCCGACCGCAGTGACCCCCATGTGGGCGGAGAGGGTCGACGCCTCGGTCAGGAGCCGCGTCTTGCCGACGCCCGCTTCGCCGCTGATGAGCGTGATTCCGGGCTCACCCGCGGCCGTGCGCTCGAGCGCAGCGGACAGGGCCGCGCGCTCGGCGACACGGCCGACGAAGATGGGACTCGAGACGCGGCGAGGCACGACTCCGATATTGCGCCCGGGTGCCGTCCTCGAACAAGTGCATTGATCGATGCGAGAAATGAGGTCACCGCGTTCTCCTGGATAAGGGAATGCACGATGGCAGACGGGAGTGCAGGGACCAGGCTTCGGGCATCAAATCACCCCGACCCAGAAGCCAGGAGACGAACATGCACCCCTTCGCCCTGTACCTCGCCGCGATCGACGTCGAACACAACGACGGGGACGCCGCCGAGCGGAACCGCCGACCGCGGTACGCGGCCGTCGACGCACTTCCACTCAACGAGCCCGCGCCGGTGCGCCGTCGGGGCCGGCTGATGGCCATCCTCCGCAGGCGAGTCGCGCGCGCCGCGAGTGCCTGACTCCAAAGCGACCAACGTCTGATGAATGGTCCGAAGGAAGGAGCCGTATGTCCCGCGAGGCGTCCCCGCCCACTCGGCCTGGTGTTGTTGTCCGTGGTCATGGCGGCCTGCGGCGGCAACGCGCCCGCGTCGACCGCGCCCTCGCCTAGCACGAGCGCCTCGACCGAGCTCGTCGCCGACGTCGACGTCGGCGGTCGGACCATGCATCTCGTGTGCGTCGGCCCGACCGAGCCGGACGAACCGACGATCCTGCTCGAGGCCGGCGGCGGCGGGGACTACCTGACGTGGGCCGAGATCCTGCCCGTGATGCAGTCGACCCATCGGCTGTGCGCCTATGACCGCGCCGGGCTTGGGCAGAGCGAGCCGCCCGCGGAAGCGTCGCGCACAGCAGTGGACCAGGTTGCGGATCTCCGCGCACTGCTTGATGCGGCCGGCGTCAGCGGGCCCTTCGTGATCGGGGCGCACTCGTATGGCGCGACGGTGGCGATCTTGTTCACGCAGGCCTACCGGGACGAGGTCGTGGGCTTGCTCTTCGTCGACCCGGAAAGCCCCCGCGCCAGCGCGAGGTTCCGTGACGCGCTGCCGGCCCCGGCCGGCGGCGAGCCTGCCAGCGTCACGGCCTTCCGAGATGGGCTGGAGACCTTCGAGACCGACCCCTCGCTGAACCCCGAGCACGTCCATCTCCGGACCAGCTTCTCCCAGGCGGCGGCGGCTCTCGACGCGCCTGGGCCGCTGTTCGGGGACCGGCCGGCGGTGGTCTTGAGGGCCGAGACGACGCCGGGTTCGCGGGCAGGACTGCCAGCCGACCTCGCGACAACGATCGACGAAATCTGGGCCGCCGCCCAGCATGAACTCGCGGACGAGTCGACCGCCGGCTCGATCGAGACGGTGTCTGGCGCTGGCCACGAGATCCAGTTCGATCGCCCGCAGGCGGTGATCGACGCGCTCGAGAGGATCCTCGACGGCCTGGCGACCTCCTAGCGGTGCGACGGATAGCGGACGCCCCTGATCGGGTCAACCTGCAGAGGGAGGGGCGGGAGGGGCGGGAGGGGCGCCCGGCCCCGGGCTCGGAACGGAGCGATTTCGGACGGACCGGCCGCCAAGTCCTGCTGTGTCGAAGACAGCAGGTCTCCGATGCGCCCCTGAGGGAAGGTCGACCTGGGGATCCCCGTCGGTCCTGCGTGGACGGCCTCGTCGAGATCGGGTATCCGTCCAGTTAGCAGGTCTTCGCCCGTTAGCAGGCCTTCGTGCGGCGCCAGCGGCTCGCGAAAACCGTGCTATCTCCGGATAGCAGGGCTTCCCGAACGGGAAGGGAGGGGAGTGGAGCCGACACTCGGATTTGAACCGAGGACCTGCTGTTTACGAAACAGCTGCTCTACCGCTGAGCTATGTCGGCGCCGTTCCAGTATAGGTGCTGCTCACAGACACCAGCTCTTCGCTCTCTCGCCCGATTCCTCGGGATCAGGTTCAAACCGTTGGCCCAGCGCACGAACAGCTGATGACTGTGAGGGGCAATCAAGCGGCCGCGTCGCCCGACCAGAACGGTCGTTCGATCCGAAAGGGCTTGACACGCTTCCCGTCGGGGCGTATATGTCGCTCATCGATATATCGACAATCGTAAGGATTGGAGGCCGATGGAAAGGAAGATCCCGGAGTTCGGACGGTTCGCCGAACCGTCGCTGCTCATCCTCGTGAGCCTGAGTGACGGTCCCAAGCACGGCTACGCGATCATGCAGGACGTCGAGCATGGCACCGGCCGGCCGATGGGAGCCGGCACCCTCTACGCGGCGCTCGCCCGGCTCGAGGAGCAGGGCCTCATCGAGCCACTGCAACCGGTCGATCGACGCCGGCCGTACCGACTCACTGCGGTCGGGGCGTCCAATCTCGCCGAGCAGCTCCGCGGCCTGTCCGAGTTCGCGCAGATGGGTCTCCGCCAGCTCGGCAAGACGTCGCCATGAGGTCATTTCTGATCCGTTGTTATCCCGCCCGATGGCGGGCCCGCTACGGCGACGAATTCGAGGCGATCCTCGAGGAACGCCCACTCGGGCCGTTCGATGTCGCTGACATCCTCCTCGGCGCCCTCGACGCCCAGCTCCGGCTGCGCGGGCACGGCGTCGACACGCAGCATGCAAGGAGTTTCACCATGTCGCTTCGCATCGGCGGCATCGCGGCGATCGTCGGCGCATCTCTGATCGTCATCGTCATCGCCTTGACCGGCGGCCGCACCGAAGGCTCCGACAATGCCGTCACGATTGCACTTCTACTCTCGTTGGCCGCTCTTCTGGTGGGGCTCACAGGGATGAGCGCGTTCCAGGCTCGTTCCAACCCCTGGCTTGTCTGGACCGCCTTCGCCGTGACGGCCGTCGGGACGGTTGCCATCTTCATCGCGGGCCTCGGTGACCTTACGGGCGCCGGCCCAAGAGATTGGCGAGACGGCCCTCTCCCGATCGGAGCGGTCACCGCGGCCCTTGGCTCGGCAGCCTTCGGGATCGCGACGTACCGCGGATCCGTTCTGTCGCGCAAGGGGGCATTGTCCCTCGTGATCGGCCCGGCGGTCGGGCTCGTTGGCGCGATCGCCGTGAGCCAGAATCTGTGGGAGCTCGGGATGCTCCTCGTCGTCGTCGGGATCGTCAGCTTCCTGGCCGGTTGGTTCACGCTCGGCGTGGCGGCGATTCGTCTGGATCGCACGTCGGCATTCAAACCCGCGTGAAGGCGCAGCCCCCACCGCACAACGATGAGCCCAGCGGCGGTCGTCCGGCTCCGTGACGTGCGCATGATGGATGACGCCATCGCGCTGCTACCCGCCGACGATTCGGAGGCACACAGTGACCTGGATGATCGAGAGCGTACGAGAAGCCAATGTGGCCACCGCGGACGTTTTCCGGTTGTACGTCGATCCATCGACGTGGAGTGAATGGGGTCACAACGCCAAGTGGGCGCGCGCAGATGGTCCCCTCGTCGAAGGCGGGACTGTCCAGGTCAAGGCCGGCTACGGCAAGGTCTATCCGTGCCGGATCCGGCGCCTCGTCGCAGGCCGCGCGCTCGAACTGGAGGCGCTACCGCCGTTCATGACCGTGATCCAGACGTACGAGGTGGAACCGACCGCGGAGGGTGCGCGCATCCGGCACGCTCTCGAGATATCGGGGCCGTTTGCGGGCATCACCCGGTTAGTCCGCCTGAATCGGATCTATCAGGGCTGGCTGGACAAAGAAGTCGGGAAGCTCATCGACATGGCAGGCCGTCCGTCCGGGCCGACAGGCGCCCGTCA
>MGOD01000081.1:0-3920 GCA_001795245.1 Chloroflexi bacterium RBG_16_70_13
CGCGCGTCTCGACGCCCGCCGGACCAGCCCGACGTGGCGGGCCCCAGCACCGCGTCCACCGCCGCCCGCTCGACCGGGGACGCGAGCGGCCCGATGACGTGGAGGTCCATCTCCCCGAGTGTAGCCGCGGGTCGGCGCCGCCGCGCCGCGGCGTGGGCCGTGGTCGGCCAGGTGGGCCGTGATCGGCCAGGTGGGCCGTGATCGGTGAGGTGGGCCGTGATCGGCAAAGCCGCCCGGAATCGGGACGGCCGGCCCGTCGGGCCGGCCGTCCTGCCATCAGGGGCGATTGGCGTCAGGCAGGCTTCGGACTCGCCGGCGGATGGGGGTGCTGCATCCGCGAGTACGCCAGCGCGCTCACCAGGAGAAGGACGCCGAGCGCGACGAGCGACAGGACGCGGTACGCGACGTCGAGCGACGCGAGGTCGACCAGGAAGACCTTGACCGTGGCGAGGCCCAGGAGGGCAAGGCCTGACAGGCGAACGGACGGACGACGGAGCCGCAGCCCGCTCGCGAACCCGAGCAGCCCGAGGGCCGACCACAGCACGCTGAGCCCAACCTGGGCCTCCTTCTGGAGCTCCTCGAGAGGTCGGGACCCGACCTGTCGCTGGAAGACGTCGACGAGCCCGACCGACAGCAGGTAGACCGCCGTGACGCCGGCCGCGATGAAGACCCAGCGGATCTGTGTGTCCGTCCGATGGAGGTTCCCGGCGAGGCCGAGGGCGAGGGCGATCGACCCGAGCGCCACCGTGGCGTCGGTAAGGATCGGCAGCCCGAGGACGATCTCCACGGCATCGACGGCCAGGCGATCCGGTGGCGCCACGATCCCGAGCGTGACGAGCCCGCCGAACACGGCCAGGGCCGTGCTGGGCAGGCCGATGACGAGCTGACCGGCCGGCACGAGGCGGATGAGCCAGACGCCGCCCAGCGCCAGCGCGGACCAGCCGGCCACCGCGTACCCGGGACGAAGCTCGAACGGCAGGAGCCAGGCGACCACGATCGCGCCGATCACCCCGCCGACGAGCCTGGCCATCGCCCCGGTCCAGGCCAGCCCCGCGGCGACCGCGGTCAGCGCCAGGATCGCGAGGGCGTAGGAGCGAACGTCGAGGAACGGGACCTCGGCGGGGCCGAGGTCGCCGAGGACATGTCGGACGAACGGCACGACGCCGGCGTACCAGAGGGCCTGGACGACGAGGAAGACCGCGGCCAGCGCGGCGGCCAGATACGGGCCTCGATCGCCGAGGCCGGCCAGCGAGGCGGGCGAGGCCAGCGACGCGAGCGATGGGAGTCCCGGGGTAGGCAGGGGTTCGATCCGCGCAACGCGGCGGACCGCGACGAGCGACACGACGACGAGGACCGCCCACGCCAGCATGACGTGCGGCCGGTCGATCTCGAAGGTCACGCTGTAGGCGAGCAGCGCCGATCCGATCCCGGCGGCGCCCAACCGGAGCGCCCGCACGGGGATGAGCCACGCCATTGCCGCGAGGGCGACCAGCGCGGCGGCGAGCGACACGCCCTCCGACCCGGCGTACGGGAACGTCGAGAGGATCTCGTCACCGAGCCTCCCGGCCGGGAAGTCCAAGGTCACGAGATGGCCAAGGACGGCCAGGTAGACGAGTCCGCCGACGAGCCCGATCGCAGGACGGACGAACCGGGCCACGTCGATGAGGCCCTTCGCAGCGACCCCGTGGAGGGTCGCGAGCCGCGATCCTGCGACCCGGGCCTGGACGACGACCGCCGCCGTGGCGAGGGCCGACCAGGCCCAGACGAGCGCGGGGCCCGAAAGCTCGAACGGGAAGACGTACAGGGCCACGAGCCCGGCCAGCGCGGTCACGCCGATCCGCAGCCGCAGCGATGGGACGAGCGCGCCGGCAGCGACGAGCATCGCGACGACGATCGCAAAGGCGAGGCCGCTGAGGCCCATGAACGGGGTCGCCGCGGCGACGGCCCCGGTTACGATCTCCGTGGCCGTGTACTCGAAGGTGACGAGGTGCACGAGCGCGCCCGTTCCGGCGAGGACGGCTACCGTGACGAGCGCCGGACGAACCGCCCGGCTGACGAGCGCGGCCGCCTGCGCGACGAACGGCGCGATCGGCGCCGGGACCCCGAGCAGGGCCGTCCGGTCCTCGACGAAGGCCGGGGCGAGGCGCGGCGCCACGATCCGGACGAAGAGGCCCGTTGCGATGATCGCGAGCACGGCCCAGCCGGCGACGAGCGGGGTCCCGGACAGCTCGAACGGCAGGACGTAGAGGGTGACGAAGCCGCCGGCGACGGCCAGGCCGGCCCGGACCCAACCGACCGGTACGGCCAGGGCGGCGATCGCGAGGGCGGCCATCATGAACCCGTAGGTCATGCCCTCCGGGCCGAGGAACGGCCACGTCCGGGCGATGCCCGATGCCAGGTCCGGGGCCGGGTACTCGATGCCGACGAGGTGCCCGAGGGCCAGGGCGCCGAGCACGAGCGAAACGCCCGCGCTGTACGGGTGACGCCGGAGGACGGCGATCCAGGCCAGGGCGACCGCTTCCGCGGCCCAGGCGATCGGCACGGGAGGGCCGCCGAACTGGACCGGCACGGCCATCGTGAGCGAGGCCACCCCGGTCGCGAAGACGACGAGGCCGAACGGGTGGCGGTCCCCGTTGCGGACGAGGAAGATCAGCCCCAGAGACAGGTGGGCGAGGGCCAGCGCGGCCAGGAACGAGCCGCGCCACCGCTCGTCGGGACCGCTGAGGACCGTGAAGCCGGCCCAGACCGTGAAGGCGGCCGCCGCGAGCAGCAGGGTCACCGTCGAGGTCCGGAGCCGATCCGTCGCGTGGCGGGTCTCCTCGCCACCCGCCGCGACCGTGTTGACGAGCCAGAAGCCGGCGATGGCAACGAGGGCCTGGCCGATCGGGGCGTCGCCGGCCACGTACGAGGCAAGCTGAGGCGCGGCGAGGACGAAGGCCAGCGGCGGCAGCCAGGTCCAGGTGCGGAACAGGGCGACCCCGGTGGTTCCGACGAGGGTGACGGCGACGAAGAGCAGCGTGACGAGGGTCGGGCTGGCCCCCAGGACCGGCGGCGCGGCGAGGACCGAGATCAACCCGAAGCCGGCGACGAGCTGAGAATCGTGCCGGACGGCGATCGCGGCGGCCGCGACCGCGGCGACGAGGGCACCGGCGAGGCCCCATTCCACCGGGACGAGGCCGTACAGCCGGGTCGCCGCGAGGAGGGCCAGCGACACGATCGCCAGGCCGACCGCGACGAGGACATGGCCAAGGATCCCGCGCAGCTTCGTGAAGGCCAGCTCGCCGAGGACGAGCAACCCGATCCCAGCGGCAAGCCCGATCAGCACCCGCATCGGCTCCGTGATCCAGCCGCGGCTGAAGGCGAGGCTGAGAAAGAAGACGGCGCCGAGGAGCAGGGCGATGCCGCCGACGACGGCGAGCATCCGTCCCTCGAGCCAAGCTTCGATCGCGGTCCGCGAGAGCTCTTCACCTTCGACAGGAGGGGTCAAGCCGAGCTTGTCGAGGGCCCGGCGAAGAAGGCCTGGGCCTTCGGGTTCGAGCTTGCGCGGCGTCCCCTCGATCGGCAGCGCCGGTGCGTCGACGGTCCGTGCTTCCTCCCTGCGAGGGCTGCCGGGGCGGACCCAGTAGTCGGTGATCGAGGGCTCACGCACCTCGGCCACGGGGGCCGCACCGACCGATGCAGCGGGCGCCTCCTCGAGGGCGCGAGCTCGCCGCTCTGCCTCGATCCCGGGTTGCGAGGGCAGGGGAACCTGCGTTGGCGTGGTGGCGCCCGCGGGCAGGCCCTGGACGAGCGGGGTCTCGGCCGGCTGGGCGGGCGCAACGGGCGCACCGGAGGCGAGCCCATCGAGCCGTGCCGCGACGTAGGCCAGCCGAGCTTGGAGGTCGACGACGTCACTCTCGGCGCGAGCGAGCCTCCCGCGC
>MGOD01000081.1:3929-12912 GCA_001795245.1 Chloroflexi bacterium RBG_16_70_13
GCGCAGCCCGCCGGTCCGCACCCACAGCGCGATCATGCCCACGACGAGCAGAACGACGATGAGCTCCATGACGCGCCTCCCATTCGGCCGGGCTGCCCGCCCGTACCCGCCGAGATGACGCGCCAGGAGCACGACTGTCACAACGGCCGGTCGGTCCGGCTGAGTGGCTGTCCGGCCGAATGGCGGCCCGGTGATCAGCCACCAACCACCGGGGTGGTCAGCGGGGCCGCCACCTCAGACGACGCGCTCCAGGACGCGCGTCGCCGCCCACAGCCCGATCGGCAGCAGCACCGCCGAGACAAACCCCGTCAGGGTGCTGCCGCTCCACGGCCAGGTCGAAACGCGGTTGACGCAGATCCCGCTCCGCGATGAGGGTGGCGAGGGCGTGGCTCCGGGATTCGATCGCTGGCCCGTCCGCGGCGTCGACCGCCGCGTGGATCGCGTCGAGCGTCGTCGTGAGCCGCCGGCCGGCCAGGTCGGCCCCGGCAGGCGCTCCAGCCACCCGGTGATCGCGTTCACCCAGCTCGGGGCGTACGGGCGCGCGACAGCGCTCGGCTGATCGATCACTGCGTCGGCGGCCACTGTCCCTCTCTGTCCTTGGATCGGTCGACATCGTACCGACCCGACTGCGAGT
This sequence comes from Chloroflexi bacterium RBG_16_70_13, assembly GCA_001795245.1. GTDB lineage: Bacteria > Chloroflexota > Limnocylindria > Limnocylindrales > CSP1-4 > UBA5189. Next base: position 4,564 of record MGOD01000081.1, read on the forward strand.
GCGCTCCGAGTGCTCTTTCGCCTCGCCCTGAATCGAATGGCCCCCGGACGGGCCGGGGGCCATTCATGCGGTGGCAACGAAGGCGCTTACGCCGCGTCCGCCTCCCGGACGTTCGCCGCCCGCGGGCCCTTGGGGCCCGACTGGACGTCGAAGCTGACCGTCTCGCCGCCGTTGAGGCGGTCGAAGCTGAGCGGTGCCTGGAGCGAGTCGCGGTGGAAGAAGTAGTCCTTCCCGTCCTCGCCGGTGATGAAGCCGAAGCCGCGATCGGCCACGACCTTCTTGACAGTGCCGGTGGTCACGTTGACCCCTTTCACTTCTCGAACCGGTTGGCAGGCGCACGGCCTGTTCGAGAAGCAGGTCGACCGACGCGAAGCACCGTCGCACAGCACGACGACCACGCAAGGGTACGCCCGATCCCCGAATGCCGCTACCTGCTCCCCCGGCCGGCCGCGGCCGGTCGAGGACCCTCCCTGGCTCGAGGGCAACCGCGCGATGTCCTCGATCGCGCCGGTCCGCCGACCGAGGGCGCGGCGATCAGGTGAGGACCTGGGTCAGGAAGCGCTGGACGAGGAAGACGGCGATCGGCAGCAGGAGCGCCGATCCGAAGCCCCGGATCGTGCCCGCGGACCACGGCCACGTTGGGAGCTTCGCGAGGAGCTCCCGCTCGTGGCGGAGCGCGGAGATCGTCCGGTCGAGGGCGTCGACGCGATCCGTGGCCCGGGCGTCGATCGCTTCATTCAGCTCGCCGAGCAGGTCGCGCAGCCGGTCGCTCGCGGCGTCCTCGTGCCGATCCTTTGCCCGTTCCAGCCGCCGGTGCATCCCGAGCAGCGGGACGAGGAAGACCACGATCGCCACGATCGTGAAGCCGGCGATCCACGGGAGGTAGATCACGAGGGCCGCCGCCGATTCGAAGATGCCGGGGTTGAGGAGCATTCCGAGGGCATTGAAGGCAATGAGGACGAACCCGACCTCGGCCGTCAGGCGCGAGAAGGCGTAGAGCGGCGACGGCCGGAACGGATCGACACGGTCGGCCACCGCGTGGAGGCGACCCACGATCCGCATCTGGCGAATGGCCTGGTAGAGGATCGCCACGAGGACGGTCCCGACCGTCGCCTCGGACAGCAATCGCGGCACGAGCCCGGCCGGCGTGATGCCGACCACCTGCGAGGCCACGGGGTCGATGGCGTAGTAGAGCGGCGTGATCACGAAGTTGAATGCGATGATCGCCAGGATCGGGCGCGGCCGCATGACCGTGAGCTCGTATCGCACCAGCTCCGGCTCGGCCACGCCGGTGCCGAGCGCCGGGCGGAATTGCTCGAATGACGATCGCGCCACCAACCGGAGGCGGTGCGGCGCCGCGAGGAGGACGATCGTGATCGCGCCCCAGACCAGCTGGACCGGCTCCGGGTCCGGGAAGCGACGGAGCCCGGAGAGCCACTGGGACGAGGTCGCCAGCAGGGCGCCCGCCACGGCAAGGACCACGTACGTCAACCAGATCGGGACCGGCAGCGACTCGATCCAGTCGTAGAGGCGGTCGAGCAGGCTCGGCGCGTACGGCCGAGCACGGTCGTCCGCGGCGGCCGCGGGCGCGGTCGTCAGGGCATCGGTGGCCATGGAGCTCCCCCGGTCGGTTGGCTCAGGCGCCGGGCGGGCGGAACGTGACGCCGATTCCGCGGGCCTCGTCGACCTCGGCGGCCGTCAGGAGGACGGTCGTGCTGACCGCGCTCGTGCCGGTCGCGGAGACCCTCGTCGCGGCCGCGGCGGCGGCGGCATTGCTCGGCAGCTCGGCGATCATGACGAAGTCATCCTCGCCGAACGCCCAGTACATGGTCTCGACTCGGCCGCCGACGCTCGTGACGAGGTCGGTGACGGCCTTGACTCGGCTCGCGGCCCCTTCCTTGAGGACCCCCTGGATGCCTGTCTGCGTGTAGCGCGCCCGGAAAAAGTAGTGCGGCACTCCAAACCCTCCTTCCCGCGATGCGCCGTACCCTGCCGGACCGCCGCGGGGCGCCATCGTGGCCGGATCGACGGCGCTGGTCAATGGGTTCGCGCGACCCGCGGGCCCCGTCGGGTTGGTCGGGCTTCGGCGAGCCTCCACAGCCCGATTGGCCCGGGAATCGGCAACCCGCCGGTGATGTGCCGCGGAGGGGCTTCGGCCGCCGGCGAGCCGCCTACACTGGCGGACATGTCGTCCCGCTCGGCCGCGGAGGCGGATGGACCGCCGAGCGCCGTCCCGTATCCACCGTCACCGGCCGATCGGCTTCTGGGCAGGCTCGAGCGCCTGCCCGGACCCGGATGGGTGGCCTTCGTCGGCCTCGCGCTGCTGTCGATCGGCTTGATGGCGGCCGCCTACGCTCTCCCCGGGCGCGATGTCGCGGGCCTTCCTCCGCGGTTCATCGCGATCGCGCTCGTCCCGCCCTTCTCGCTCGCGCTCCAGCGCCACCTGGCCCGGGTGGCGAGTGAGGCCCTCGACCGGTTCCGCCCGCTCCTCGACGGGGCGACTGAGATTGAGGACCTCAGGTACCGGCTCATGGTCGCCCCGCGACGGGAGGTTCTTGTCGTCTGGGCCCTGACGACGTGGGGGACGGTCAGCAACGCCGTCGTGGCACCGGCCAACTTCGAGATCGTCGGACTCGGGCCGGTCGAGGCCGCGGTCCTTGTCGGGTACGCCTGCCTCGTCGGCTTTTCGTACTCGACGCTGGTCCTCCAGGTCGTCCGGCAGCTCGCGCTCGTCGACCGCATCCACCGCGAGGCCGCCCGGGTCAACCTGCTGGACGCAAGCCCGCTCCAGGCGTTCTCCCGGCTCACGGCCCAGGCATCGCTCGGCCTTCTCACGCTCGCCGCCGTGCTGGCGACGACGACGCTGCCCGAGTTCGCGGCCGCCTCAACGAGCGAGGTCGCCACCGCCCTCGCCGCGGGGCTCTACGTCGCGATCGCGGTCGCCGCCGTCGCGGCGTTCGTCCTGCCCCTCTATGGCCTCCATCGGCGGATCGCAACCGAGAAGGAGCGCCTCGAGACCGAGGCGGGTGCCCGGCTGACATCGCTGCTGGCCGCACTCCACGCGGACGCGGCGGGCCTCGATCTCTCGCGCGCCGATGGCCTCAACAAGTTGCTCGGCAGCGCCTTCGCGGAGCGCGAGGTGCTGGCGCGGCTGCCGACCTGGCCGTGGCAGGCGGCGACGATCCGGGCGTTCGCCTCCGCGCTCCTCCTGCCGGTCGTGATCTACGTCCTTGCCCGAGCTACCGAGCGGCTTGTCCTCTAGCCGATCGCAGCAGGACGCTCAGGCCCCGGCGAGCGCGGGCACCTTCTCGATGCGGATCGCGGTCGCCTTGAACTCGGCCGTGCCCGACTTCGGGTCGATGGCGTCGATCGTCAGCAGGTTCGTGGCGACATCGTCCTGGAAATGGAAGGTCATGAAGGTCAGGCCCGGCCGCAGGCCGGGATCGATCCGGATGGGGGCCTCGACCTCACCGCGGCGCGAAACGATGCGAACGACCTCGCCCTCGGCGAGCGCCAGCCGCTCTGCGTCCTCGGGCGAGATGTCGAGGGTCTCGCCGCGCCGCATCGGCGACCGGAATGACGCCGTCTGCACGCCGGTGTTGTAGCTGTCGAGGCGCCGGCCGGTTGTCAGGCGGATAGGGAAGTCGTCGTCGAGGCGGTCGACCGGCGGGTCGTGGTCGACGGGCACGAACGGGATCCGCGACCCGGGCACAGGGTCCTCCCAGAGGCGGGAGTGGAGGAACAGCTCGCCGGGGTGCGTCTCGTCCCAGCACGGCCACTGGATGCCGCCGAGCTCCTCGAGCCGCGCGTAGGTCATGCCGCGGTGGACCGGCGAGAGCGAGCACAGCTCGGCCCACACGCGCTCGGCCGACGGCTCGCCCCAGTCGTGGCCCATCCGCCGGGCGAGCTCGAAGATGATCCACAGGTCGTCGCGGGCCTCGCCGGGCGGGTCGAGGGCCTTGCGGACTCTCTGGACCCGCCGCTCAGAGTTCGTGACCGTGCCCTCGGATTCGGCCCAGGCGGCCGCCGCCGGCAGGACGACGTCGGCGAGCTCCGCTGTGGCGGTCAGGAACAGGTCCTGGACGACCATGAAGTCGAGCGACTCCATGACCCGGATCGCGCGAGCCTGGTCGGCCTCGGACTGGACCGGGTTCTCGCCGATGACGTAGGCCGCCCGGAGCTCGCCGTGCTCGATGGCATCGAACATCGCCGAGAGGTGCCAGCCCTTCTTCGGCGGTACCTTCACGCCCCAGGCAGCGTCGAACGGGGCCCGCAACTCGTCGCGTTCGACGTGCTGGAAGCCCGGCAGGCGATCGGGCAGGGCGCCCATGTCGCCGCCGCCCTGGACGTTGTTCTGGCCACGGAGCGGGTTGAGGCCGCTGCCGTACCGACCGACGTGGCCGGTGAGCGTCGCGAGGTTGATGAGGGCCAGGACGTTGTCGACCGCGTTGTGGTGCTCCGTGATCCCGAGGGTCCAGCAGATCATCGCCCGGGGCGCCGACGCGTAGGCGTGGGCGAGCTCTCGGATCGCCTCGGCCGGGACGCCGGTCTCGCGCTCGGCGTAGTCGAGGGTGTAGCTCTCGACCTTGTCACGGTAGGCGTCGAAGTCGAAGGTGGCGCGGCGGATGAACTCGTCATTCGCCAGCCCGGCGTGGATGATCTCGCGCCCGATCGCGTTGGCCAGGGCGATGTCGCTGCCGACATCGAGGCCCAGCCAGACGTCGGCCCACTCGGCCGACGATGTCCGGCGCGGATCGACCGCGTACAGCCGGGCGCCGTTCCGGACGCCGCGCAGGAGGTGGTGGAAGAAGATCGGATGCGTCTCTCGGGCATTGCTGCCCCAGAGGACGATCAGGTCCGTCTCCTCGACCTCACGATATGAGCTGGTTCCACCACCAGCGCCGAAAACGGTCGCCAGACCGGCGACAGACGGGGCGTGTCAGGTGCGGTTGCAGCTGTCGATGTTGTTGCTGCCCAGGACCGTGCGCGAGAACTTCTGGGCCGCGAAGTTGACCTCGTTGGTCGCCTTGCTGCAGCTGAAGATCCCGAACGGGGCCGGCGCGTCGGGGCGTCGGAACGCCTCGGCCGCGCGGAAGCCCGCGACGGTCCGATCGAGCGCCTCGTCCCAGGTCGCGGGACGGAGCTCGCCGCCCTTCGTCTCGCGGACGAGGGGCCGGGTCAGGCGAACGTACGACTTCGGCAAGGGGTTCCGTGCCTCCCTGCGGACGAACGACGGGTCGAGTGTAGCGCCGCCCACCAGCATCCTCCTGGGCCGGCCCAAGTTCGACTGGCAGACAGCGAAACCTGTCGCGAGCCGGGTTGAGGCGCGTCCGCTCGCTGCCAGCGGTCTCATCGTGACATGGACCGGCGACTGAGAGACGGCGAAGCGTCACCACCCGGCGCCTCTCACGGGCAGGCGGCCAGACCGTGGCCGCACCGCGGGCACGGAAACTGGAATCGTCGACTGTCAGAGGTCGCCACGGTCTGGTGCCCTCGACTGCGGGCCCGCGTCCTTGCACGCCGCATCCGCAGGTGGCGGGGCGCCTCCGCGATGCGGCACGAGGCCCGTCGAGCAGATTCGCCGCTCCATCGGGCGGCGTGTGTCTCGTGGACACCGTCCGGGAACGAACACGCTGAACCGACCCCGGGTTCGAGCGGAATCCCGCTGAAAGTCGGGGGTCATCACGCTCATTCATGCAGCGCCGGTGTCCAGGGGACACAGGCCCGGGGCGGGCCAGGCGATGATCGGCGCGGGGGCCCGTCGCGACCCGACACGATGAGGCCGCCCGGCGAATGCCGGGCGGCCCCGATGTGACTGCGGTTCGTTGGATCGATCAGCTGCCCGGGACGTACATCAGGAGCAGCTGGCCATCCTCGCGTCGCGCGGTGTAGACGGTTTCCGCTCCCGTGACCGGGTGGGTGTAGACCTGGCCCGGCGTCTCGGACAGGTTGACGTGCGACTGGACGTCGAGCGCCCACCAGCCGTCACCGAACCAGCTCGAAGCGTCGACGATGCCGCTCGTCTCGGCCCGCTCCTGGGTGGCCGTCGCGACGTGGGTCCAAGTCTCGGCGTCGAGGTCGTACATCCAGATCTTGCTGAAGCTGGACGTGTCCTCCTGGACCATCAGGCTGTTGGCTCCGACGTCGAGGTTGTCGGGGCTGCGCATCCCGATGTCGGTCGCCTCGAGGAGGATCGAGAACTCGTCGACGATCGTAGGATCGTCGGCGTTCAGGACGAGCTTGAAGATCCGACCGCTGGCCGTCGCACCCGCGCCGGCGCGGTACAGCCGCCCGGTGCCGGGATCGACGAGCCGGTTGTTGCCGGTGTCGGCGAAGTAGACGACCCGCGGATCGTCCGGGTCGTAGGCGACATCCTCGACCCGGATGAACTGGAAGACGTTATTGGCGTTGGACCAGTCCTCGAGGGCGTCCTGCGGGGCCGCGGCGGTGTCGCCACGTGCCACGTCGTCGGGGACGGCGATGAACTCGCCGGTCCAGACGTCGCCGGGCGCCATATCCAGGTAGTCGTTGGCCCCGTTGAACGAATCGGCCGGATCGACGGCGCCGTCCTGGGTGCCGGTGACGCGGAACGCCCATAGGGTGCCCTCGTCCTTCTGGAAGGCCTTCCAGTTCTGGCTGCTGAAGGCGTACACCTGGCTGAGGTTCGGTCGCTCCGGGGTCGACGGGAAGGTGAAGGTGTCGTCTCCTGACAGCGAGAAGATCCCGCCCCAGCCGCCCGGCACGATGACCGTGTTCTCGTGGTTGTGGCGGCCGGCGCCGGCCAGCACCGAGATCTTGCCGTTGGCCGTGTCGTAGGCGACCGCGTAGCCGGACTGCCGAACGTTCAGGCCACCGTATGCCGGATCGGGCCCGTAGAGCGCCCCGGCCGGAACCGCCAGCGCGTCGTTCGACTCCTCGTTGACGAGGAAGGTGTAGTGCGGGAAGCCCTGCTCGGGGCCGGCCATGAACGCGGAGCAGAACCGGATGAAGCCCTCGTCCTCGGACAGGACGGTCTCCAGGTCCACGACCTCCCACGTCGCCAGGTCCACGCGGACGCGACTGATCGAGGAGTTCTCGTAGTCCGCGAAGCCGCCGAACGGGACCGGCGACTGCTCGTGGGTGACGTAGATGTCGACCAAGCCCAGCGGTGCCGCGCCAGGGACGATGCCGATCCCGTCGGGGATGCCCTCGAACAGGGTCCCGAAGGCTTCCTCGCCCGAGTTGATCAGGGCGTGGAACGCCGTTTCCGGGACGGCGCCGCTCGTTTCGACATACGGGTCGCTCTCGGTCAGATACGAACCCTGGTCCGGCCCGACACCCCCGAACCCGGCGGCCCCGAGGGCGGGACCGGGAACGGCGACGGCGAGCACGGCGATCGCCGCGACCAGGCGAGCGCGGCGTGGAACTTCGCGAATTCTCACGATCGGTCCTCCACTGGCTGGCTCTCCCCGTGAGCCTCGGGCGTATCCGCCCATGGTGCCCCATGGCAACGAAGCACGCCACTCCGCCCGCGAGAGGCTGGCGTTCCCAATGGTGCTCGGATGCACCGGAATCCTGTGCGGTGCGGACCGGTGCGGTCGGCTTACATGGACCTGACAAACCGCGCGGTGGCGGCGGTGGCTGGCGGTCCTTCCTTCGGGCACGCTCCGGTCCAGGCGTCCGACGTGGGCGCCACGCATCGGGGACATCGACACATGCCGAACCATCGAAGCCGGGGAGCCCTCGCCGTCGCCGGGACGGTGCTGCTCCTCGCCGTCGTGACCGCCGGCTGCGGCCGGCGCGACCTCCCAGCTGCCGCCGGGGTCGACGACCCGGCCGCCAGCGCGGCTGCCAGCGGGGTTGCGGCCAGCCCGACGACCGCCGCGGCCGTCGAGCCGACCGAACCGGCGCCGACGGCGACCGCCATCGCGACCCAGGCCTCGCTGGCGACCGAGCCGCCGGCGGCCAGCCAGCCGCCGAACCCGGGCACGCAGCCCACCCCGGCGCCGCTCGCGACGCCGGACTTCAGCGCGATCGATGACCTGCTCGCCGATCTCGACGCCGCCCTCGGCGCCGACGCCATCGCAGAATCCGAAGAAGGGAGTCCAGAATGAACCGCACCGTCTCGCGCTTCGGCCGTCTCACGCGCCTCGCCGGTCCCTTGACCGGCGTCCTCCTTGCCCTCAGCGTCGTGGCGACGCCGGCCCTTGCGGCCTCGGCGCCGGGCGCCCACGCCGGCACGCGCCCGGTGAGTCAGGCCGACCATCTGACGGATCGCGCCCGCTGCGCCCAGGCCTGGCGAACCGCAGCGGCCGCCCCGACCGTCGAGAACTATCAGGCCGTCGGGCTGTGCGAGATCGATCGCCGGAT
>MGOD01000081.1:13036-13428 GCA_001795245.1 Chloroflexi bacterium RBG_16_70_13
ACACGACCCTCGCCGAGCTGCGCGAGGACATCCACAGCATCTTCGAGGACTTCCGGATCTACGTCCTCGTCGTCCGCCAGGTCTGGCTGGTCATCGCCGCCGACACCGTCGACGTCGTCGGGGCTAGGCTCGACGAGACTGCCGCCGACCTGGCCGTGCTCATCGAGCGCGCCGAGGCCGCCGGCCAGGACGTGACCGAGGCCAAGGCCCACCTGGCAGCCATGGTGGCCGCGATCGATGAGGCCCTCGCCGGCGTCGACGGGGTGGCCGAGGATGTCCTGCCGCTCACCCCGGCCGACTGGAACGACGGCACCGCCGGGCCGATCCTCCGCGCGGCCCGCCAGGCGATCGCCGACGCCCGGGCCGACCTCCGGACCGCGATGGCCGAGGCG
>MGOD01000081.1:13457-14501 GCA_001795245.1 Chloroflexi bacterium RBG_16_70_13
GGAGCGCGCGTTCACCCAGGCCGCCGGGACCCTCGCCGCGGACTCCCGGCGGCCGATTCATGCGAGCGTAGACTCCCGACCGATGAAGACGATCCTCGTCGTCGACGACGCGCCGAACATCGTCGAGCTGGTCCGGCTGTACCTCGAGGGCGCCGGCTACGCGACGGTGGTCGCAACCGACGGACCCTCGGCTGTCGAGCTCCACCGGAAGCATCGGCCGGATCTCGTGATCCTCGACCTGATGCTGCCGGGCATGGACGGCTTCGAGGTCTGCCGGGCCATCCGGCGCGATGCCGACACGCCCGTCCTGATGCTGACCGCGCGAACCGATGACGTCGATGCGATCGTCGGCCTCGAGCTTGGGGCCGATGACTACGTCACGAAACCGTTCAACCCGCGCGCGCTCGTCGCGCGGGTCAAGGCGATCCTTCGCCGGACCGACGGCACCGTCCGGCTGGGCCGCCCGATCGAGGTCGGGACGCTGCGGCTGGATCCGCGGCGGCGCGAGGCGTCCGTCGGCGAGCGGGCGGTCGAGCTCCGGGCCCGCGAGTTCGACCTCCTGGCCGCCCTGGCCCGCGATCCCGGCGTCGTCCTCAGCCGCGAGGCCCTGCTCGAGGACGTCTGGGGCACCGACTTCCCGGGCGAGACCCGGACGGTGGATGTCCACGTGTCCGAGCTGCGCAAGAAGCTCGGCCCGGACGGGCCGACGATCGAATCCGTCCGGGGCGTCGGCTACCGCCTGATCGCCGATGCCTGACCGGGTCTCGTCGAGGGTCGCGGTCGCCTTCGCCGTCGTGGGCCTCGTTGCCGCGCTGGCGGTCGGGGCGGGGCTCTTCGTCGGGGTCCGGACGCTTCACCAGGAGGCGACGATCGCCAACCTCGGCGACCTGGCGCAGCCGGTCCTGGCCCGGGTCCGGGCGATCGGGGCCCTCGCCGAGCTCCGACCGGCACTCGCCGCGATCAAGGCCGAGCTTCCGGCCGAGATCGGGCTCTACGGGCTCGTCGGCGAGCGGGTCGTCACGGCCGAGGCCGGCGACACGGCGG
>MGOD01000081.1:14567-16966 GCA_001795245.1 Chloroflexi bacterium RBG_16_70_13
CGGCCCGCGACGGCTCCCGCGTCCTCTACTCGGCCACCGTCGTCCGGCGCGACGGCCTCGTCGTCGGGCCGGTGGCGGTCGTGCTCACGGCGCCGGACCGGTCCGGAGCCCTCGCCCTGCGCGACCTGCTGCGGGTCCTGCCCGCGGTCGCGATCGTCACCGCCCTCATCGCCATCCCGATCGCCTGGCTCCTCTCCCGCTCGATCACCCGGCCGCTCCGGCGGCTCGCCGAGGCGACCGCGATCGTGCCGGCCGGCGGCGCCTCGCCGACGCCACCGCTCGTGCCTGACGGCCCGCGCGAGGTCCGCGACCTGACCCACCGCTTCAACGCCATGACCGCCGAGCTCGACCGGATCCGGGCCGAGGAGCGCGACCTCCTGGCGAACATCCGCCACGACCTCAGGACTCCGCTGACCGTCGTGTCCGGGTTCGCGGAGGCCCTCCGCGACGGGACGGCGGCTGCCGCCGGACCCGAGGGCGTCGCCCGCGCCGGCGACGCGATCGCGCAAGAGGCGGACCGGATGGGCCGGCTCATCGAGGACCTCCGCTCGATCGACGAGCTGGGCACCGGCGGGATCGCGCTTCGACCCGAGTCGCTCGACTCGGGCGCGCTTACCGCCGAAGCCGTTGCCCGATTCGCGCCGCGGGCCGCGGCCGGTGGGGTCGAGCTGCGTGCCGAGGCCGACGCCGGGCTGTCGCTGGCCGCCGACCGCGCTGCCGTGGAGCGGATCCTCGGCAACCTCATCGACAACGCGCTCGCGGTGGCGCGGGGTGGCGGGCGCGTCCTCGTGGAGGCTCGCCTCGCGCCCGGCGGCGGGGTCGCCTTCCGGGTCAGCGACGACGGCCCGGGATTCCCCGCCGGCTCGCTAGACCGTGCCTTCGATCGCTTCTACCGGGCCGATCCCGCCCGGACCGGTCCCGGCACGGGCCTCGGCCTGTCGATCGTGCGGGCCCTGGCGCGTGCCCACGGCGGCGACGCCGTCGCCGAGAATCTCGCGCCGTCGGGGGCACGGATCACCGTGACCCTGCCGGCCGTCGCCCGGGCCGGCTGATCCGGGGTCCACCGGGGCCCACCGCGAACTCGCCGCTACCCGCCGCCACGTGGATGCGAATGAGCGAGGTTCATCGATCTGACACTGAACGAGCTCGACGGATCACGTCTCCGCCCCGAATCCTGCGTTTCCCGGGCACCGCCGAGCGTGCCAGCGTAGGTTTCGATGAGCCAGCATCGTGGCTGGCGCGTCGGTCGCCCGTTCACGAAGCCCAAAGGCCCACCGCGCACGGCTCGTCGGGCCTCGCCCGGTCCCCCGCGGATCAGTCGGGGACGAGCTTCCAGTAGCTGTCCTTCCGGACGACCTTGTCGCCCCGAAAGGTCCAGAGGTCGCAGCCCAGCAGGTCGATCGACTGACCGTCGGTCGTCGTGCCGCTGAGCCGCCACTCGGAAGCGCCGCGATCACCGTCGACGAAGTGCACGTCGTCCCGGTACCGGACGTCGGGGATCCCCGCGAACCGCGCGGCGAAGCCTTCGCGGATTTCGGCCAGCCCCGTGAAGCGGCGGCCCCATCGGTCCGGCCCGCGCGGGGACTCGAAGACCGCGTCGTCGGCGAAGTGCTCGAGGATCGCGTCGAGATCGTGGCGGTCAAAGGCGGCCGCGATCGCTCGCAGCGTCGCGAGCCTCGCGTCGTGGTCCATGGTCTTCCTCCTGAGCCCCGCTTGGTTGGTGTCGATCAGACCAGGGCAACCCCGCCCGCGCCGTCCGGGCTCGCTTCGACCCGGCCCACCCGCCAATGCTCGACGCCGCGCCCATCGAGGCCGGCCTCGAGCTGCGCGATCGAGGTGGGGGCGACGGCGGCGAGCAGGCCGCCCGAGGTCTGCGGATCGTGGACCAGGGTCACGAGCTCCGCAGGCACGCCTTCCGCGACATCGAGGGCGGGCCTCACGAACCGCCGGTTGTGGGCGGCGCCGCCGGTCTCGACGCCGGCGCGCGCGAGCTCGATGGCGCCGTCGAGCGCCGGGAGCGACGCCGCGTCGAAGACGAACCGGACGCCCGCAGCCCGGGCCATCTCGAGGCCATGCCCCAGCAGCCCGAAGCCGGTGACGTCGGTCGCGGCGGCAACGCCGGCCTCGGTGAGCGCCTCCGACGCGTCCCGATTCAGGCGCCGCATCGAGACGACCGCCGCGGCGAGATCGACGTCGTTCGTCCGGCCCTGGCGCCGGCCGCTCACGAGGAGCCCCGTCCCGAGCGGCTTCGTCAGGACCAGGATGTCGCCCGGCCGCGCGCCCCCTTTGCGGAGCAGCCGATCGGGATGGACGACACCAACGACCGCAAGCCCGTACTTCGGCTCGCGGTCGCGGATGGTGTGGCCGCCGGCGAGGATCCCGCCGGCCTCGCGGACGAC
>MGOD01000081.1:16975-17543 GCA_001795245.1 Chloroflexi bacterium RBG_16_70_13
CCGCGCCGTCGAGAATCGCCCGGAACGCGTCTCGCGGCAGGTCCTCGGGGATCGCCGCGACAGACAGCGCGAACAGGACGCGGCCGCCCATGGCGAAGACGTCGGACAGGGCGTTCGCGGCCGCGATCTCACCGTACGTCCGCGGGTCATCCACGATCGGCGGGAAGAAGTCGACCGTCGCGATGACGGCGAGGTCCGGGGCAACGAGGTACACCGCGGCGTCGTCAGCTGGCTCGAGGCCGGCGAGCAAGTCCGTTGGAGCCGAGTCGCCGCCGCCCACGACGCCCAGCCCCGCGAGCACCTCCGCCAGGGCGTCCGCGCCGAGCTTCGCCGCGCAGCCGCCGCACTCGGTCAGTTCGGTCAGGCGGATCTGCAGTGGATCGGCCAGGCTCCTGAGGTCGGTCGTCATGGGACGCCGATGATAGGGATCGCGGGCGGGATACGGATGACAGCCGTCGAGGAGGGGCCCGCGGACGAGGTCCGGATCCAGGCGGTCAGTCCGTGCGACGGACGATCCAGACCTGCTCCCGAGCGTATGCGGGTGGCGAGCCGAGAAAGTCGCCGAACT
>MGOD01000081.1:17595-19035 GCA_001795245.1 Chloroflexi bacterium RBG_16_70_13
GAACGTCCAGCGGAGGGAGAGCGTCTCGCGCAGGGAGCGGAGCTCCCGCCCGTCGCGGCCGACTTCCGTGGAGAGCCAGACCTCGTCGAAGACCTGCCGGACGGGATCGTTGACCCGTTCGAGGCGCTGGACTCGAACGTCGTTGCCGGTCACCGGATGCCTGACGACCTCGACGTCCCCTGACGGCCTGATATCCGGGAGGCAGAGATCGAGCCGCGGGTCGAAGAGGTCGAGCACGAGCTCGCCGTCGGGGGCGAGATGGCGACGGAGCGCTGCGAGCGCCGATCGCTGCGCCTCGGGGGTCAGGAGGAACTGGAAGACTCGATAGGGCGCAATGATCAGGGCGAAGGTGCGCCCAAGGTCGAAGTCCGTCATGTCGGCCTCGACGAGCTCGAGTCGGGCTGCCATCTGCGTCGACTGGCCGGCGCGGCGCCGCTCGGCGATGGCGAGCATGGCTTCCGAGCGATCCAGGCCCACCACATCCCAGCCGTCCGCCGTGAGCTCGAACGCGATTCGACCCGTGCCGCAGCCGACGTCCAGGACCGGTCCGCCGGTCCGGCGAGCCGCGGCACGGTAGAACTCGACGTCGCCCTCGACCGACGAGCCGACGATGTGCAGGTCGGCGAACACATCGTAGGTCTGGGTCCCGAGATCGTCGGTCGCGTAGAAACGGGGATCGGGGCTCGCCACGGCAGGATCATAGGGCTGCCCGTCGGAGCGGCTAGCATCTCGGCGGGAGCGGGTTCGGGCCGGTGCCCGGCCCGGTCTTCAAAACCGGTGGCGCGGCGCTCGGCGTCGCGCGGTGGGTTCGACTCCCATGCGCTCCCGCCAGCGGATGAGCCAGGCCGTCGAGGAGGGCGAGTGAGCACGACCGATCGGCCGAGGCCGCCGAGCGTCGAGCGGGTCCTCGCGCGCCTCCGTGAGACCGACGACGCCTGGCGTGCCGCCGCATCGCAGACAGAGGCCGTCCGCGACGTCATCGCCGACGAGCGCGACCGCCTCGCCGAGGGGTCGCCGCCACGTTCGATCGACGCGCTCGCCGTCGCGGCCCACGAGCGGCTGGACGCCCATCGTTGGCTGCCGACGCTCGTCATCAACGCCACGGGGGTCCTCATCCACACCAATCTCGGGCGGGTGGCGTGGTCGCGGGACGCCGAGGCGGCCGCCCTGAACGCGGCGGGGCCCGCCCTCCTCGAGCTCGACCGCGAGACCGGCCGCCGCGGGCGTCGCCACCGAGCCGCCGAGGATCATCTCGTCGCCCTGACCGGCGCCGAGAACGCCCTCGTCACGAACAACAACGCGGCGGCCGTGGCCCTTGCGGTCGGGCTGGCCGGGCGCGGCGGCGGCGTGATCGTCTCCCGCGGCGAGCTCGTGGAGATCGGTGGCGGCGTCCGGATCCCGGAGATCGTCCGACGGGCGGGCGCCAGGCTCGTCGAAGTC
>MGOD01000081.1:19049-20741 GCA_001795245.1 Chloroflexi bacterium RBG_16_70_13
CCGGACGCGAGCCGATGACTTCGAGGCAGCACTGGCCGATGTCGGCAGCCGGGCGAAGCTCGTCCTCCGGGTCCACCCCTCGAACTTCATCCAGTCGGGCTTCACGGAGGCCCCCGACGCTGCCGCCGTCGCCGAGGCCGCCCACCGCTACGGAGCGATCGTGGTCGACGACCTCGGCTCTGGGGCGCTCCTCCCAACCGAGCAGTTCGGGCTGGCCCACGAGCCAACGCCCGCGGAGCGGCTGGCGCTCGGCTCGGACGTCGTGACGTTCAGCGGCGACAAGCTCGTCGGCGGCCCGCAGGCCGGGCTCGTCGTGGGTCGGGCGGACCTGATCGCAAGGATGCGGCGTGACCCCCTCGCGCGGGCGATGCGACCCGACAAGGTCACCCTGGCCGCCGTCGCGGCGACCCTTGGCCTCTACCGGGCCGGCCTCGCCGAAGCCGAGATCCCGCTGTGGCGCGCGATCGCGGTGCCGGCGGCCGCCCTCCGTGAGCGGGCGACCGCGCTGGCGGCCCGGATCGGGCGGGCGGCCGATCTCGTCGAGCTCGAGTCGACGATCGGCGGCGGCTCGCTGCCGGGCGAGACGCTCGCGTCGTTCGGGCTGGCGCTCGCCGCTCGCTCGGCCGATCGACTGCTCCGCGGGCTCCGCACCGGCGACCCGGTCGTCGTTGGCCGGATCGCCGACGGACGGGTCCTGCTCGACCTCCGGACCGTGCCGCCGGACGACGACGACGCCCTGGCCGCGGCCATCGGCCGGGCCCTCGACGCCCCTGGCTGACGCGATGACCGTCGTCATGGGCACCGCCGGGCACATCGACCACGGCAAGACGGCGCTCCTCCGGGCCCTGACCGGCATCGACGCCGACCGCCTGCCCGAGGAGCGCCGCCGGGGCATGACGATCGACGTCGGCTACGCCTGGCTCGACCTCGAGGATGGGACCTCCATCGACTTCGTCGACGTGCCGGGCCACGACGCGCTCATCGGCAACATGCTCGTCGGGGCGGGCGAGATCGACGCCGCGGTGCTCGTCGTAGCCGCCGACGACGGGGTCCGGGCCCAGACGCTCGAGCACCTCGAGCTCCTTGATGCGCTCGGCCTCCGCGACGGCCTCGCCGTGGTGACGAAGGCCGATGTCGCCGGATCTGACCGGGCGGCCGAGGTCGCCCGCGCCGTGACCGAGCTCCTCGAGCGGAGCTCGCTCGCCGGAGCGCCGGTGCTCGTCGCGTCCTCAACGACGGGCGAGGGGCTCGAGGCGGTCCGCGAGGCGCTCGTTCGGCTCCGCGACCGGGTGGCGGCCCGCCAGGCTGGGCTGCCGGGCGGTCCCACGCGCCTCGCGATCGACCGGGCCTTCTCGGTGAAGGGCCGCGGCGCGGTCGTGACCGGGACGCTCCGCGGCGGGGAGCTCCGCGCCGGCGACCACCTGCGCCTCTGGCCGGCCGGCATCGAGGTCCGGCTCCGGGGCCTCCAGGTCCACCACGCGCCGGTCGATGTCGCCACCGGCGGCCGGACGGCGGCGAACGTTGTCGGCGCCGGGCTCGACCAGCTTGGGCGCGGCGGCGTCCTCGTGTCGGGGCAGGGCATCGACGCCACCGATCGAGTGCTCGTCGCGCTGCGCCCCCCCATGGCCTGGAGCGGCCAGAAGGCCGCTGCGGGCTGGCCACCCGGCGACGACGCGCGACTGCGGCTCCACA
>MGOD01000082.1:0-3817 GCA_001795245.1 Chloroflexi bacterium RBG_16_70_13
CGCTCGGCAGGTCCGCATTGTAGCGGCCGGCCCGGGCCTCGCGAACGGCCACTGGCGGCTCGGCGTGGTCAGGCCCGGCCGCGGACGAGGTCGATGAGGCGACCGAGGACGCGCTCGCCATCGGCCCGAAGGCCGTTGTGCTCGAACTCGTTCGTGATCCACGGCCGCAGGCCGCGGATGGCCGCCGCCGTCTCCTCGGCGAAGGCTCGCTCGACGTAGAGGTCGTTCACGTAGATGGTCGCCGCGACCGGCACCTCGTTGTGGGCCAGGATGTCCGGGTCGTAGAGGCGGGGCCATTCGCGGTCGGCCAGGATCTCGGCCGCCTCGCGGTGGGGTCGGAGCGCCGCGTAGTCCTCCCACATCCAGCGATAGATGTGCTCGGCGGTGAAGTACCCCTCGGCCTCGATCTCGTCGGGCAGCAGGCGGTCCGACGACCAGCGCGTGGCGACCCCGTCGGCGTAGCAGGCCTCGTGGAGCGTGGCGTAGATCGGGTTGCGGGCGAACCGGACGCCCTCCTCGGCATCGTGGAGGAAGGCGCTCGACCCGAACGGCAGCTCCAGGACGTGATGGAGGAGCTCGAAGCCGGCACTGTCGCCGAGCCACAGCCCCAGCTGGCGGAAGCGGCGCGACGTGAGCCGGTCGCCCGATGGCAGCCGGACGTCCTCGGCCTCCAGGCGCTCGAAGACAGCCCGCGCTGGAGCGCGATCCTCGGGGTAGCGCTCGAAATAGGCGCGGTTCTTCTCGAGGAGGCGGACGTACGTCGCCCGGTAGATGTCGTCGACGGGCCGCCCGATCGGCGACAGGCCGCCGGTGATGAACGCCTCCCGCAGGCCTTCCGGGGCGATGGACAGATAGGTCATCGCGGTGAAGCCGCCGAAGCTCTGGCCGAGGATGCTCCAGCGCTCGACGCCGAGCTCAAGCCGGACGAGCTCCGCGTCGCGGACGATCGAATCTGCCCGGAAGTTGGCCAGGTACTCTGCCCTGACGTCCGCCGAATCGCCCGGGATGAGGCTCCCGACCGGAGTCGAACGGCCGGTCCCGCGCTGGTCGAGGAGGAGGACCCGGTAGTCCGCGAGCGCCCGCTTCAACCAGCCCGAGGGCGGGCTCGTCGGCCGCGCTGCCTCAAAGCCGGGGCCGCCCTGGAGGAAGACGACGTACGGCTTGTCCGTGCCGTCGGGATCGGCGACCTCGCGGCTGAAGACGCCGATCGCCGGGCCGTTCGGCCGGGCGTGATCGAGGGGGACCCGGTGCTCGCGCTCGGTCAGGATCGCGCCGGGGATTCGGTAGGTGGTGACCATCGACGGAAGATATCCCATGCCGACGCTCGACACCGAACGGCAACCCCGGGAATGGTTGCCGCGACTGCCACCGTCCCGTATCCTCCCGGGACAACTGAAGATCGACTTATCAAGAGTGGCGGAGGGACCGGCCCGATGAAGCCACGACAACCTACCGGCGCGACGCCGGCAAGGTGCCAAGTCCGAGCAGGCCCTCCGCCTGCGAGATAAGGGAACGACTCGTGACCCTTCCGAACCCGGAGGGGTTCTTCTTTTTCCGGTCCCGGCCCGCCGATTGCGCCCGTCCGGCCAGCCATGTCCCGAGCGACGTGCTCGTGGCGCGGCTCACCTCCGGGCGGGCAGAACGGAAGGGAGACCGATGAAGCGGTTCTGTGCAGACTGCGGGCACCTGACCTCGAGGCACGAGGGCTCGGCCATCGACGAGTTCGCCGGCTCGCACGGCGGCGTCGGCTACGCCTTCTGCGAGGAGATCGTCCGGATCGGCGAGGCGGCCGCCGTCTGCGGCTGCCGGCTCGTCCTCGGCGCGTCGCCCGACGACGGGCGCGGCCGGCTCTGGCCGACGGACCGTCCGGCGATCGCCACGATCCCGGCTCCCGGCCCACCCCTCGAGCGGGTCCGTCTCGTCTCGACCGAGGTGACGACGACCGACCCGCTCAACGGCCAGCCCGACTTCGAGCGGGTCGAGATCGTCTACACCCCGACGGAGCGCCTGGTGGACACGAAGTCGCTGAAGGCCTACTGGCTCTGGTGGCGGAGCCGGGGAGCGTCGATGGAGCGACTCTCGACGCTCGTCGCCCAGGACGTCGCGACCGCGACGAAGGCCGTGACGGTGACGGTGACGGTCATCGAGGCGCCCCGCGGCGGCATCTCGATCGAGGCGACGGCGACGGTGAGCCGCGCGACGCCACGGCCGGGACGGTCACGGCGGGAGGATCGCAACGGTCACGCGTCGTCGACCGACGGGCTTCGGCCGTTCCTTCCAGTCCGGGCGAGCGAGGCCTGACGCGGGCGCCAACCGGGAAGGGCCTGTCCCTCGAGCCACATCCCCGGCTCGATCCGGCGCCGGATCAGGGCCATCCGGCCGGCGCTGGTCGCGATCTCGGGCGGGACCGGGTGGGACAGGAAGAGCGGCATCGATTCCGTGTAGCCGTAGGCGCCGACGTCGAGGACCGCGACGAGCTCGCCGACCGCCGGGACCGGCATGACCGCCTGGGCGGCGAGGATGTCCAGCCCCGAGCAGAGCGGGCCGGCGATCGTCACCGGGAACGCCCGCGAGCCCGAGCCGGCGCTGCCGCCGAGGACCCGGACCCGGTGCTCCTGGCCGACGAGCGCCGGGCGCAGCACGTGATGGATGCCGCCGTCGAGGACCACGACGTGGCTGCCGCCGACCGACTTGCGGTCCACGACCCGGGCCACATACGCGCCGGCCGGCCCGACGAGGAACCGGCCCGGCTCGAGGAGGATCCGCACGCCCCGGGTCACGGGGTCCGCCTCCAGGCGGGCCGCGACGATCTCGAGGCGCTCGCGGAGGGCACCGAGGTCGAGCGACCGGTCGTCGAGCTCGTAGGGGATCCCGAGCCCGCCGCCGACGTCGACGAGGCGCAGCCCGAACCCGACGCGTGACGCCAGTCGGCGTGCCTGGTTGACGGTGCGCTCGACGTGGTCGCCGAGGACGTCGGCGTCGAGGACGTTCGAGGCACCGAAGGCGTGGACCCCGAGGAGCTCCAGGTGGGGCGATCGAACGGCCGTCCGGGCGGCGACCTCGAGGTCGTCCTCGTCCATCCCGAACTTGCCCGCCCCGTCGTCGCCGACGAGCCGGACCCGCTCGAGGCCGACCGCCGCCGGGACGGCGGCCCGCAGGAGAACCGCCGTGACGCGGCCGGCGCCCGCCGCCAGCCGCTCGAGCCGCGCCAGCTCCCCGGTTGATTCGACCGTCACGGCCCGGATGCCGAGCCGGACCGCGGCCGCGAGCTCGTCGTCGCGCTTGCCGGGCCCGGTGAAGACGATGGATCCGGGCGGTACGCCGGCCCGCCTCGCGACCTCGAGCTCGCCGCCGGACGCGACGTCCGCGCCCAGCCCAAGGTGGGCGAAGTGATCCACGATCGCGAGGGCCGGGTTGGCCTTGAGCGCGTAGGCGAGCTCGAACGCCGGCGGCAGGATCGCCCGAAGCGCGCCGACCTGTCGGTCGACGACATCGAGGTCGTAGGCGTAGAACGGCGTCCCGAACTCGGCGGCCAGGACCTCCGGCTCGATGCCGCCCAGACGTCCGTTCCGGAGAATCTCGTTCCGGCCCGGTGGACGGCCCCGGCGCGGGCGGTCGAGAATCGGGCCTGCGGCTCGGAGGTCGCGGGACGGGCGCACCCCGGCGGCGGTCATCGGAGCGCCGCCTCGAGGGCCGCACGGGCATCGGTCCGCGCGTCCCGGTCCTTGACGATGACCGCCGTCGCGATCCCGAGACCGTTCGCGCGACCGAACCCCGACGTCACCCCGCGCGTTCCCGGGACCACGACCGCCCCATC
>MGOD01000082.1:3847-4236 GCA_001795245.1 Chloroflexi bacterium RBG_16_70_13
CGTGCCCTGGAGCACCCGCTCGCGGACGAGGTCGAAGAGGCGCGACGTCCCGGTCAGGATCACGCCCGCGGCCAGGACCGCGCCGCGGCCGACGAGGACGCCGTCGTAGAGGCCGCAGCCCCCGCCGACGAAGGCGTCGTCCTCCACGATCACCGGCCGCGCCCCCGGCGGCTCGAGCACCCCGCCGACGATCGCGCCGGCGGCGAGATGGACCCGTGCCCCGATCTGGGCGCACGAGCCGACGAGGACGTGGGAATCGATCATCGTGCCCTCGCCGATCCAGGCCCCCACGTTGACGAACGACGGCGGCATGACGACGACGCCCGGCTCGAGGTGGGCACCGGCCCGGAGGCTCGTGCCGCCCGGCACGATGCGCCAGGGTCGGCCGC
>MGOD01000082.1:4244-5866 GCA_001795245.1 Chloroflexi bacterium RBG_16_70_13
CGGCGTCCGCCGCCGCGCGCGCGTCCGGCCCGTCGCCAAGTCGCTTGAGCGGCAGGGCCACCCGATCCGCGAAGGCGAACGGGCCGACGTCCCAGCTTCGTTCGCCGCGCTCCCGGAAGCGTGACAGGATCCCCGCCTTGACGGTGCCGTCGACGCGCCAGCCACCGGGCGCCGCAGGGTCGGGCCAGGCGGCCCGGAGCCGCCCGCGATCGAGCTCGTCGAGGAGCGTCTCCGGGTCGACCGCATCTGTCGGAGCGGGCGTTGGTGCGTCCGCCGCGGACGGCGTTGGTGCGTTAGCCGCCGACGCCTCGAAGGTCGCGCCGCTCACGCGACGGCCTCCGTCCCGGCATCGGCGGCCGGCCCCGGGAGATGGCTGGATCGGGGCAGCGCGAGGCGTCCGCCGGCCTCGACGAGGCCGATCTCGCGCAGCAAGCTCAGGAGCCGCTCGCGGTCGGCCGGGGCGAGCTCGAGGAGCGGCTGGCGAACGGCGTCCGATTGCAGGACTCCCATGGCGGTAAGCGCCGCCTTCACCGGCACCGGGTTCGGGCCGCCCCGGAAGTTGGCCTGGAAGAGCGGCAGCCAGCGGGCGTGGATCCGTCGGGCGGTCTCCCAGTCGCCGGCCCGGGCGGCGGCGCACAGCGCGACCAGCTCGCCCGGGATCTCGTTGCTCGCGACCGAGATCACCCCGTCGCCGCCCATCGCCAGGACCGCGAGGGTCCAGGCGTCGTCGCCGGCGAGGACCGCGACGTCGCGGGGCCGGTCGCGACAGATCGTCGCGATCTGGTCGAGGTTGGCCGACGCTTCCTTGATCGCTGCGATCCGGGGGTGCTCGGCCAGGCGCAGGAAGACGTCGGCCGGGACGTTCGTGCCGGTCCGCGACGGGACGTTGTAGACGATGACCGGCAGGTCGCCCTCATCGGCGATCGCGGTGAAGTGAGCCTCGAGCATCCGGCCGTCGGGCCGGTTGTAGTAGGGCGCGACGACGAGCGCGGCGTCGGCCCCGAGGGCCGCCGCCCGCCGCGTCGCCGCGATCGTCGAGGCCGTGTCGTTCGTCCCCGTCCCGGCGACCACCGTCACCCGGGCCCGTGACGGACGCTCGGCGACCGTCTCGACGGTCACGCCGATGACCCGGTCCCGCTCGGCGGGCGAAAGGGTGGGTGCCTCGCCCGTCGTCCCGCACGGGACGAGGCCGTCGATGCCGGCGAGGACCTGGAGCCGGACGAGCTCGCGGAGGGCGGTCTCATCGAGGCTCCGGTCGGTCGTGAACGGGGTTACGAGGGCCGTGAACGCGCCTCGCAGGGGTCGGAGGCGGAGGTGAGCTGGACCAGTCTGCGGTGTCATTGGAAACGCTCCTGTTCCGGGTGGGTCGTGAAGGCTCGGTGGATGAGGCGGCGGTCAGCCGGCGACGCCGGCCACCGCCCGGCGCTTCTGGCTCGCCCCGTCACGGCCGGCGAGCAGGTCGTCGACGACCTCGTCGAAGGCGTGGATCCCGGGCGACCTCGGGCGCCGGCGGAGCCAGTCGGCCGCCGCGAGGGCGCCGGTCACGTACGGGCTCCGGTCGCGGGCGGTCAGCCGGAGCTCGACCGACTCGCCGGGCGCATCGAAGCCGACCAGGTGGAGCC
>MGOD01000082.1:5879-9915 GCA_001795245.1 Chloroflexi bacterium RBG_16_70_13
TCGAGACGACCTCGAGCTCGTCGGGCGCCGGCGCGCCGGCCGTCGCGGCGAGGCGTGTTTTCGTCGGGTGGGCCGCCAGGACCCGGCGCGCGATCTCGAGGGCCGTCCCGGATGGCCGGTCGAGCTTCTCGCGGCGGTGCCACTCGACGACGTACGGATCGTAGCCGTCGAGCCGACCGAAGAGCCCGGTCGCGACCTCGACCATCCGGAGGAAGAGGGCAATGCCCAGGCTGAAGCTCGGGGCGACGACCGCGGATGCCGCATACGAGCGCAGGAGGTCGTCGACAGAGGCCCGCTCGTCGAGCCAGCCGGTCGTCGCCACGACCAGCCGCCGGCAGCCCGCGCTGAGCGCAACTTCGATGTTCCCGACGACGGCGTCGGCCCGGGACGCCTCGAAGGCGAGGTCGGCGCCCGCCACGTCCGCGGCCAGGTGGCGGCCCGTGGGAGGCCGCCCGAGGACGATAGGCGGCGGCTCGCCGCGCGCCACCAGCCCGGCGGCGATCGCGCGGCCGAGAATGCCGCTTCCGAAGATGACGGTTGGCATCGATGGTCCTCCGCTGGGTCGTCGCGGAGGTCTCCGAACACGAAAAAGCCGCGGTCACCCGGTGGTGTCCGCGGCCCCTGGAGCCTCCGCGCCTGAAGGCTCCTGTCGGTCGTCGCTCGCGCGCCGTCAGAGCCCTGGCGCCCGTACCTCCCGGCAGGGCCGCCAGCGCTTCTTCGTGCGTCGGGCGATGAATAGGCGATCCATGAGGGTGGGATTCTTCCACAAAGGAGCGGGTACGCGCAACCATTCCGCGCGTTGCCGTTCGGTGCCCGTTCGGCGCCGCCGATGGGACGATCGGGCCGGGTCGCCCCTGGCCCTCTTGGGTCGTGGCGGCGGATGGTGCGTCCGCGCCACGCTGACGGCCTCGTGACGAACGCTCGAACCCTGGCGCCGCAGACCCCGACCGTCCCTGCCCACGGGAGGGACCGCCTGGCGGCGCTCCTCGTGGCCGTCCTCGCGGCGGTGCTCATGGCTGCCTTTGCCGCCGGGACCGCGCGGGCCGCACCCCAGGTCCTCGTCCCGGCCTGCGACGGCGTCAACATCCGGACCGCGGCATCGACGAGCGCGACGATCAGGGTCCGCCTGGGCCTGGCGAACAGCGTCACGGTCTCGGGGACCGTCACCGGCTCTTCCTGGGGGACGTCCTGCCCGACCTGGAAGTCGGGCTCGACCTGGTACACGGTCAGCCACATCAACGGGACATCGGTCGCCAGCCTCTACGGTGTCTCGA
The DNA here is from genome assembly GCA_001795245.1 of Chloroflexi bacterium RBG_16_70_13. GTDB lineage: Bacteria > Chloroflexota > Limnocylindria > Limnocylindrales > CSP1-4 > UBA5189. Next base: position 7,154 of record MGOD01000082.1, read on the forward strand.
CGCTGTACGCGGCGACGGGCGTCCTGAAGGCGCAGGCCGCGAGCCCGACCTCGACCTCGACGCCGACGCCCGGAGCGGCCGCCTCGCCGGCACCGACGTCGACGGCGGCGCCCGCCACGCCCACACCGACGACGGCGTCGGCATCGACACCTCCGGCCGCCGTCGTCCTGGCGCCCGCCTGCGACGGCGTCAACATTCGGACCTCGACCTCGACGAGCAGCTCGATCAGGGTCAGGCTCGGTCGCAACGCCACGGTCACGGTCAGCGGGACCGTTGCGGGATCCGCCTGGAGCACCGTCTGTCCGACCTCGAAGTCGGGCTCCGGCTGGTACCGGGTGACCCACGTCAACGGCACGTCGGTGACCGCGCTCTACGGCGTCTCGATCCTCTACGCCGCGACGGGGGTCCTCACGACGCCCCCCGCCTCCTTCGGGACCGGCCTCACCGCCCTGGGCCCGGCGACGACGTTCTCCGGACGCGGCTACGGGCACGGCGTCGGCCTGTCGCAATACGGCGCGCGAGGGCGCGCGCTGGCCGGCCAGACCGCGGCCCAGATCCTGGCCCACTACTACGCCGGGACGACGATCGGGTCGATCCCTGTCGAGACGCGGATCCGCGTCCTCGTCCTCGACGACTTCAGCCCGACCGTGACGAACCCCGTCACGATCTACGGCCGCGGCGGCGCGTGGACGGTGACGGGTGTCCCCGGCGAGCTGCCGGCCGACGCGCGCCTGCGCCTCTTCGCGCCGACCGCCGCGTCCCCCGCCTGGCGGCTCCTCGTCGAGGCGGCCGGCGGCGACGTGCTCCACGACAGCCCGACGTCGCCCGACGTGCGGGTCTCTGGAACGACGACGGCGACGACCTTCCAGCTCTCCTCGAAGGCCTCTCTGTACCACCTCTACCGGGGCACCCTCCGGGTGCTCGCGACCGGCTCGACGGTCGACGTCATCGACGAGCTCCCGCTCGAGTCCTACCTCCGTGGTGTCGTCCCGGCGGAAATGCCGTCGTCCTGGCCGCTCGAGGCGCGGACCGCCCAGGCGATCGCCGCCCGCTCATACGCCGCCTCTCGGCTCCACCCGTCGACCGGCACGTTCGACGTCTACGACGACACCCGTTCCCAGGTCTACGGCGGCGTTCGGCGGGAGCAGGCCGCCGCCGACGCGGTCATCGCCGCGACCGCCGGCCAGGTGCTCCGGAGCGGGACGTCGCTCGTCAACGCCCTGTTCCATTCCACCGGCGGCGGGGCGACCGAGCACAACGAGAACGCCTTCGTCTCGTCGAGCGGGACGAAGGTTGCTTCGGCCGTCAGCTACCTGCGGGGATCGTCGGACCGGGACCCGGCGGGCATCGCCTACGACGCGGGGGCTCCGTATGCCATCTGGCAGACGCGGTCGTACACGATCGCCGAGCTGTCGGCGATCTTCGGCAAGGATGCGCGGACGGCCGTCGGGACGTTGTCCGGCCTGGACCTCCGGAATCGAGGCGTGTCCGGCCGGCTCATCAGCGTCACCCTCGTCGGGTCCGGAGGGACCAGGACCGTCTCGGGTGCGGTGTTCGTGGCCGTCTTCAACGCCGGGCGTCCCGCGGGCGATGCGCCGCTCCGCGGGACGCTCCTCGACGTCCGGCCAGTCCCCTGAGATCAGGCCGGCGGACCGGCGGCTAACCGCGCGCCCGCGGGCTCGCGAGCCGCGGCGATCCGTCAGACCTCGGGCGCCAGCTCCTGGAAGATCGTCAGCTGGAGCCCGGCGGGCGCCTCGAGCCGGGCGTTCAGCGACCTCCAGGGCGTCTCGGTCGGCGGCGCGACCAGCGTCGCACCGGCCGCCACCAGCCGGCCGGTGATCGACGCCGCGTCAGGGACCTGGAAGCAGATCCGGACATGGCCGGCGACTCGCCGGCCGACCTCGACCGCATCCACATTGGCCGCGTGCGGCGGATCTGCAATCTCGAGCGTCGCCCGCCCGGCCTCGAGGATTGACACCCGGCCGCCCTCGGACGTGAACGCCCCGAGCTCGGGCAGCCCCAGGACGTCGCGGTAGAACGCGAGTGCCGCGTCATAGTCCTTGGCCGTCACCACGACCCGGAGCTGGCTGACCGATCCGCCGCCCGTTCCACCCATCGTTCCACCTCATCGAGCGTGCGTTGCTCCCGCCGCCTGCTGCTACGCTCTCCACCCCCATGGTAGAAGGGAGGGAGGTTCCGAGATGGCCGCCGACCGGACGAAGTTCATCCTCGACGAAGACCGGATCCCGAGCAGCTGGTACAACATCGCGGCCGACCTGCCGAAGCCACCGCCGCCGGTCCTCCACCCGGGCACCGGCCAGCCCATCGGCCCGGCCGACCTCGCGCCGCTCTTCCCGATGGAGCTCATCAAGCAGGTCGTCAGCCAGGATCGTGAGATCGAGATCCCGGAGCCGGTCCGCGATGCGTATCGGCTCTACCGGCCGAGCCCGCTCTTCCGGGCCCACCGGCTCGAGAAGGCGCTCGATACCCCGGCCCACATCTACTACAAGTACGAGGGCGGCAGCCCGTCGGGCAGCCACAAGCCCAACACCGCCCTGGCCCAGGCCTTCTACAACAAGGAGGAGGGCGTCGCCCGGCTCGCGACCGAGACCGGCGCCGGGCAGTGGGGCAGCGCGCTGGCCTTCGCCGGGGCGATGTTCGGCCTCGAGGTAAAGGTCTTCATGGTCCGGAGCTCGTACGACCAGAAGCCGTACCGGCGGGTGCTCATGGAGACGTACGGCGCGTCCGTCGTCGCCAGCCCC
>MGOD01000082.1:9926-13186 GCA_001795245.1 Chloroflexi bacterium RBG_16_70_13
ACACCCAGTACGGCCGTGGTGTCCTCGCCGAGACGCCCGATCACACCGGCTCGCTCGGGATCGCCATCAGCGAGGCGATCGAGGACACCGTCACCCATCCCGGCACGAAGTACTCGCTCGGGTCGGTCTTCGACTTCGTCCTCCTCCACCAGACGGTCATCGGCCAGGAGGCGATCGAGCAGATGGCCCTCGCCGGCGAGGAGCCCGACGTCGTGATCGGCTGCGCCGGCGGCGGCTCGAACTTCGCCGGCCTGGCATTCCCGTTCCTCGGGCGCGGCTTCCGGGGCGGGCCCCGGCCTCGGATCATCGCCGCGGAGCCGGAGGCGGCGCCGTCGCTCACCCGCGGCGTCTACCGCTACGACTTCGGGGACACCGCCCGGATGACGCCGCTGGTGAAGATGCACACCCTCGGCCACGACTTCATTCCCGAGCCCATCCATGCCGGCGGCCTCCGATATCACGGCATGTCGCCGCTCGTCTCGCTCCTCAAGGAAGAGGGCCACATCGAGGCCCGCGCGGTCCACCAGCGGGCGTCGTTCGAGGTCGGCGTGCAGTTCGCCCGCTCGGAGGGCATCCTGCCCGCGCCCGAGCCGACCCACGCCCTCAAGGTCGCCATCGACGAGGCCATGGAGGCCCGGGCCGAGGGCCGCTCCCGGGTGATCCTCTTCAACCTCTGCGGCCACGGCCACTTCGACCTGTCGGCCTACGAGCGGTACCTGTCGGGGATGCTCGAGGACTATGAGTACCCGGCCGAGAAGGTCGCCGACGCGCTCAAGGCGCTCGAGGGCCTGCCCGTCGGCTGACGGCACGGTCGGCTGACGGCACGATCGGCTGACGGCCCGTCGGCTGACGGCATGGTCGGCGCAAGCAGGCTTCACCGAATCTCCACGACGCCGCCACGACCCGTCCACGGCGCGCGGTTACCCTTCGCGGGTGACCACTGACGGACTGGCCCTGGCTACGCGCGGGCTCGTCAAGCGCTACGGCACGCGGCCCGCCCTGGCCGGGCTCGACCTGTCCGTGCCGTCGGGCGTCGTCTACGGCTTCCTCGGTCCCAACGGGGCCGGCAAGACGACGACGATGCGCCTCCTGACCGGGCTCATCCACCCCGACGCGGGCTCGATCGAGGTCCTCGGCCGGCCGTTCGGGCGGACTGACCGGCATCGCCTGTTCGAGGTCGGCGCACTCATCGAGTCGCCGTCGTTCTATCCCTATCTCTCCGGGCGCGAGAACCTCCGGGCGCTCGCCGCGACCGGCGCACGCGTGGCGGCCACCCGGATCGAGGAGCTGCTCGAGCTCGTCGGCCTCCGCGAGCGAGCGAAGGACAAGGTCCAGACCTACTCGCTGGGCATGAAGCAGCGACTCGGGATCGCCGCGGCGCTCCTCAGCGACCCGCGGCTTCTCCTCCTCGACGAGCCGGCCAATGGCCTCGACCCCGCGGGGATCGTGGCCATGCGCGAGACGCTCCGTCACCTCGCCTCGGCGGGCAAGACCGTCTTCGTATCGAGCCACGTCCTCGGCGAGGTCCAACAGCTCGCCGACGTCATCGGGATCATCGCCTCCGGCCGGCTGGTCCGCGAGGGCCCGATCGAACATCTCCTCGAGGGCGAAGGCGAAGTCCGGGTGCGGGTGCCCGCGCATGATCTCGACGCGGCGCGGGCGGCCCTGGCCGCGCTCGTGTCGGACGGCGACCCGGCGCCGAGCGGCGCCGACGACGGCTGGCTGACGGTCCGGATCGAGACGAATCGGGCCGCCGAGGTCAATCGGGCGCTCGTCCAGGCGGGGATCTATGCCTCCGGACTGGAGGCGGGCAGCGACCTCGAGTCGCTCTTCCTGGAGCTGACCCGGGGCGACGGATCGGGCGGTCACGAGGGCACCTTCTTCGGCGTCGCCGGAGGCTCGCGGTGAGGATCTTCGTCGTCACCCTGCGCAAGCTCGTCCGCCGGCCGGCGAGCTTCGTGACGCTCGGCATCCTCATCGGCCTCCTGGCGCTCATCCTCATCGCCGTCGCGGCCACGGCCAGCCAGCCCGACGCCGGGCCGGGCCAGCGCCAGGGGCTCCTCCTCGTCACCTTCCCTGGTGCGTACACGGTGATCCTGTCCTTCATCCTCGGCCTCGGCGGGCTGTTCGCGGTCATCTACGGCGCGGCGGTCGCCGGCTCGGAGTGGTCATGGGGGACGCTGAAGTCGGCGGTCGCCCGGGGCGAGAGCCGCAGTCGCTACCAGCTCGCCTCGTTCGCGGCGATCGCGCTGATGATCGGCGTGGGCATGGTCATCGCCTTTGGCGCGGGGATCGCGGTCGCGATCGTCGGCGCCAACATCGCCGTCGTCTCGACGGCCGGGCTCTCCGATTCCGAGACCCTGGGCACGCTCCCCGAGCTGCTCGGGCGCGGCTGGCTGGCGATCGTCGAGGAGGGCGCCCTGGGCTTCGCGATCGCGACCCTGGCACGAAGCCAGCTGGCGGGCATCGGGGCCGGCATCGCCTTCTTCTTCGGCGAGCAGTTCGCCTCGATCTTCCTGCCGGACGTGATCAAGTACCTCCCCTTCAATGCCGCCAACGCGGTCGTCGCGACGCCGGGCGAAGGTGGGTTCAGTGGCGGTGGCGGCGATGGGGGCGCGGTCATCGCGAGCCTGGAGCCGAACGAGGCCCTGCTTGTCGTCGTGGCCTGGCTCGTCGGCGCGCTCATCGTCTCAACGCTGTTCACCGAGCGGGCCGAGATCTCGGGCTGAACGCTCACGTGCCAGGGGCGAACCGCGCGGCCCCGAGCGGCGCCGCGCCTCTGGGGCGGAGCGTTTTTCTCAGACGGTCGCCCCTGGATCGTTGGAAAGCTAACGTGGATGTTCCTCGGTCCGCGCCGGCGACCGCGACGCTCGACCGAGCACGAATGAGGTCACGAGGGGCGCATGCCGGCGTTCCCGCCGACCAGGATCGCTTCCAACGTGCCCCCGGGGACCATCTGGGAATTCGACCGTCCAGTCCCGCCCCGATCAACGCTCCGCGCCTGCCGCGCAGGACTACAGTTCAGCCATGAAAGGCGATCGGGTCGAGGCCGTCGTGGATACCGGCCAGGGAACCCAGACGTTCGAGATCGCGGCCACCAAGGCCGGACGGCGGATCGAGGTCGTGACCTCGCGCGGCGTCGTCGAAGTCCGCGAGGTGACCCGCTCCGGCACGCCCGTGCGGACGGGCCGGTTCATGGCCAACCGGCTCATCGCCCTCGTGGAGCATCCCGCCGCCGACGAGCGCGGCCGGGTCGAGAT
>MGOD01000082.1:13197-14373 GCA_001795245.1 Chloroflexi bacterium RBG_16_70_13
CTCCACCCGCCACCGGATCCAGCCTCGGACCTGAAGCCGCCGAGGCCTCGGTCCGGCGTTCGTGCCGCCGCCGACGTCAGCTCGCGGCTGTCGCCATCGGCCGACCGGTCTCGACGAGGGGCTTGAGGCCCGAGACGATGTAGACGATCCCGCCGGCGAACTCGGCGGCGGTCTTCGAGCCCTCGACGAGCCCCGACGTGGTGAGGGTCAGCTTCGTCGCCTCGCCATCCGCCTCGAGGATCCAGGCCATCTCGACCGGGCCTTCGGCTTCGAGGTCGGGGTCCCAGCGGGCGTGGAACGACATCGTCAGGCGGTTCGGCGGGTCGATCTCGAGGACCTTCCCGTCGGCCGCGATCGTGCCATCCGGGTAGGAATACGTGAGCGGCGCGCCGCTCTTCCAGGTCGACTCGACGCGGGTCCCGAAGTAGTACTGGGCGGTCTCGGCGCCGTCGGTGATGGCGCGCCAGACGCGGTCGGGCGCGGCCTGGATGTAGACGGAGTAGACGTGCTCGAAGGTGGACACGGGTGCCTCCAGGTGGCGTTTCATCGCGCTCAGCGCCCCGACGACCGGCTCGGCGTACTTGCTGATCCAGCGGTCGTGCATGAGCCGGATCGGGACGGGGTTGAGGTAATGCCGCTTCTCCCGGCCCGCCCGCCGGGTCGTGACGAGCGCCGCTGCCTCCAGGACGTCCAGGTGCCGCATCACCCCGAACCGCGTCATCTCCGGCAGGTGCGCGCACAGCTCGCCGAGCGTCTGGCCATCACGCTCGAAGAGCCGGTCCAGCAGGAGCCGGCGGCTCGGGTCGCCCAGCGCCCGGAAGACCGGGGACATCGGATCGACCGTCATCGCCGCGACGATATGTGACTAGATAGTCACCTGTCAAGAGCCGGCGCCGCAGCATCGCTGGCAACACGCTCGAGAGGGACGCTACAACCGGCTCTTGACGGGTCTGCGTCTCGGGAGGACAGTCGCAGTAGGACGCACGCCAGCGAGGTGGGGCATGTCGAAGGCCGGAAGATCGGCCGTGGCGCTTGTCGTTGCAGCGGTCGTCCTTGGCGCGATGGCCTGGTTCGACACGAGGGTCATGAGCGCGGCGCAGCAGCGAGCCACGGCGCTCTTCAACTCGTCGGGCGTGGCCTTGGCCGGGGCGGTCGGGTCCCTCGCTACCGCGGGAG
>MGOD01000083.1:0-8632 GCA_001795245.1 Chloroflexi bacterium RBG_16_70_13
TCGAGGGTCACGCGGGCTCCCTGTATCTGGCTCGTGTCAGTCCGGAACCGGGGACGCGGGGCAGCGGAGCCCTCGGGCGGTGGGACGGAGGCCAGTGTGCCGCGCCGGGTGCCCGCGTCGCAACTCGGACGGGCTGGCGCGGGGGGAGACGAGCGCCTCGGCCCGTGGCCGAGGAGCAACAATACGGGTCGAGGGCGGAGGCCGGCCACATCGGACGCTCCCCTGGGCGCCCGATGTTGACCCAGGAGCACGGAGCGCCTTCGTGGCGGCCCTCGCGGCCCGGCCGGCGGTAACGAGGACCTCTTCGGCCCCTCGCTGTTGACTCGGGGACACGACAGGGTCCGAGCCGCCGAGGGCCGCGGAATCGGCGCCGTTCACAGGAATCGGCGCCGCGGCTTGACGCGGGGGATCGCGCGGGCCGATCCTCATCCTATCCCGCCGACGTCCCGGTCCCGGCCGGCGTCCCGCGGCATGCCGAGGGTGAGAGGCGTGCAGACCGTCCAGGCCGCACCGACCGATCGAGCCGCAGACCGCGCGACTGACCAGCCGACGATCTCCGTCCGGGGCCTGTGGAAGATCTTTGGGCCGGCCGAGGCGAAGATCGCCGGCTCGCCGCTGCTCGAGCTCACGAACGCCGAGTTCCGGCTGCGCACCGGCTCTACGATCGCCGTCCGCGACGTGTCGTTCGACGTCCGCCCGGGCGAGGTCTTCGTCGTCATGGGCCTCTCCGGGAGCGGCAAGTCGACCCTCGTCCGGTGCATGACCAGGCTCATCGAGCCGAGCCTCGGCGAGGTCCTCCTCGACGGCGAGGACATTCGGGCGGCCGACATACAACGCCTCCGCGAGCTGCGGCGGCGGCGCTTCTCGATGGTCTTCCAGCACTTCGGACTGCTGCCCCATCGGCGCGTCATCGACAACGTGGCCTTCGGCCTGGAACTGCGGGGTGAGCCGCGCGAGGAACGCCACGCCCGCGCCCGCCAGATGTGCGAGCTCGTCGGGCTGACCACCCACATGGACAGCTACCCGGACCAGCTGTCGGGCGGCCAGCAGCAGCGTGTCGGGCTGGCCCGGGCCCTCGCCGTGGACCCCGAGGTGATGTTCTTCGACGAGCCGTTCAGCGCCCTCGACCCGCTCATCCGGCGCGACATGCAGAACGAGGTGATCCGGCTCCATGACGAGGTCGGGAAGACGATGGTCTTCATCACCCACGACCTGGCCGAGGCGCTGAAGCTCGGCGACCACATCGTGATCATGCGTGACGGCCGGATCGTTCAATCCGGCCGGCCCGAGGAGCTCGTCGGCGCCCCGGCCGACGACTACGTGGCCGACTTCGTCCAGGATGTCGCCAAGGCCAACGTCCTGACGCTCCGCTGGGTCATGCGCGACGCCCGGCCGGACGACGCCCTCGACGGGCCGGTCTTTCCGCCCACGACGATCATCCGGAACGCCGTCCACGCTGCAACGTCGACCGAGAAGCCGCTCCGGATCGTCGAGGACGGGCACATCGTCGGGGTGGTGGACCGCCGCCAGATCCTGGAGTCCATCGCCGGCGCGGAGGCGCACGAGTGACCACCGCCGTCGCGTCGATAAGCCGAGCCATGGTCCCGGGCTCGCGCCGCGCGTGGTTCATGCTCCTGGCGGTCGCCACGGTGCTCCTCTACATCCCTCTCGCCGGGCAGTGGACGCTGCCCCACGATAACGACGCTCCGGTGTTCGACGTCTTCAACGACCTCCGGGCCTGGGTCGACGCGAACCGCGCCTCCAACCCGATCCTCGTCGTCGTGGTGACCGGGGTCCGGACGATCCTCGGAGCGCTCTACGACGGGACCCGCGCGCTCCTGGCCGCGTTGTCGTGGCCTGGCCTGACCGCGATTGGCGCCACCGCCGGCCTCCTGGTCGGTGGCTGGCGCCTGGCCGCGCTCATGGCCACGGGATTCCTGTCGTTTGGCGTCCTGGGGCTGTGGGATCGAAGCATCGAGACGCTGGCCCTGACCCTGGCCGCGGTGGCCGTCAGCCTCGCGGCCGGGATTCCCATCGGGATCCTCGCCGGCAAGAGCGAGCGCTTCTACGACACGATTCGGCCGATCCTCGACGCGATGCAGATCATGCCGACGTACGCCTACCTCGCCCCGATCACGATGTTCCTCCTCATCGGCCCGACGTCGGCCGCGGCGGTGACGGTCATCTACGCGATCGCGCCGGCGATCCGGATCACGGCGCTCGGAATCCGCAGCGTGGCGCCGGCCTCCGTGGAGGCGGCCATGTCGCTCGGAACGACCCCTCGCCAGCTACTCACGAAAGTCGAGCTCCCGATGGCCAGCCGGACGCTCGTCCTCGGGGTCAACCAGACGATCATGATGGCCCTCTCGATGGTCGTGATCACGGCCCTCGTCGACGCTCCTGGCCTGGGCAAGGACATCCTGCGGGCCCTGATCAGCAACGACCCGGGGCGGGGGTTCGATGCCGGGATCGCGGTCGTGATCATGGCGATCATGTTGGACCGCCTGACGACCCAGGCGAGCGAGCGGCTGGACCCGGCCCGGGCGGGCCGTGCCCCGGTCGTCGGCCGGAATCTCCGTCGCGCCGCCCTCGGTGCGACCCTCGCGATCGTTGCCATCACGGTCGTCGCCGGTGCCCCGGAGTTCCCGTCGGCGATCGAGTTCTCCTTCGCCGACCCGGTCAATGCCGTCATCGACTGGACCTCCTTGAACCTGTTCTTCGCGACGAACTGGTTCAAGGATTCAATCACCTATGGCTTCATCAACCCCCTTGAACACGTCTTCACGACGGCCCCGTGGTGGCTCGTGACGGGGACCATCGCCGGGATCGCCTGGACCGTGGGAGGCCTTCGCGTCGCTCTTACCGCCGTGGTCTGCCTGCTCGGGATCGTCGGACTCCAGATGTGGGAGCACGGGATGCAGACGCTCACCCAGGTCCTCGTCGCGACGGCCCTCACGCTCGCGGTCGGACTGGTCCTCGGCATCGCGGCGGCCCGGAGCGACCGCGTCTCGGCCTTCCTTCGCCCGCTCCTCGACTTCGCCCAGACGATGCCGGCGTTCGTCTACCTTCTGCCGGCCGTGGCGCTCTTCCTCGCAACCCGCTTCACCGGCATCGTGGCCGCGATCATCTTCGCGATCCCACCGGTCATCCGGCTCGTCGAAATCGGCATCCGGATGGTCCCGCCGGCGATCCGGGAGGCAGGGGTCTCGTCAGGCGCGACGTCCCTCCAGCTGCTCCGCAAGGTCGAGCTGCCGGTCGCCCTGCCCGCCCTTCTCGTCGCGATGAACCAGGGGATCATCATGGTCCTGGGGATGGTCGTGGTCGGGGGCCTCGTCGGCGCCGGCGGTCTCGGCTTCGACGTCGTCGCGGGCTTCGTCCGGCGCGACTTCTTCGGGGAGGGATTCGCGGCGGCGATCGCGATCGTCCTGCTCGGGATCATGCTCGACCGCGTTACCCAGAGCGCGGGGCGCCGTCGGGCCATCGGAAGCGTCCTGAGGCGCGCAGCATGACTCGACCGGGCGGCGCACCATACGCCGATCGGTCGATGATGACGGAAGTCGTCGCCGCCGGCGATCGTCGGTGGCGGAGCAGTGGAGGAGAGCACGTGACCAGGAAGGGCAGGCTCGCACGGCTCGTCGGAGGCGCGTTGGTCGTCGCGCTCGCCGTCGGCGCGTGCAACACCGGTGGTGGCGGCAGCAAGGGCACCGTCAACATCGCGATCAACCCATGGGTCGGCTACACGGCCGACGCGGCGGTGGTCGGCTACCTCCTCAAGGAGGAGCTCGGCTACACGGTCGTCAACAAGGACCTGGCCGAGGATGTCTCGTGGCAGGGATTCGAGTCCGGCGAGGTCGACGTGATCCTCGAGAACTGGGGCCACCCGGACCTCGAGAAGACGTACATCGAGGAGAAGAAGGTCGCCCTCGACGCCGGCCAGACCGGCAACATCGGGATCATCGGCTGGTACGTCCCCGGCTGGATGGTCGACGAGTACCCCGACATCACGAGCTGGGAGAACCTCAACAAGTACGCCGACCTCTTCAAGACGTCGGAATCCGGCGATCTCGGCGAGTTCCTCGGGACGGACCCGTCGTACGTCCAGTACGACGAGGCGCTCATCACGAACCTCGGGCTTAACTTCAAGGTCCGTTTCTCGGGCAGCGAGGGCGCGACGGTTGAGTCGATCAAGCAGGCGGACGCCCAGAAGATCCCGCTCCTGCTCTACTGGTGGGATCCCCACTGGATCCACGCCCAGGTGAAGCTGGTTCGGGTCAACCTCCCGGAGTACACGGAGGGTTGCGATGCCGATCTCGAGAAGATCGAGTGCGACTACCCGAGCTACAACCTCAACAAGGTCATCAGCAAGAAGTTCAACGACGGCGGCGGCGACGCCGCCACCCTGATCAAGAACTTCAGCTGGACCAACGAGGACCAGAACCTCGTGTCTGACTACATCACGAACCAGGGCATGACGGCCGAGGAGGCCGGCAAGAAGTGGGTCGAGGACAACGAGTCCGTCTGGAAGGCCTGGATGCCCTGATCGCAGGGGGCCGGCGCCCTCTCCATCGAGCAGTATCGAGCCGGCGACGAGCCCCGTCGCCGGCTTTCGTTCGGTCGGGCCATCGGGTCGAGGCGACCGCCCCGGCGGAGTGCCAGCTGCGATTGCCGGCTTGACGCCCCGTTAACGGCGCGCCCAAGATGCGCATCGACGATGGCCCGGGGCTGGACGAACCCCGACCTCGCGGCGCGCCCCGATACCCCGACAACCGTTTCGGCGTTTCCGAGGCACCCCGCACCCGGCGGAGCCGTCCGGCGTCCCGTCGTCGCAAGGTGGGATCGCCCGCACCCGTGGTGGGCGAGCTCAGTTAGTTGGAGGAGGAGTTGACCACTACCCGGACGATGCCTCGCCTTTTCGTGGGCGGAGCCATCCTCGCGCTCGTCGCCGCCGCCTGCGGCGGTGGCGCAACCCCGTCACCGACCACCGCACCCACTGGGACGCCAGCCGCATCGGATGTCGTGGAGCCGACCGCCGACCCCATGGCGGCCCTCATTGCCGCCGCCCAAGGCGAAGGTACCCTCACCACGATCGCCCTGCCCCACGACTGGTGCAACTACGGGCCGCGTGATGGTGCCACCGGCCAGAACGTCATCGACGGCTTCAAGGCCGCGTATGGCCTCGAGGTCAACGAGCTCGACCCGCTTGCTGGCTCTGGCGACGAGATCGAGGCGATCAAGGCCAACAAGGACAACCCCGGCCCGCAGGCCCCCGACGTCATCGACGTCGGCCTGTCGTTCGGCCCGTCGGCCAAGGACGAGGGACTCCTCGAGTCGCACAAGGTCGCCACCTGGGACACGATCCCTGATGACGCCAAAGACGCCGAGGGTTACTGGTACGGCGACTACTACGGCGTGCTCTCGTTCGAGGTCAACACGGCCGCCGTCGCCAACGTGCCGGCGGACTGGTCGGACCTGCTCAAGCCCGAGTACAAGAGCCAGATCGCCCTCGCCGGCGACCCGCGGACGTCCAACCAGGCCATCCAGACGGTCTTCGCCGCGGCGCTCGCCAACGGCGGGTCGCTCGACGACGCCGCTCCGGGCCTCGACTTCTTCAAGCAGCTCAACGATGCCGGGAACCTCCTGCCGGGCATCGCAACGTCGCCCACGATCGCCTCCGGCGACACGCCGATCACGATCCGCTGGACGTACAACGCGCTGTCGAACCGTGACACCACCGCCGCGAGTGGCGGGCCCGAGATCGCCGTCGTCGTCCCGGCCAGCGGCCGCTTCGCCGGTGTCTACGTCCAGGCGATCAGCGCCTACGCGCCACACCCGAACGCGGCCAAGCTCTGGATGGAGTACCTCTACAGCGACGAGGGCCAGAACCTCTGGCTGGCGGGCTACTGCCATCCGATCCGCTACCAGAACCTCGTCGACACGGATGCCGTGCCGGCGGACCAGCTGGCGAAGCTGCCGGACGTCGAGGGCGCGGTCTTCCCGTCCCTCGACCAGCTCAACGCGGCCAAGGAGCTGATCACGACCCAGTGGGATACCGCCGTTGGGTTGAACATCCAATAGCCGAACGACCGCATCGCGGTACCTGAGCGAGCTTCGTGGCCGTCGCCACGAGCCAGGGCGGGCAGGGAGTGCCATCGGCGCTCCCTGCCCGTCGGCGCTTCAACCTGGCCTGGCTAGGGCTCCTGCCGTTCTTCCTGTTCTCGGTCGCCTTCATGTTCCTGCCGGCCCTCTACCTCGTCGTCGGCAGCTTCCGGAACGGCGACGGTGACCTGACGCTCGAGAACTACTCGGACCTCCAGACCGGGACCATCCCCGGGGCCTTCCTGACGACGATCGAGGTCAGCCTCGTTACGGCCGTGGCCGGCGGGGTCTTCGGCCTGCTGCTCGCCTACTCGGTCATCCTGGGTGGTCTGCCCCGCTTCCTGCGAACGGCCCTCATGACGTTCTCCGGGGTCGCCTCGAACTTCGCCGGCGTGCCCCTGGCCCTGGCCTTCATCTTCACCCTCGGCCAGCTCAGCTTCGTGACCGTGCTGCTCAAGGACCTCGGGATCAACATCTACCAGGGCGGCTTCCGCCTGACCTCAAAGCTCGGCGTCGAGCTCGTCTACCTGTACTTCCAGTTCCCGCTCATGGTCCTGATCATCGCGCCGGCCCTCGAGGGCCTTCGCCGCGACTGGCGCGAGGCGGCGGAGAACATGGGCGCGAGCACGTACCAGTACTGGCGCCACGTCGCTCTGCCGATCCTCACCCCTTCGATCCTCGGGACGATGATCCTGCTCTTCGGCAACGCCTTCGGGGCCCAGGCGACGGCCTTCCAGCTGACCGGCGGGACGCTCAACCTGGTGCCGATCATCATCGGCGCCCAGATCCGAGGCGACGTCCTTCACAACCCCGGCCTCGGCTATGCGATGGCGATGGGGATGGTCGCGATCATGGCCCTCGCGATCGGCTTGTACTCGTTGCTGCAGCGGCGGGCCGAGCGGTGGCTCCGGTCATGACCATCGAGACACGTGCCCCTGGGGCACTGGACGCACTCGTAGCCTCGGGCCGGCGGCGACGCCGCCTGCCGCGCGTCAACCCGTTCGCGTGGCTGATCTTCATCCTCGGCGTCCTGTACTTCCTGCTGCCTCTCGTCGGGACCTTCCTGCACTCCATCCGGACGCGGCCCGACATCTTCCTGGCCTACCGCCAGGTCTTCGCCGACTCGAAGTTCTTCGTCGGCCTCGGCTATTCGTTCGCGGTCGGCGTGATCACGATCGTCGTGAGCCTGCTGATCATCGTGCCGACCGCGTACTGGGTCCGTCTCAAGGTTCCCCGGCTGCGACCGGTGGTCGAGTTCGTGACCCTCATGCCGTTCGTGATCCCGCCGGTCGTCCTCGTCTTCGGCCTCATCCGGGTCTACAGCAGCAAGCCCCTGGTCCTGACGGCGACGAACATCGGCAGCGACTTCGTGCTCGTCTGCGCCTACGTGATCCTGTCGTTCCCGTACATGTACCGTGCGGTCGACACCGGTCTCGCCGCCATCGACGTCCGGACGCTGACCGAGGCAGCCCAGAGCCTGGGCGCCGGCTGGGCACGGATCCTGTGGCGGGTCATCTTCCCGAACCTCAGGACGGCCCTCCTGTCGGGGGCGTTCCTGACGATGGCGATCGTCATCGGTGAGTACACGATCGCGAACTTCCTCGCCCGAACCCAGGCGTTCGGTCCGTACCTGTCGCTGCTCGGCAGGAGCCAGCCCTACACGCCGGCCGCCGTATCGCTCATCAGCTTTGGCCTCACCTGGCTGGCGATGGGCGCGATCGCCTTCCTCGGCCGCGGCGCCCGAACACGCGTCCAGGTCGCCGGTGCCCGCTAGGAGTACGGAAACGACGATGAGCTTCCTCGAACTGACCGGCGTCCAGAAGCACTTCGGGCCGACCGTGGCCGTCGAGGACTTCAACCTCGCCGCCGAGCGCGGCGAGTTCGTGTCCTTCCTCGGGCCCTCGGGCTGCGGCAAGACGACGACGCTCCGGATGATCGCCGGCTTCGAGGTCCCGACAGCCGGCACGATCGTCCTCGACGGCACGGACATCACCCACCGGCCGCCGAACCGGCGCAACGTGGGGATGGTCTTCCAGTCGTACGCCCTCTTCCCGAACATGACCGTCGGGAACAACGTCGGCTTCGGGCTGAAGGTCCGGAAGCGTCCCGGCGACCAGATCCGGAAGCGGGTCCACGAGCTCCTCGAGCTCGTCCACCTTGGCGACAAGCTGGACCGCTACCCGTACCAGCTGTCAGGCGGCCAGCAGCAGCGGGTCGCGCTCGCCAGGGCCCTGGCGTTCGAGCCGCAGGTCCTCCTCCTCGACGAGCCGCTCTCGGCCCTCGACGCCAAGATTCGAGTCACCCTCCGCCACGAGATCCGGGCGATCCAGCGCCACCTCGGCATCACCACCGTCTACGTCACCCACGACCAGGAAGAGGCGCTCTCGCTGTCCGACCGGGTCGTCGTCATGAGCGAGGGCCGGATCGAGCAGATCGGCACGCCGTTCGACGTCTACAACTTCCCGGCGACGGGCTTCGTGGCCTCGTTCGTGGGCACGCTCAACGTCCTGCCGGCGGTCGTCGTCGATCCTGTCGG
>MGOD01000083.1:8667-9662 GCA_001795245.1 Chloroflexi bacterium RBG_16_70_13
TCAGCCGCCCGGTCTCGGCCCGAGCCGGCAGCACGATCTCGCTCGCCCTGCGTCCCGAGATGGTCTCCCTGGGCGAGGGCGGCGGGGAGAACGTGCTGCGCGGCACCGTCGCGGACGTGACCTTCCTCGGCTCGATCGTCCGGATCCGGATCGCGATCGCCGACGGCGTCGTCGTGACCCTCGACGAGTTCAACGAGCCGACTCTCGTCCTGCCCCAGCTCGAGGCGTCGATCGCAATCTCCTTCCCGGCCGAGGGCCCGCTGGTCCTCGAGTCCGTGCCCGTCATCGAGCCGGACGAGCTCATCGCGGAGGCGTGAGCAGAGGAGCGCCCGGAAGATCGCCCGGAAGATCGCCCGGAGGCGCGGCCAGAGACCGCGTCCCGGCGTCGCATCCTCTCGGCGGCGTCGAGCTGGCGATCTTCGACAAGGACGGCACGCTGATCGAGTTCGACCTGATGTGGGCCGGCTGGGTCCGCGAGCTCGCGGACCGGCTCGCTGCCGCCAACGGCGGGCGGCGCCTGGACGAGCTCGTCCATGACGTCATGGGCGTCGACATCGAGACCGGCCGGATCCTTCCGCACGGGGCCCTGGCCGCCACCCCGATGGCCCGCCTCCGGGGCGTCCTCATCGATGCCCTGGGACGTGCGGGGATGCGGCCCGCCACGGCCCGCCGGATCACCGACGCTGCCTGGCATGCGCCGGACCCGGTCGTCCTGGCCCACCCGATCACGGACCTGCCGGCCCTGTTCGCCGGCCTCCGGAACGCGGGAATCCGGATCGCGGTCGCGACCTCGGACGATCGCGACCCGACGGAACGGACCCTTGCCCACCTCGGCGTGGCCGCGCTCATCGACGCCGTCGCGTGCGCCGACGACGGCCGGCCCGTGAAGCCGAACCCCGCGGCGATCCACTGGATCTGCCGCATGGTCGGGGTCCCGGAGTCGCGGACGGCCATGATCGGCGACTCCCCGGCCGACATGGCCATGGGCCGCGCCG
>MGOD01000083.1:9674-10058 GCA_001795245.1 Chloroflexi bacterium RBG_16_70_13
TCGGCGTGCTGACCGGCGTCGGCGACAGGGCGATGCTGGCGCTGAATGCTGACCGGATCGTCGAATCCGTCGTCGACCTGCGTCCGCCCGACTGAGCCGAGCCATCCGGGTCCGGAGGCCCCGTACTCCCTTCCTATCGTTCGGGAGGCGCCCCCCGGCTACGGTTGCCGCGATGCCCGCCTGTGCGTGGCCGCACCACTGACTTGAACCTGGCGCTGGGGGGTCGCGACGCAGCCGGAGGGATCCCGCATCCGCATGGCCCTCGCCGCCCGATCCACACCCACGGGGGACCTGCTGACGCTGGCCCAGGCGGCCACGATCGCCCGGGTCCACCCTGACACCGTCCGTACCTGGTGCGCCACCGGCCGGCTGGCGTCGCTCGGC
>MGOD01000083.1:10082-14743 GCA_001795245.1 Chloroflexi bacterium RBG_16_70_13
CGTCGCATCCGACGCGCCGACCTCGAGCGGGTACTGGCGGACCGGTGGCCCACGCTCAAGGACGCGGCCAGCGACTCGACCGGCGACGGGGCCCTCCGGCGCCTCGCCGCCGAGCTGTCCGGAAGCCAGGACATCGCCCGGCTCTTCAACGAGGTCCTCGACGACTCGATCCGGCTGTTCGGCGTCGATCGCGTCGGCCTCTGGCTCTGGGATGCGAACGCCGCCGACCCGAACCAGCTCGTGGCGTCGCGGAACGTCCCCGACGAGATCGTCGCCTTCGCCCGGACCCTGCCGCCCAACACCACGTCGGCCGGCGGCGGACGGTTCCTGGATGGCGCGATCCGCATTGCTCGGACGGCCGACGACCCGGCGATCTCACCGGCCCTTCGAGCCATCTACGGACGCCACGGGATCGTCCACGCCTGCTTCGTCCCGATCCTGTTCCGCGGCGACCACCTCGGCGTGCTTGCCCTCTACCACGGCCGCGCCTACGACTGGACGACCGACGAGCGGTCGCTCGCCCGGAGCTTCGGCGACAGCATCGCGACGGCCCTCGGCAACGCGCGGCTCGTCGAATCCGTCAACGACCTCGCGGCCAGGCTCCGGGCCGTCCAGGACCTCGCATCGCGGCTGAACGGCCTCCAGGACGTCCGCGACATCGGCGAGGCAATCGTGGCCGAGGCCGGCTCGCTCATCGCCTTCGACACGATCCGGATCTACCGGGTCGACCACGATACCGACTGGTGCGAGCCCGTCGCCTTCCAGGGCGTGTTCATGGGGACCGCCAACCCGACCGCGGCGATGCTCCGGGTGAAGGTCGGGACGGGCCTCACCGGCTGGGTGGCGGAGCACAACGAGCCGCTCCGGATCGGCGACGCCCAGGCCGACCAGCGGAGCGTCGTCGTGGGCCGGGCAGACGGCCCCGAATCGATGCTCCTCGTGCCGATGGCCTTCGAGGGCCGCGTCCGCGGCGTCATCGTGCTGTCGCGCCTCGGCCGCAATCGGTTCGCACCCGACGACCAGACCACCCTCACGATCTTCGCCGGCTATGCCGCCCAGGCACTCGTGAACGCGGAGCGGCTCGAGCAACTCCGTCGGCAGCAGGCGGAGCTGGAGCACCAGCTCGCCAGCCAGCGCCGCCTTCTCGCGGTCAACGAGCGACTACTGTCGACCCTCGATCCCTCGGGCGTCCTGGAGCTCATCGCCGATTCGCTGAAGGCCGTCGTCGCCTACGACGCGCTGACGATCTATCGGATCGAGTCCGCGCGCGGCGTTCGCCGCCCGGTCATCGCCCGGGACCGCTTCGCCGAGGTCATCCTCGGCTACGAGGCGCCGCTCGGCTCGGGGATAACCGGCTGGGCCGTCGAGCACCACCAGGCCGTCCTCGCCAACGACGCGCTGAGCGACCCGCGCTCGGTCCTCATCCCCGGCACGCCATCCGAGGACGAATCGCTCATCGTCGTCCCGCTCATCGCCGAGGGTGAGGTCCTCGGGACTCTGAACATCGGGCGGATGGGCAGGGATGAGTCGCACTTCACCCAGAATGAGTTCGAGCTGACGAAGCTGTTCGCCGCCCAGGCGGCGATCGCCCTCCGCAACGCCGAGACGCACGGCGAGATCAAGATCCAGGCCGAGCGCGATGCCCTGACGGGCCTCCGGAACCACGGCAGCTTCCAGCGCGAGCTGGGGGCGACGATCGATGCCGCCGGCGATCGCCGGTTCGCCCTCCTCATGATGGATCTCGACCGGTTCAAGACCTACAACGACACGCTCGGCCACCCCGCCGGCGACCTGCTCCTGGCACGCGTCGCGCGGGCCATCGAGGGCTCGATCCGGGCCGGCGATCACGCTTACCGCTACGGCGGCGACGAGTTTGCGGTGATCGTGCCCGAGAGCGGTCGGGCCGGAGCCGAGGAGGTCGCCGAGCGCATCCGCGCGGCGGTCGAGGCCCTCCGGCCCGATCCCAGCGGCCCGGAGACGTCGATCAGCGTCGGGCTGGCCTGCTACCCGGATGACGGGGAGTCGAAGGATGCCCTCGTCGAGACGTCCGACTCGGCGCTCTACCTGGCCAAGGGATCACGCCTCCGGAGCGGTGTCCGCGACCCGCTCGTCGCGGCCCTGGACGAGACGGCCGGGGCCCTCCTCGAGGGCGGCAGCCCCGACCAGCTCCTCCGGACGATCCTCGCCCGGGCCGCCCAGCTGCTCGGCACGCCTCATGCCTATCTCTACCTCGTCCAGCCCGGCGGGGTAAATCTCGAGATCCGGGCCGGGCTGGGGCTGTTCGCCGACTACATCGGCTACACGATGTCGGTGGGCGAGGGCCTCGCCGGGGCGGTCTATCGGACCG
The DNA here is from genome assembly GCA_001795245.1 of Chloroflexi bacterium RBG_16_70_13. GTDB lineage: Bacteria > Chloroflexota > Limnocylindria > Limnocylindrales > CSP1-4 > UBA5189. The sequence continues at coordinate 12,430 of MGOD01000083.1, forward strand.
GCCAGCCGGTCGCGGTCGACGACTACGCCACGTTCGCCGACCGAGCGCCGGTGTTCGACGGACCCCAGGTCGGGGCCGTTCTCGGCGTGCCGTTGACCTCGGGCGGACAGGTCGTCGGCGTCATCGGCCTCGCCTCGGGTCCCACCGGGCGGAGCTGGCGCGAGCCCGAGGTCGACGCGGTGAACCGCTTCGCCCAGCTGGCCTCGATCGCCCTCCAGAATGCCCGCCTCCAGGAGGCGGCCCGCCACGACCCGGTCGATCCCGTGACGGGGCTGCCCGCTCGCGAGATCCTCCTCCGCCGCATCGAGGACGCGCTCGTCGCGGACCCGGCGGCCGGCGGGCCGGCGACGGGCGGGTCGGCGGACCGGGGCCTGGCGGGGCGGCGGTCGGCGGCGGATCGGCCGGCGCCAGTGGCCGTGATCCTCCTCGATGTCGATCGGTTCAAGGTGATCAACGAATCGCTCGGTCACGCCGTGGGCGACCGGGTCCTTCGCGAGGTCGCCCGTCGGGTCGCCGTCGGCCTGGGCCAGTCAGACGTGGCGGCTCGCTTCGGTGGCGACGAGTTCGGCGTCCTCCTCTCGCCCGGCGACCCCGACCGCGCCGCCCGGTTCACGGATGGGATCCTGACCGAGCTCAAGGCTCCCTTCGAGCTCGACGGGCGAGTCTGGTTCATCTCGGCGAGCATGGGCCTTGCCATCGGGCGTCCGGGGGTCTCGAGCGCCGGCGACCTCCTCCGCGAGGCCGAGGTGGCGCTCGTCGAGGCCCAGGCGGACCCCAGGGTTCGGGTCGCCCGCTTCGACCCCGTCCGGAGCCGCGAGACCCTCGAGCGCGTCGACCTGGAGGCCGACCTCCGGGGCGCCGTTGAGCGCTGCGAGCTGACCGTCCACTACCAGCCGATCGTCGATCTCCGGACCGAGCGGATCGTGGGCTTCGAGGCCCTCGCCCGTTGGCCGCACCCCCGGCGCGGGCTGGTCCCGCCGGCCACGTTCATCCCGCTCGCCGAGGAGACCGACCTCATCGTCCCGCTCGGCGCCCATGTCCTCGAGCTGGCCTGCCGCCAGGCCCGCGCCTGGCGGGAGCGCTGGCCGGGCGAGCGGCTCGTCATGAGCGTCAACCTCTCACCCCGCCAGTTCGCGGATCCGGGCCTCGTGGCCTCGATCGGGGAAGTCCTCGAGATGACCGACCACGATCCCGCCGCCCTCGAGCTCGAGATCACCGAGACCTCGGTCATGGACCGCTCTGAGGCCGGCCTCCGGGCCCTGGCCGACCTGCGCTCGCTCGGCGTCCGTCTCGTCCTCGACGACTTCGGGACCGGCTGGTCGTCGCTGGCCTACCTCCGTCAGCTGCCGCTCGACACGATCAAGATCGACCGGTCCTTCGTGACCGAGCTCGACGAGACGGACCGCAACGTCGCCATCGTCCAGGCGGTTCTCTCGCTTGCCCACGGCCTCGGCGTCAGCGTCGTCGCCGAGGGCATCGAGACCACGCTCCAGGCCCGCCGCCTGCGCGAGCTCGGCTGCGACATGGGCCAGGGCTACGCCTGGTCCCGTCCGCTCGCCCCCGAGCGGATCGAGTCGATCCTCACGACGGGGCCGGATCAGCGCCTGTTGCCGAGCAACCTCAGCAAGAACAGGAAAAGGTTGACGAAGTCGAGGTAGAGAAGGAGGCGCCGAGGATGGCGGCCTTCTCGACCGACCCCGCCTGGGCCACGAGGCCACCGGCCGCGATCTTCTGGGTGTGGTACGCGGTGAGGGCGGTGAAGAGGACGACCCCCACGAGCGAGATGACCCAGCCGAGCATGCCGCTGGGGAAGATGATGTTCACGATCATGGCCACGAGGAGGCCGATCACGCCCATGGCCAGGAAGCCGCCCAGGCCGGCCAGCGAGCGCTTCGTGACGACCCCGTAGAGGCCGGCCGCGCCGAACATCGCCGAGGCCGACAGGAAGGCCGTCGCGACCGAGGGGCCGGTGTACAGCGACACGATCACCCCGATCGTGAAGCCGAGCGTCGCAGCGTAGACGAAGAACAGGCCGAGGGCCAACGTCGCGTTCATCCGCCCGATACCCAGGCTGATCCCCCAGGCCAGGGCGAGCTGCCCGAAAACGATCGGGAGCCAGGCCCCGGCGACGGCGTCGAGGACCCCCTCGTTGCCCTGGACGACGAAGGCCACGCCGGCGGTCAGGATCAGCCCGGCGAACATCCACAGGAACGCCTGGCTGAGGTAGCCGGTCGCGATGGCTGCCGAGGGCCGGACGCCGGCCTGGGCCTGAAGCGGTGACTGGAAGCTCATCGAGATCCTCCTCGCGCGCGGC
>MGOD01000083.1:14779-15069 GCA_001795245.1 Chloroflexi bacterium RBG_16_70_13
GGGCGGGCGTGGCCCGCCTCGATTCTGCCGATTCGGCGGCCCTTGCCAAGACCCACACGAGGTCGGCCAGCCGGTTGAGGTATGGGATCAGGTGCTCGCCCGGCACGAGACCGGCCCGACGGAGGGCCACGGCCCGGCGCTCGGCCCGGCGAATGATCGTCCGGGCGAGCTCCAGGGCCGCGCTCGTGACGGTCTCGCCGGGAACGACGAACTCGGTCGGCAGGTCGATCGACGCCTCGGCCTCGACGAGGAGCGCGTCGATCTCGGCGACCATCGCCGCCGACACGCGG
>MGOD01000083.1:15087-22462 GCA_001795245.1 Chloroflexi bacterium RBG_16_70_13
CGATCCCAGGCATCGGGGTTGGTGGCGAGCTCCGCGCCGACGACGAAGAGCTCGCGCTGGAGCCGGAGGATGAGCTCACCGAGGCCGCCGAGGGCCGGCGAGAGGGTCCCGATAAGCCGCTTCGCGCCGAGGTTCGCCCGGGCCAGCCCCAGGGCAGCGACGGCCTCGTCGATCGTGCCGTAGGCCTCCGTCCGGGGGTCGTCCTTGGCGATCCGCTCACCGCCGTACAGCAGCCCGGTCGTGCCGTCGTCGCCCTTCGTCGTCGCGACGGCCGAGCTGATCGGCGAGCGGACAGTCACGGAATCCGGGTTACCACATCAGGCCGGCGTCGCGCGGATCCCAGCGCTCGGCGAGGAGGGTGACCTTGACGGGATGATCGACGACCGACTCGGCCTGCTCCCGGACCTGCTGGATCATCGAGCCGGCATACGGGCAGAACGGCGTCGTGAGGATCATCTTGATCTCGGTTTCGTCCTTCCCCAGCAGGACCTGCTTGATGAGGGCGAGCTCGACGACGTTCATCCCGATCTCCGGATCCACCACCGCCCGCAGGGCGTCGAGGATCGCGAGCTCGGTCGCCCGGCGTTCGGGATCGAACGCGTGAGCCGCGCTGGCCTGGGTCGTGTCGGCGGTGTCGGTCATCTGGTGGGGCGCTCCGGTGCTTGAATGGGAGCGTACCACCAGTTCGCGGGTCAACCAGTTTGGCGGGCCGCGACGCCCGGGTGACAGTGACGCCCGGGTGACGGCGGCGCCCGGCTGGCCCCCGTCAGTCCGGCTCGACGACGATCCCGCCCGCCCGGTACGGCTCTGGCAGGCCGGCAGCCTCGGCCGGGGTCAGGCCCGGGCCGGCCAGCGATCCGTCGGGCTCGAAGAAGTCCGCGTACCGCTCTCGATGCTCGGCCGCGTAGGCGTAGGCGGCCGCGACGCCCATCCGCTTCAGCTCGGGGTGGTCGTTGATGAGCCGGGTCAGGGTGTAGCCGTTCTGGCGCAGCTCGAGGAGCTGGCGGACCGTCAGCCGCGAGCCGTAGCAGAACGGCTCGCCGTTCATGACGAGCGGATCGGACTGGACCCACTTGATCGTCATGGGGCGGACGATGCCATCGCTCAGGCGCCCTTGTAGATGAAGGCGATGACCGGGTTGCGCTTCCGGGCGTCGCCACCGAGGCGACGGTGCCAGCGGAGCGCGGCGATCGCTGCATCGATCGCGGCGTCGATCGCGGCCACTGCGCCGGGGGCGACCGTCGTCGCGGCCGAGGCACGAAGGCCCTCGGCGATCCCGATGACGTCGTCCATCGGGACGTCCCGCTTCCGATAGCGCGGCGCGAGCTGCTCCGCCCAGCGTCCGAGGACGGCGGCGTCCCCGGAGCCGATCGCGTCCGCGAGCCGCTCGGCCATCGCCTCGGTGTCGGACAGGAGCTCCCGGAGGGCCAGCTCCGCATAGCGGTCCCGGAACGTGGGGTCGGCGTCGATGGCGACCTCGAGCGCACGAGCGGCCAGGCGCGAACGGGCGGCCCGGATGGCCGCGGCGGCCGCTGGTTCGCCGGCGGTCATGTCGGGCGGCGGCAGGCCGAGCGAAGGATGGCTCACGAGGCCGAAGTCTAGCGTGCCCGATCCCGCCCGTCCGCCCGCGCCCCACGCGACGGGCGGCTACGATGCCGCCGATGAGCGGGCCTCTCGACGACGCCTCCCGGCCCCCGGATCCGGGAGACCGGCCGCCCGCCGGCCGCCTGGCCCATGCCCCTTCGGAGCGCTACGCCGAACGGCTGGGTTCGCGGGTCCCAGGCGGCGCCGACGGGACTCCGAGGCAGACCAGCGTCGCGACCTTGCTCGGAGCCCTCGTCCCGGCGATCGTCGCCCTTCTCGTGACCGTGGCCGCCATGGTCGTCGTCGGCGGCGTCCTCGCCGAGCAGCGCGGCCTGCTCCTGACCGCGGGATTCGGCGGCGCCGCGATCGGCCTCCTGGCCGCGGGCGCCGCCGTCTCGCCAGACGGCGTCGCGCCGCCGGCGCTCCCCAGGGGCCGGGCGGTCCGCGTTGCCGTGTTCCTCGCCGTCCTCGCGGTCGCCGGGGCCGCAATCGGGACGTGGGCCTATGGCCGGCTGGAGGGCGGCGTCTTGGACCCGGTCACGTACCTCTGGACCGTCTTCGGCCCGCTCATCCCGGCGGAGGCGGTGCTTGCCGGGCTCACCGCCGCGTGGGGAGCCGGCGCGGGCCCGGTCCGCTCGCGCTCGTGACCGCGGGCGGGTCGCGGGAGGCCGGACCGGGTCCGTCCCGCGTTGCCCGAGCCGCCGGCCTCCGCTTCCGCCGCCCGACCGAGGCCGACTACCTGCGCGTCGTCGGTGTCGTCGACGACTGGTGGGACGGCCGCTCCCTCCACAGCAACCTGCCCCGGCTCTGGCTCCAGCACTTCACCGGCACGTCGTGGCTGGCCGAGGATGAAGCCGGGCGCCTGGCCGGGTTCCTCGTCGGCTTCATCTCGCCCGACCATCCCGACCTGGCCTACTGCCACATGGTCGCCACGGACCCCAACGTCCGGGGCGCCGGCGTCGGGCGCCGCCTCTACGAGCACTTCATCGAGGACGCTCGGGCCGCGGGCGCGCGGGAGGTCCGCGCCGTCACCTGGCCGGGGAATCGCCGCTCGGTGGCCTTCCACCTGGCCCTCGGGTTCCGGATCATGACCGGCCCCGGGACGCAGAACCTGTACGGGACGCCGGCTCTCGCCGGATACGATTACGGGACGGAGGACCGGGTGCTCTTCGCCCGGGAGGTATGAGGTAGGGATGCGCAACCTCATCGGCATCGGGATCGTGGCCGTCCTCGTGATCGGCGGCTTCATCTTCAGGGACTTCATCAGCGGCAACGCCGCCGAGCTCAAGGTCGGCGACTGCTTCGATCCGCCGACGTCGATCACCGAGACGGTCGAGGACGTCCAGCACCATCCCTGCGACCAGGAGCACGGGGGCGAGGTCTTCTTCGTCGGCAAGAGCACGGGCGCGAACGACGCGCCCTACCCGAGCGACGAGGCCCTCGCCACCGAGGTCTTCGGCTTCTGCGACGCGTCGTTCACCGCCTATACCGGCAAGGATCCCGACTTCGACCCGGAGTGGACGTACGGTTACTTCATCCCGACCTCGGACGGCTGGGGCGACGGCGACCGGGGCATCATCTGCTACGCCACGAAGATCGACGAGTCGACCACGACGGACAGCATCAGGCAGTAGGCCGGCCTTGTCGGATCAGGGGGCGTCGGCGTCGAGTGTCTCGCCGATGAAGGGCATGGCCAGCCTGTCGACCGCGTCGAGGCTCATCCGGAGGACCGCCGTCTTCGCCGCCGCGACCTCGCGGACATAGGCGGCCGCCTCGTCGCCGGTCATTGGCCGGCCCCGGACGATCGAGGTCGGCCGCCCGACCTGGAGCCACGAGAGGTGGTAGCGGTCCATGCTCCCCCAGGCGACCGAGAGGAGGTCGTCGGAGAGCTGGAGCCACGTCCGGAAGGCATCGAGGGACGGGTTGGCCTGGAGCCGGACGCCCTCGTCGATGAGCTGGGACGTGCGGGCGACGAGCTCGGCCCGGGTCACGGTGCCGTGCCGGGCCGGGGCCCGGCGGTGGAGCCCTGCGGTGACTCGCCCCGGATAAAGGCCTCCCGTTCGGCCCTCGCCCGGAGGGTGACCGGGCCCGGCCGCCCGGTGCCGATGGGTCGGCCCTCGAAGGACGTGACCGGCAGGATGCCCGCGACGCTCGAGCACAGGAACGCCTCGTCGGCCTCCGCCAGGTCGCGCGTCGTGAGCCAGCCCTCGGTCGGGCGCAGGCCGGCGCCCGGGGCCCAGCCGAGGATCCAGCTCCGCGTCGTCCCGGGCAGGATCGCGCAGGCGAGATCGGGGGTGGCCAGTTCGCTGCTCCGGACGAGGAAGACGTTCGCGCTCGTGGCCTCGGACAGGTGGCCGTCGGTGGTCAGGAAGAGGGCGTCGTCGGCGCCGGCCCGGCGGGCCTCCAGCCGGGCGTGGACGTAGTCGGCGCGGCTCGTCGTCTTGAGCGTGGCCAGGGGGTTCTCGGGGTCGCGCCGGATGTCGCTCGTGACGAGATGGAGGCTGTCGGTCAGGTGGCCGGCCGGCGGTGGCGAGATCGGCCAGGCCTGGATCGCGATCGTCGGAGCGGCCGCCCCGGGCGGCGGCAGGAGGCCACGGCCCCTGAAGGCGCCTCGGGTCACGGTGATGCGCACGGAGGCATCGTCATCGGGTCCGGCGAGGCCCTCGGCCTCGAGCAGCGTGCGGATGCCGGCCCGGACTCGGGCATCGATGTCTGCGGGGAGGTCGATGTCGAGGCCGGTCGCTGACCGCCCGAGTCGGGCGAGGTGCTCGTCGAGCTCGGTCAGCCGCCCACCCCGGGCGCGGAGCGTCTCGAAGATCCCGTCGCCGAGCTGGAAGCCGCGATCGAAGGTGGACACGTGGGCGCCCTCCGCGGGCAGGAGGCGCCCGTCGACCCAGACGTGGGCGGGGTCGTCGCTCACGCCTCGATCTCACGCCCACCGATGGCCGAGAGCGGCCCGCGGGCCTTGGCCACGGTCTCGTCCCACTCCGCAGCCGGGTCGCTTCGCCACGTGATCCCGCCGCCAACGTGAAGGGTCAGCCGCGTTCCGTCGGCGACGAACGTCCGGATGAGGATGCTCGTCTGCATCGCCCCGTCCGCCCCGATCCAGCCGGCCGCCCCGGTGTACGGGCCGCGGCGAACGGGCTCGTGGGCCTCGAGGAGCTGCATCGCCCGGATCTTGGGTGCGCCGGTGATCGAGCCGCCCGGGAACGACGCCGCGAGCAGGTGGAAGGCATCGAGGCCGGGCCGGAGCGCTCCGGTCACGGTCGAGACGAGGTGCTGGACGGCCGCGGTCCGCTCCAGGCGGCAGAGGCGGGGCACCCGGACCGTCCCCGGCCGGCAGACCCGCCCGAGGTCGTTCCGGAGGACGTCGACGATCATGACGTTCTCGGCGCGGTCCTTCGACGAGGCCAGAAGCTCGCGGGCCAGGGCCCGGTCCTCGGCCCGATCGCGACCGCGCGGGCGGGTGCCCTTGATCGGGTCGGCCGCCACCCGGCCATCGCTCGTGAGCGCCAGGAACGGCTCCGGGGACGCCGAGAGGATCGCCCGAGTGGCGCCCGTGACCGGGCTCGGGCCGAGGTCGAGGTAGGCCGCGAAGAGCGCGGGATCGCCGGTCCGGAGGCGCCGGTAGAGGGGCCACGGGTCGCCCCGGAAGGGCGCCTCCAGGCGTCGGGTCAGGTTGGCCTGGTAGATCTCGCCGCGGGCGATCTCGTCGCGGACCGCCTCGACACCGGCCTCGAAGGCGGCCCGGCCAAGGCCGGACCTGAGCTCGATCGCGCGGGCCGGCTCGGGGGTCAGTGGCGCGTGCCAGGCCGGAACCCGCGGATCGAGCCCGCCATCCTCGTCGGCCGCGGCCCGGAGCCGTTCCGCGATCACATCGAGTCGTTCGTCGAGGCGCCCGATCCGCTCGTCGAGCGCCCGGCCCGCGAGCCAGGCGTGGCCGGTCCGTCGATTCCAGGCGACCACCCAGTCGTGGAGGGCGAGGCGCAGGAGCGGGAGCTCCTGGTCGGGGGCAGCGAGCGAGGGCAGCCGCTCCAGCCGCCGGCCGAAGTCGTACGAGAGGTACCCGACGAGACCGCCGGTGAACGGCGGCGCGTCCGGGATCGCGACCTTGTCTGCGCTCAGCCGGCCGAGGACGCGGCGGGCCGTGGCGAAGGGATCAGCGCCGTCCGCCGGCGCGTCTAGGACCGCGACCGGATCGGCGGCCAGGTAGCTCCAGCGTGCGTTCCGGCCGGGTCGGGCGCTCTCGAGGAGGGCCATCCCCGGCAGGTCGCGAAGCCGCTCGGCGACGTCGATCGGGGCGACGCCATCGAGCTCCGGGAGGCGGGCACAGCGAAGCCCGGGCGGCAGGCTCGTGGGCCTGTCGAGCGACGCTCGGGACGGGCTCGCGCTGCGATGCGGGATCACGCTGCGATGATAGATGGCGCCATGCCCGACCCAGGGATCCAGGTCCGCCCGGCGACGCGCGACGACTTCGAGTCGATCGACCGCATCGCGGGGGCCAACGGCGAGCCGACAACCGCCCCGCGCTGGCCGGGCTACCTGTACCTCGATCATCTCCTCGCCGAGGCAACCCTGCTCGTGGCCGAGCGGGACGGCGCGATCATCGGCTACGCAGGGGCCGCGGTCGTCGGAGGGCCACGCCCGGCGGCGCACGTCACGGACCTCTTCGTCGATCCGGAAGCGTACGGCCAGGGTGCCGGTGGGCGCCTCCTCCGTGGGCTGTTCGAGGCGGTCGATGTCGCCGACTGGACGACGAGCAGCTCGGCCGACCCGCGGGCGCTGACCCTGTATGCCCGCTCGGGGATGCAGCCCGTCTGGCCGATCCTGTACCTCGAGGCGCCGCTGACCCTGCCCGTCCCCGACACAGCCGCCGAATGGTGGCCGGGCCGGGCGAAATCGGGCGAGGTGGGCCCCGGGGACACGAGCGCCCTCGAGCTCACGTGGAGCGGCCGGGATTTCGCCGCCCACTACCGGCACTGGGCCTCGCGGCCCGGTGGCGTGGCCTTCAGGGTCGAGGTCGACGGGCGCGCCGTCGCCGTCGGTGCGGTCCGCGATGGGCGGATGGGCCCCGGTCGCGTGCTCGACCACCTGGCGATCGCCCCCGACGCGGATCCCCGGCTCGCGCTGGTGACAGCGCTCCGGAGCACGCCCGTCCGGACGCCGTCGCCGCAGCCCGACCCGGCGGCCCGCCTGAGGTTCACGCTCGGCGGCCCCCACCCTGCCGTCGCGCTCCTGCTGGCGCTCGGCTGCCGCATCACCGATCACGACACGTTCTGCACGACCGCCCCGGAGCTCGTCGATCCCGCCCGGGTCGTGCCGGACCCGAGCTTCGGCTAGGCCGGGGGGTCGACCTGGCCGTCCCGGAGCGTGCCGGTGGCCTGGAGTGCCGCTCGTCGCTCGCGATGAGCGCGGCTCATCGAACAGCCATCGACTGAGATTGGCGGAGTCCTCCGGCAACGCCAGGGCACGCGATTCCGTCGTGGACTCAGCGTGGTCGCCACGACATCGATGAACCACGTGACCCCCAGTCACGTTTCGGCGTCGCAAGCGCTCCAGCGGCGCGCTCACAGGGTCCTCGGCACGGGATCATGACCCCGGGTCACGACTTCGTGGGCCGCGGGCGGCGTCACGGGCCGGCGGCCGGCTTCGACGTTCGGAACGTGACTCGGCGTCACGACTCGCGGACGCGGCCGGACGCGAGGGCCGCCGGCCTGGCGGCCGGCGGCCCACTCGCGTCGGCAGGGCTCAGCCCTTCTCGATCGGGACCCCGATCATGCTCCCCCACTCC
>MGOD01000083.1:22565-29057 GCA_001795245.1 Chloroflexi bacterium RBG_16_70_13
AGCCGTCGTAGTTGCGGACCCGGTCGTAGCCGAGAAGCTCGTGGAGGACGAACCAGCTGTGGCTCGCCCGCTCGCCGATCCGGCAGTAGGTGATGATGTCCTGGTCGTTGGAGACGCCGTTCGCCGCATAGAGGTCGCGGAGCTCGGCGGCGCTCTTGAAGGTCCCGTCCTCCCCGACCGTCTGGGCCCACGGCACCGAGACCGCGCCCGGGATGTGGCCGGCCCGCTGGGCCGTCTCGGACAGGCCCGGAGGGGCGAGGACCTCGCCCCGGAACTCGGCCGGGCTGCGGACGTCGACGAGCGACAGCCCGGCCTCGCCGAGCCGGGGCAGGATGTCGTCGCGGAAGGCCCGCAGCGAGAAGTCGGGCTCGGGCAGCTCGTAGCGCGTCGCCGGGTAGCTCGGGATGTCGGTCGTCGTCGGCAAGCCGCGGGCCGTCCAGAGCTTCCAGCCGCCGTCGAGGAGCTTTGCCTTGTCGTGCCCGTACAGCCGGAGCTGCCAGTAGGCCCACGCGGCGAACCAGTTCTGGTTGTCGCCGTAGACGACGATCGTGGTGTCCGGCCCGATGCCGCTCTGCTGGAGGAGGCGGCTGAAGTCGGCCCGGCCGGCGATATCGCGAGTGAGGCCATCAGAGAGTTGGGTCGTCCAGTTCCAGCTCACCGCGCCGGGCAGGTGGCCCTGGTCGTAAATGGTCGTGTCGACGTCGACCTCGACGAAGCGGATCGAGGGATCGTCGAGGTGCGCGAGCGCCCAGTCGGCGGAAACGAGCGCGTCATTGGCGTAGCCGTTGTCGGCCATGGGATCGAACCTCCGAGGGTCGGCGCGCCGAGCGCGCCGGGGACGTCAGGGACGCAGGGCGGGCGGGTGACCGGTCAGGACGACCGGGCCCGCCGGGGACACGCGCAGCGGCCCGGGGACTGGGGCGGCGCCGGGTGCCCCTGGCGAGCATTGACAATCCGGTCAGTCATGGCCGGTCGTCCGCTCGCGGCGGCTGAAGTCGAGGAGCGCCTCGCGGCAGGCGTCGGCCTGGCGCTGGGCCTTGCGGACGATCCAGGGATCGACCCGGGAGGAATCCTCGATCGTGACGGTCGCCCCGAGCGGCCCGCCGTCGACGACGATGCCGGCGGTCGTCCGGTAGTCCGCGGCCCAGTTGGCGGCCAGCTGGATGATCGCGTCGCCGACGACGCGCTCGGAGAAGAGCCAGTCGACCCAGGTGGCGTTGAGGCGGTCGACGATCGCCGCCAGCCGGACCGGGCGGCCCCGCTCGATACGGGCGATGAGGGCCGTGACCCGGACGGCTGCGAAAGGGTCGCCGGATTCGGCGACGACCGGCGGCGCGATGGCCGGGTCGGGCAGGTCGGCGGGCGCGGGACGCAACTCGCCGATGCCGGAGGCTTGGGTGGACGCTGCCTGAATCACGGGTGCGGCGATCTCCGAGTTGCGCACTGGGGATTCGAGCCGCGAGCCTAGCACGGACGCGCCACGTGCGCCGCCATCAGGTCGCCGTGGCGGGCGCCGCCGGTTGCGTTCCGGCGCGGCGGATCGAGAGGGCCACGATCCCGGCCGCCACGGTCATCCAGCCGGCGACGATGAAGGCATGGCGTAGTCCCCGACGAGGTCACGGGTGACGCCGGCCACGAACGCCGCGATGGCCGCGCCGACCATGTGCGAGGCGAAGACCCAACCGTAGATGACGCCGACGTTGCGCTTGCCGAACGAGAAGACGAGCTGGCCGGCGCTGTTGCTGGCGCCGAGGATGCCGAGGACGATGCCGCTCCGCTCCACGAACCAGCGTGTCCCGACCGTCGCCGCGAGGACGCTCGCGACCAGCCCGTGCCCAGGCCCGACGTCAGGCCGAAGAAGAAGGCGAGCTGCCAGGCCTCCGTGACCTGGGTGGAGGCGACCATCGACGCCGCGGTGACGGCAAGGGCCGCGAGCGTGACGCGGCGCACGCCGTGACGGCCCATGAGCACGCCGCTGACCGGCCCGGCAACGCCGAAGACGATGAGCCCCAGCGCGGCCGCCAGCGACAGGAGCCCCTTCGACCAGCCGGTGTCGGCCTCCATGTCGAGGAGGAAGGCGCCGGGCGCCGTCCGGGCGCCGGCGGTGACGACCAGGACGAGCGCCGTGACCCAGACGACGATCCCGCCGTAGAAGAGCCGGGGGGAGCGGGAAGGGACGCGCATGGCGCGCATCCTACGGACGGGCGCGTGCGTGTCGATCTCGGGACGGCACGGCCCGTCACAGGAGAGGTTCGAGCGCGTCTCACGGGCAATCGAGGTGGGCGAAATGACCCGAGCTCTCGCGTCCTCAGTGCTCTGTGTGTCCCTCATCGCCGGCTGTTCAAGCCCGGCCGAGGTGGGCCCGAGCCGCGGGCCAACCGCCGAGGCACCGTCGCCGTCCGGCCCCCAGTCGGGCTCGCCAGCACACCCGAGCCCTTCGAGCGCGGCACCGACGCTGGCGCCTTCGGCCGCCCCGACGCTGCGGCCGTCAGTCTCCCAGGCCCCGTTGCTGTCCGCCAGACAGCTCGGCCTGGACATCCGGATGGCCCCCGGCGCGAACGGCACCTTGTTCGTCTCGATCCCGCGACCCGGCGGCTCGATCCTGACGCGCCTCGACCCCGCCGGGTCGCCGGTCCTGGGGTGGCCGATCACCGTGCGGAGCTCCACGGCCTGCGAACTGCTGCTGCCCGTCTTCCCGGACGGCTCCGTACGGGTCGTCTGCACGCTGGAGAACCCCGACGGGAACATGTTCAGCCCGATCGCTGCGTTTGCGTTCGACTCGGAGGGATTCCCGCTCCGAGGATGGCCGGTCAGCCTTGGTGGATCCGACTACGCGGCCCTCGCGACGGGCAACGGGCTGGCCCTGGCCGAAACGTCTCCAGGGAGCGACGTGATCACCCCGGGGCAGCCGAGCCATACCATCGCGCTCGTGAACGTAACCGCCACCGCCGCCGTCCGGAGCGGGGTCCCGGTTCCAGTTATCCCGACCTGGCCAGGAGATCGCTGGGCCATCGGACCCGGCTGGGGTGCCTACGGCGTCCAGGGATCCGTCCTGTCCCCGAAGCTGAGCGAGATCACGGCGATCGATCTCACCGGCGCGCGCCCGGGCTGGCCAGTCTCGGTCGACGGCATCGCTTCGGCGCCGGCATTCGGACACGACGGGCGGATCATTCTTGCGGTCGCCAGCCCGGATCAGGTCCCTCGTACGACCCGGGTTATCAAGGTTGATGACCTCGACGGAGCCATCGTGGCGAGGTCGTCGGAGCTTCCGATCGCGACTGGCATGCTCCCGCCAGACGGCGACGGCGCATATGAGTGCGGGGTGCCGCTCCCACGGCCGCCGATCGCGGACCCAGGCGGCACGGTCTTCGTCTATAGCGAGATCGATGATGCGATCTACGGTCTCGACCCGTCACTCACCGTCATGGCGGGCTGGCCGATCGTCGCCGGCGAGCTCGAGCGGCCCGACCCGTGGCTTGGGCAGGATGGGATCAGCTGTCCGTCGCTCGCCGTCCCCGGCGTCGGACCAGGCGGCACCCTGTACGTCGCCCTGAAAGCTCGAGACGAGTCCGTCGGCGGGCGTCTCCTTGCGGTCGGCTCGGATGGCCAGACGCGCCCAGGCTGGCCGGTCGAGCTCCGCCGGGCGGGCTCGGAGTTCTGGGCCATCGCGACCAGTGTCAGAGGGATCGTGTACGCGTTGGCCATCGAGCCCGAGGCGGACGGCGGCTCGTCGGCCACGATTCTTGCCATCGCCCCGGACAGCAAGGTGATATACGCGACCACGATCTTGAATCCGTAGGTATGAGTCGGATCGCCGCGCAGCCCCGCTGATCCTTGCCTTGGTGGGAGGATGCGTGGGGCCGGCGTCGAGGTCGCCGGAGGTCACGACAAGCCAGCGCCCCGGACCAACCACCGAGATCTCGAGATCTACGACCCGGCGACCGAATCGTGGGCCGCAACCGGGTCTATGGCCGAAGCCCGAAGCGGCCACACGGCGACGCTGTTACCTGACGGCACGATGCTCGTGACGGGTGGCTGGAGCAACGCAGGCGAACCGCTGGCCTCGGTCGAGCTGTACGACCCAGCCACCGGGTCCTGGCCGGTCGCGGCGAACATGGGCCAGGCTCGGGCCGGCACACGGCCACGGTGCTCCCCGACTGCATCGTCCTCGTCGCCGGCGGCGGCGCGACTGCGGGCTCCGCCGAACTGTACGACCCGGTTCGCGACTCGTGGGTGGCGACCGGTGCAATGCACGGCGAACGCGGCGGTCATGCCGCCACGCTCCTGCCCGACGGACGCGCGCTCGTTGCCGGAGGGTGGTCCGAGGCTGATGACCCGCTGAGCTCCGCCGATCTATACGACCCGCCGAGCGGTTCATGGACGGCGATCGCGAGCATGGCCCAGGGCCGCCGGGGGCCATACGGCTACGTTGCTGCCGGATGGCAGCGTGCTCGTCACCGGCGACTACAACTACCTGAGCCGCGCCTCGGCCGAGCTGTTCGGCGCACGGGCGAAGCCATGATCAGGCCGATCCGAAAGAGAGAGGTGGGCCGATGAACGACCCGAAGGTGAGCGTCGGGCGATGGGTCCTCGCTCCACTCGTGGGCCTGGCAACCTGGGCATTGACGTCGACCCTGACGACGGGCCCGTTCATGCAGGTGTTCGGGAATCTGCCCGTCGGGCTGCTGCTCGGAGCCTTCCTGGGGGTGATCGTCGCCGGCCGGATCGTCGGTGCCCGATCGCCGCGACAGTGGATCACGATCGGGGTCCTGACGGTCGGCCTGATCGTCATCACGACGGTGGCGTTCGTGGTGGCGTTCCTGAGGACGTTCTCCTAGAGCAGCTCCCCGTGCGCTGACGCGGTCGGCTCCCCTTCGCGCGGGCGAGGCTCCTCGCCGGGGCCGTATTCCCGGTGCTCGGCCGCCGGACCGGGACCGGCGCCAGGTTCAATCACCTTGAGCGGGGCTCCTGCCTTCCCCTCGATCGCCCCGACCCCGAACGGCACCCACTTCGACGGGTCCTGGAGCCGGTGGGCCTCGACGTTGCCGCGCTGGTGCGTCTGCTCGAAGCCGGCCGGCTCGATCCACAGCCGTTCGCCCTCGAGGAGGCCCAGGACGCCGGACTGGCCGGGCTCCGGCCGCTGGGCCTGGCAGTAGGCACACGAGGCCTGGTCGTGCTTCTGGTAGGTCTCGGGCTCCTCGTAGGTGGTGATGTAGCCCTCGTAGTTCCGAAGGACGACCTTGTGGTCTGAGTACGAGATGAGGTAGTTCGGCATGACCGGGATCTTGCCGCCGCCGCCGGGTGCATCGATGACGTAGGTCGGGACGGCATAGCCGGAGGTGTGCCCGCGCAGGCCCTCCATGATCTCGAGGCCCTTGCCGACCGGCGTCCGGAAGTGGCCGGATCCCTCGACGAGGTCGCACTGGTACAGGTAGTACGGCCGGATCCGGTTCTCGACGAGCTTGTGGACGAGCGAGCGCTGGATGTGGACGCAGTCGTTGACGCCGGCGAGGAGGACGCTCTGGTTGCCGACGGGCAGGCCCGCCCTCGTGAGCTTGTCGACCGCGCGGGAGACCTCCGGGGTGATCTCGTTGGGGTGGTTGAAGTGGAGGTTGATCCACAGCGGGTGGTACTTCTCGAGCATCGCGCAGAGCTCGTCGTCGATCCGCTGCGGCAGGAAGACGGGCACTCGCGAGCCGATCCGGATGATCTCGATGTGGGGGATCTCGCGGAGCCCTCGAAGGATCCGCTCGAACAGCTTCGGGGCGAGGGTGAGGCCGTCGCCGCCGGAGATGAGGACGTCGCGGACCTGGGGCGTCCGGCGGAGGTACTCGAGCTGGGCCTCGTGCTCGCGGCTGTTGAAGTTCTGGGTCGGGTCGCCCACGATCCGTGACCGCGTGCAGTAGCGACAGTAGCTCGCGCACTGGGTCGTGACGAGCATCAGGACCCGGTCGGGGTAGCGGTGGACGAGCCCCGGGACCGGCGAGTGGCGGTCCTCGGCCAGCGAGTCCTCCATCATCGCCGTGAAGGCCTCCTGCTCACGGCCCACCGGGATGACCTGGCGCCGGATCGGGTCGGCCGGGTCGTCGGGGTCGATGAGGCTCAGGAAGTAGGGCGTGATGTCGACCCGGAACTTGTCCGGCGCCGAAAGTCCCTCCTGCTCCTCCTCGGTCAGGTTGAGGACGGCGCCGACCTCCTCGAGTGTATTGACCCTGTTGCTGAGCTGCCAGCGCCAGTCGTTCCACTTCTCGTCGGGCACGTCCTGCCACAGCGGCGCGCGCCGGCTGACCGCGGGCTGCCCGTCCGGCCCGAGGGCCTTGGCCGGGTCGCGCGGGTTGACCCACTCGGCATCGGTGGCCGCGACGACGGCGGCCTGGTGGGCGGCGGCGACCTGGATCTCCCGGGCGTCCACGCGATCCGATCTCCTCAAGCGGCGAGCGTCTTCGCTCCGAACGAGCGCAACGCATAAAGTCTATGCACTCTGCATGTCGG
>MGOD01000083.1:29134-40089 GCA_001795245.1 Chloroflexi bacterium RBG_16_70_13
GTCCGCCGTACCATCACCCGCCATGGATGACCGATCGCTTGCCGAGACCCTGGCCGAGCACGTCGCCGCCAACCGCGAGGCCTGGGATCGATGGGCGCCCGACTTCGAGCCCCGAGGCCGGCGCGCCTGGGCCGAGCCCGTCGCGTCCTGGGGGATCTGGAATGTGCCCGAATCCGAGCTGGGCCTGCTCCCCGACGATCTTGCCGGCCGCGATGCGATCGAGCTGGGCTGCGGGACCGCCTACGTGTCGGCCTGGCTCGCCCGCCTGGGGGCGCGGCCCGTCGGGATCGACAACTCGCCGAACCAGCTCGCGACCGCCCGGATGCTCCAGGCCGAGCACGGCCTGGAGTTCCCGCTGCTCCTCGGCAACGCCGAGGCCGTCCCCTACCCGGACGCCAGCTTCGACCTCGCGATCTCGGAATACGGCGCCTGCCTGTGGGCCGACCCCTACGCCTGGATTCCGGAGGCGGCCCGGCTGCTTCGTCCAGGCGGGCGGCTCGTGTTCCTGACGAACCATCCGATCTTCATGCTCGTCACCGGGGAGCTCGAGGACGACGGTCCCGCCGGCGACCGGCTCCTCCGGTCGTACTTCCACGATCGTCGCTACACCTGGCCGGACGAGACGTCCGTCGAGTTCCACCTCTCACACGGCGAGTGGATCGGGCTCCTTCGGCAGAGCGGCCTCGAGATCGAGCGTCTCGTCGAGATCCGGGCCCCGGAGCGACCCACCTACGGGGGCGGCGGCGGGCTGCCGGGCGAAGAGGTGCCCTTCGGGCTGGCCACTCGCGAGTGGGCCCGCCATTGGCCGACCGAGGAGGCCTGGATCGCCCGCAAGCGAGGCTGAGCCGGGCCCGGGTCCGGGATCGCCCGCAAGCGAGGCTGAGCCGAGCGCCCGGAAACGCGAGGGCCCCGCCGGTGGCGAGGCCCTCGGGTCGCCTTCGGAGACGATAGATCTCAGCCCGGACTGCCGGGCGGCACCTCCGTGACGAGGATGGCGTTGATGATCGGGTTGTCACCGCGCTGGGCCGAGAAGGTGATGTCGAGGACGCCGTCGGTGACCTCGACGAGGAAGGTCCGATCGAGGGCGATGCGCCGGCCGCCGGCCGCGGCGTAGACGTCGAAGTCGGACAGGACGGCCGAGCCCTCGAGAGCCACGCCGAAGACGCGTGCGCCGGCCTGCTGGAGCTGGAGCTCCGCGAATGACAGGTCGACCTGGTAGACGCCGTTCGGGACGGTGAACCGGTAGCCGGTCATGCCGTTCCGGAGGTCCTGGTAGAGCGGGTCACGATCGGTGCCCGCGATGTCCACCCCGGTCGACCGGCTGGAGCTCGGGCCGACGTAGCCAAAGCCGCCGCTCGAGAAGGCCTGGTCGGGGGCGAACGCGACGCCGGTCGCCGGGTCGAGGTACGACCCGCCGCCGGCGTTGATCCCCTGCTGGTAGGCCGGCACGATGAGCGTCACCGGCACCTGGACGTTGCCGAGCTCGGGGTCGTTCGTCTGGACGACGACGATCGCCCGGTAGACGCCCGGCTCCAGGCCGGTCGTGTCGACATCGATGGTGAGGTCCAACGATCCGTCGGGGGCGACCGAGCCGCTCTCCGGCGTGACCGTCAGCCACGGAACGTCGCTGAAGGTCGGCAGGCCGGACTCGATGAGGTAGGCCGTGCGGCCGGCCTGGCTGACCGTCCAAAGGTTGCCGACAGCATCGAGCTCGAGGCCGGCGCCGTTGAAGAACGGATCCGGGTGCGGGATCGCCATCGACGCCTCGCACGTCGTCGGATCGAGGAGGTAGATCGTGTCGGACTCGCTGTTCGTGGCTTCCCACAGCATCCCGAAGGAGCCGTTCCAGGCGAGGCCGGAGATCACGGGATCGGGCGGGCTGCACTGGTTGAGGGTCTCGCCCGGCGTCGGCCACGACGGGCCGGCGACGCGGTAGACGATGCCCTCGTTCCAGCCGCCGATGTAGAACACGTCGCCGGCCGGGTCGTAGGCCAGGCCGCGCTGGCTGATGTTGTCCCACGGCGAGCCGGTGATCACCTGCTCGACCGAGCCGTCGGCCGGGTCGAGGCCGTAGATCCCGTTGTCGCCACCGACCGCGACCTGCCAGAGCAGCCCACGTCCGGTGTCGTACGCCATGTCGCCCGCCCAGTCGCCAAAGGTCGTCTCGAACGAGGCACCGGTGGGCGTGCCGCCGGGGCTGAACTCGGTGTCGACGCAGATCCCGGCGAAGCTGCAGAGGTCACCGTTGTCGATCGGGTCGGACAGCCAGACGTTGCCGGTGTAGCCGACGCCCCACGGCAGGTCGAGCCCTTCGGCCGGCCAGCTGGCGAGGACGTCGCCGATCGCCCGGATGCCTCGCGGCAGGGTCACTGTCGGGCGATTGCCGCCCTGCGTCGAGACGGCGTTCGGGTCGATGCCCGTCACGCCGCGCGAGCCGGCGGTGACGGTCGCGGTTGTGCCGGGCCCGCCGCCGAGGTTGACCTCGCCGACTTCGAAGGTGAGGTCGGTGTGGCCCGCGGGATTGGAGACCGTGACCGTGCCGCTGCCGGTTCGGCCCTCGGTCAGGGTGTAGGTGAATGGGCCACCTTCGACGACCCCGTGGGGGACGGTGCGGTGGAGCTCGGCGTTGACGTCGGTCCGGGTCGTGCCGGCCTCGACGATCTCGTCGCGGGTGAGGGTGACGTAGCCGGCCTTGCCGTACTCAGTCGCCCAGGTACCGGCCGGCGCGAGCAGGCCATAGCTGCCGTCGCCGGCGGTCGTCGCGCTCGCGTCGAGGGGCGCGCCGTTCCACTCGGCGTGGGCGACGACGCTCGCGCCTGCGATCGGCTCCCCGGTGTGGGCGTCGGTCACGACGCCGGACAGGCCGCCCCACGAGTCGGGCAAGGCGACCGTCAGCGTCACGTCGACGGTCACGGAGCGGGGCTTCGGGGCGCTCGTCTGGAAGACGACCGAGGCCCGGTACTCGCCGGGGGCGAGGTTCGGATCGCCGATCGTGAGGGTCACCTCGTCGCTCGCGCCCACGCCGATGGCACCGGTCGTCGGATCCTCCGACAGCCACGTGACGTCGGTGAAGAAGCCCTGGCCGATGCCGATGGCGAGGTTCTCCCACAGCTCCACGCCGTCGGGCACGCCGTCCCCGTCGAGGTCGGCGCTGTTCTGGGCGTCGAGGAAGCCCCTGAAGGCCGTTCGCTCCTCGTTCCCGATGACGAGCGCCGCCTGGCCCTTGTCTGGACCTGGCGTCGTGTAGCCGGCGATCGCCTCGGCGGCGTCGATCGGGTCGCCCCGCTGGCCGTAGACGAAGAACCCGACGTTGTCGAGCTCGGTCGGCTCCGGCGCCAGCTCGGGGAAGGTGAAGGCCGGATGGTCCGGCTGCCACCAGTGGACGTCGGCCGGCTGTTCGAAGAGGCTCTCCGAGAAGCCGAAGCCGAGGGTCGCGAACAGCGGATGCGAGGGATCGAATTCGACGACCCACGAATGGAAGATGAGGCGCCCGCCGTTGACGACGTAGGCATTCAGGGCGTCGAAGACCGAGAAGTCGGGGCCCCAGTTGTCGTCGGCGAAGATGACCAGGTCCCACGTTCCCGACTCGAGGTCGTTGACGAAGCCCTCGAAGTCGGCATCGTAGTGGGCCGTGTACGACAGGCCGAGGCGCTGGAGGGCCTGGTCGACGTACGTCTGGGGGGCCGGGTGGATCGGGTCGTCGGCGTACACGAGGATGGCCATGTCGGCCGACGGCTGGGCGGCCGTCCAGCGATAGGTGCGCGGGTGGGCGAGGGCCGTGCCGCCGCCGTTCACCGCGACTCGGGTCGCGGGGTTGACGTCCTGGCGCCAGGCCCCGGTGCCGGCCACGGTCCCGCCGATGACGGGCGGGCTCGAGCCGCGGCTCCGCTCCTTGGCCTCCCAGGTCATGGCGGCCGTGCCGCTGTTGCCGAGGGTGACGACCGTGGTGACCGGATCGTCGCCGAATGCCGCCTCGATCGAGACGCTGGTCGGGTCGACGGTCGGGACCGGCGCCGCAAGGGCAGCGTCGTGGGTCACGTCGCCGCCGTCGAGGATCGTGATGGGGCTGACCTCGGCGATGTAGCCCGGGGCCGAGATCGTCAGGTCGTAGTCGCCGGGGTACAGCCGCAGGCTGTACGTCCCGTCGGCGGCTGTCGTCGTGGCGCCGAGGCCCGGCTCAGCGAAGACCGTCGCGCCGGCGATCGGCAGGCCGTCGTTGAGATCGGTGACGGTGCCGTGGACAAGGCCTGACTGCACGAGCTCGTAGCGGTAGGCCGAGTTCCGGGTCACGAGCGAGTCGCCGAACGAGAACTCCAGGGCGTCGGTGCCATCGGCGTTCTCGATGCCGATGGTTGCCCCCCGGCCGTCGCCCGGGTTCGCCGGGTTGTCGCCGTACAGGAGGTCGACGGTCTCGCCGGATTCGTGGAGCTTGATCTCGAGATCGAGGCTCGCGGCCGAGCCGCGGACGCCGATGTCGGTCAGCTCCAGGACGAACGTTCGGTCCCCGGGCGAGCCGATCGTCGCATACGACACCTGGGCGTCGCCGACCAGGTGGAGGTCCCGCCACAGGGCGTAGATCGCCGCGTTCGGCGAGCCCTCGGACGGGATCGAGACGGGGAACGGGTTGAAGAGGTCGGCGCCCAGGAAGTTGACGTAGCCGTTGTCGGAGATGAAGACCTGGTCGTACGACTCGCCGTAGAAGGTGAAGGTGAATGGCAGGTGGAGCCGGCCGACGAAGTCGTCGCCGTAGAGGGCGGTGTCGGTCGTGGCGTCGACCCAGTCGAAGGCGATCGGCCGGCATCCATGGCCGAAGTCGTCGAGCTTGCGGCCCAGCGCGAAGTCGAGGCTGATGTCGTGGTCGACGAGCTCGACGCCCTCCTGGATCACGTTTTCGGTGCAGCCGCCGGCCGAGGCCCGGATCGTCCAGGTCCCGATCGGCAAGGTCAGGCTGTAGGCGCCCGTCGCATCGGTGATCGCCGGGGCGACCGGGGTGCCGAGGGCAACGACGCTCGCGCCCTCGATCGGCGATTCGTCCTCTGCGGCCCGGACAATGCCGCTGATGTCGAACCGCGGCAGGGCCGTGAGGGCGAAATCGCTTGTCGTGGTCTCGTCGGTGACGACCTCGACGTCGACGTTGAGGGCCAGCGCGTAGCCGAAGGCCTGGGCCGTCACGGCGTAGATGCCGGCGGCGAGGAACATCTGGTACTGGCCCGCGGCGTCGGTCACGACGCTGAAGTCGCGAAAGCCGCCGGATGCGGTGACGGTCGCTCCGGCGACGGGAGCGGCGGTGTCGACGTCGGTCACGGTGCCGGCGAGCGTGCCGCCCGTCGCGACGAGGTCGACCGCGGCCTTGGCGTCAATCCGGCCGTCGCCGTAGACGTTGTTCGGGTCGCCGTCCTCGGCCCCGCCGCACGAATCGTCGAGTCGGTCGACCGCCGTCGATCGGACGGCGTCCGTCGCGGTCACGAAGTTGTTGGGATCGCCGATGAGGGACGGCTCGGCCGACAGGATGAGGGCCAGGGTGCCGGACGTGTGGGGCGCCGCCATCGACGTTCCCGAGAACGACTCGTAGCCGCCGCCCGGGACGCTCGAGACGACGTCCAAGCCGGGCGCCGCGATGTCGGGATTGATCTTGCCGTAGACCGACGGGCCGCGGCCCGAGAACTCGGCGATGTCGTCGTTGATGTCGGTCGCGCCGGCGCTGAACGACTCGAGGAAGTCACCGGGCGAGCCACCCTCGCCGCAGAACGGGCCGGGGTTGCCGGATGCGAAGACCGGGATGATCCCGGCGGCCCGCCAGGCCTGGACCGTCTCGAGGTAGAAGGGATCGCCGGGCCCGCCGCCCCACGAGTTGTTGACGATGTCCGGTCGCTTGGAGGGATCGGGGTTGGCGCCGGCCAGGTCGGTCGGGGCGAGAATCCACTGGCCGGAAGACAGGAGGGCCTCCTCGGAGCAGCCGAAGTCTTCGCAGCCCTTGGCCGCGATCCAGCGGGCGCCGGGCGCGACGCCGATATCGGGCACGAACGGGCCGGGGCCGTCGCCGCCGACCATCGTGCCCATGGTGTGCGTCCCGTGGCCGGCGTTGTCGCACGGCTCGCCGCCGCAGATGCCGGTCGGGTCCCACCAGTTGTAGTCGTGGTCGAAGCTGCCAGCCCCGTCGCTGCCGCGGTACTGGTTGATGAGGGCCGGATGCATGAAGTCGACGCCGGTGTCGACGTTGGCCACCACGACGCCCTGGCCCAGGACGCCGGCGTCCCAGGCCTCGGGCGCGCGGATCTTGGCGACGCCCCATTCGGGGTCGCCCGAGGCGGCGAGGATCGCCGCCTTCATCTCGACCGGCTCGACGAGCGGGTAGGTCTTGAGGGCCCGGATCCGGGCGACACCCTCGAGCTTCGCGAATCGGGCCGCGAGATCGGCGTCGCCCTCGACCACGAAGACGTTGATGAGCCAGTAGCTCGTGGCCTTGGCGTGGGCCTTGGCCGCGAGGGCCCGGGCCGCACCCTGGGACCGGCTGGCCGTCCCGGTCAAGGCGTCGAGGACGAACTTGCCGCGTGCCTCGTGGTCCGTGATCTTCGAGGCGCCGGCGAGGTTGGCCTTTGCGCCGAACTCGACGACGAAGCGATCGACGCTGCCGTCGCGGAGCGCCGCGAGGAGCTCCTGGTCGATCGGGGCGGAGGCCGGGCCCCGGGCCGGGGCCTGAGTGGCGGCGGTCGCGGCGAGCGCGGCTCCCGCCTGCCCGATCACGAGGACGAACGCGGTTACGACCGCGATTAGGCGTCGAGACATCGCCAGAACCCTCCCTGACGGACGTGGCCGGACTCGCCGGCCGAAGCCCCATTGCAGCGATGCGGAGACGCGGCCCTCAGTCGAGGGCGGCAGGCTCCCGCATCCTAGCGCGGGCGACGCCGCAGGGAAGGGACTTATCCACAGTGTTGCACCGGCCGCGGCGCCCCCAGGTCGTCAGCGCAAGGCTGAACCGAGACCGGAGCGTGAACGCCTCTGCCTATTCGCCGATGACGCTCCAGATGAAGCCCATCATCACGAAGAAGCCGGTGAACATCGCCAGGAGGCCCAGGCCGCCGTAGGGCGAGTTGGCCCCCTCGTGCGGGACGAGCTGGAGGCCGATCCCGAAGACCACGGCCCAGGCCACGAAGAGGAGCCCGAACAGCCATTTCCCATTTGGGCCGGTGATCCGGCGGGTCCAGGAGGCCCGCCCGTCGGCCGAGAACGCCGCCCGGGCGATGACGTAGATCATCAGGACCGTGACGCCGACGGACGCGCCGAATTCGATCGGGTGGGTGAAGGCGAGGGTGAAGAGCTGCACGTCGGCCCTCGAGGAGGCTGGCGAACGACGCCGGAATGCTAGCACGCAGGGCCGGGGCTACGATGCCTCCGCGATGTCCCACCCGACCCGGCCGGCCCGGCCGCCCGCCTCCCCGCGCGCCCCGGAGCCGCTGGCGTGACCGGCTTCGAGCGGCTCGGCCGGTGGGCCGCCCGGCGGCGCTGGTGGATCGTGGCCGCCTGGGCGCTGGTCCTGCTCGGGGCGGCTCCCCTCGCCGCCCGGACGGGCGACGCCCTCCGCTCGGGTGGGTTCATCCGCCAGGACCTGGAGTCGGCCCGCTCGAAGCAGCTGCTCCACGAGGCGATCGGCGTCCCCGAGGCCGCGGTCGCCCTCGTCTTCCACTCGGACACGCTGACGGCCGGCGAGCCGGCGTTCGACGCCGCCGCCCGCCGCGCGGTCGCCGGCATCCGGAGCGCGCCGTACGTCATCGGCGTCCTGTCCCATGCCATGTCGCGTGACCAGGTCTCGACCGACGGGCACACGGCCTACGACGTGGTCACGCTCGACCTGCCGGCCGACGATTCGCCCCTCGCCCTGCCGGGGATCCGGGCGGCGCTCGTTGAGGTCCCCGAGCTCGAGGTCGGCCTCGCGGGCGGGCCGGCCTTCTACGGCGACGTCCAGGAGGTCTCGGAGGCGGACCTCCGGCGAAGCGAGCTGATCTCGCTGCCCCTCGCCGCCCTCGCCCTGCTGTTCGTGTTCGGATCGGTGGTGGCCGCAGCGCTGCCCCTTGCGGTCGGGGGGGCCGCCGTCGTGACGGCGCTGGCCGTGATCTTCCTCGTCGCGTCGGCGACGCCGATGAGCATCTTCGTCCTGAACCTGGCGACGCTCCTCGGCCTCGGCCTCGGCGTCGACTACTCGCTCCTCATGACGAGCCGCTTCCGCGAGGAGCTGGCCGCCCGCGGTAGTCGGGGCGAGGCCGGCGTCGGCCACGCCGTGGTCGAGGACGCCGTCGGGGCGACCCTCGCGACCGCCGGCCGGGCCGTGTTCTTCTCCGGGCTCACGGTCCTCCTCGGCCTCCTCGGCCTCGTCCTCTTCGAGTTCATGATCCTCCGCTCGGTGGGGATCGCTGGCGCGATCGTGGTGGGCCTCGCGGTCCTTGCCGCGATGACGCTCCTGCCGGCCCTCCTCGCGATCGTCGGAACCCGCCTCGACCGGCTCCGCGTCCGCCGTGTCCGGGCCAGGGAAGCCGAGGATGGCCCCTGGGCCCGCCTCGCGAACCGGGTCATGGACCATCCGATCCGCGTCCTCGTGCCCACCCTGGGCCTGCTCCTCCTCCTGGGCGTTCCGTTCCTCCACGTCCGCTTCAACGCGCCCGACTCTACGATCCTTCCGGACCACGTCCCATCGCGCGAGGCGTTCGACCGGCTGACCGATGCCTTCGGGCCGGGGCCGTTCGCGCCGATCGTCCTCGCCGTCCGGACGTCCGGGCCGGTCGCCTCGCCCGAGAACGTCGCCCGCCTCTACGACTACTCGAGGCGGCTGGCCGGGGACCCCCGGGTGGCCCGGGTCGACAGCCTCGTCGACGTCGACCCGCGACTCACGCTCCTCCAGTACCAGCTCCTGTACGCCAGCCCGTCGGGTCCCCCGGACCGGTTCGTGGCCGAGGCCCTGACGACGACCACCGCCGGCGACCTGACCGCGTTCACGATCTTCACCCCCTACGGTCCGAACGAGGCGCCGGGCCGCGAGCTCGTCGTCGACCTCCGTGCGGACGCGGGCCCGCTGGCGCCGCCGGATGGGGTCGAGGTGCTCGTCGGCGGTGGGGCGGCCGACGTCGAGGACGTCGTGGCGGGAATCGCCGCCGACTTCCCGCGAACCGCGGCGTTCATCCTCGTCTCGACGTACCTCGTGCTGTTCCTGCTCCTGCGGTCGGTGCTGCTGCCGCTCAAGGCGCTGGCGATGAACTCCCTCTCGATCGCGGCCTCGTTCGGGGCGCTCGTCTGGATCTTCCAGGACGGCAACCTCTCGGCGATCCTCGGGACCCGGCCGCTGGGGTTCGTCGAGACGACCCAGCCGGTCATCCTGTTCTGCGTCCTGTTCGGCCTGTCGATGGACTACGAGGTCTTCCTGCTGACCCGGATGCGGGAGACGTGGGATCGGACGCGGGACAACCGGGCCGCCGTCGCCCACGGCCTCGAGCGGAGCGGCCGGATCGTGACCTCGGCCGCCCTCATCGTGGTCGTCGTGGCCGGCTCCTTCGCCTTCGCCGACATCGTCCTCATCAAGGCCCTCGGCCTCGGGATCGCGATCGCCGTCACCCTCGACGCGACCGTCGTCCGGGCGCTCCTCGTCCCGGCGACGATGCGCCTGCTCGGTCGCTGGAACTGGTGGCTGCCGGGGCAGCTGGCGGAGCGGCTGCCGGACATCGCCGAGCATGAGCACGAGCTCGAGCACGCGCTCGAACACGAGCACGAGGCACAGTCGTGAGCCGGCGCCCGCTCGTGGCCGGGCTCCTGGCCCTGGTGCTCGCCGCCTGCTTCGGGCCGATCCTCGCCAACCCGCCGCTCGTCCCGGTGGCTCCGTCGACGCCCACGCCCGGACCGACCGGCGCTCCCGACCCGCAGCCGATCGTCTTCCCGCGGGACGACGGACCCCACGATCGGCTCACCGAGTGGTGGTACGTCACGGGCCACCTGGCGGCCGAAGACGGGCGTCGCTTTGGTTACGAGGCCGTCGTGTTCCGGGCCGAGCGGGGTGGGTTCCCGGTGTCCTGGGCCTCCAATCTCGCCCTCACGGACGAATCGGCGGAGGAGTTCCGGTATGCGGAGCGGGCGTTCGTCGGCCCGGAGGCCGACCGCTCGCTCCGTGACGGCGCCGGGGTGGCGCAGCGCTTCGATCTCGTCGTCCCCGTGGTCGACGCCACGACAGGCTCAGTCTCGGCGGCCGAGCCGTGGATGCTGTCGGGGGCGGTCGGAGGCCTCACGATCGAGGCCCGGCTGTCCGAGGCGGAGGCCCTCGCCGCCGGCGGCGAATTCGGGCTGACCCTGGCGTTCCCCGCCTCCGGCCGGCCACCCGCCCTCCACGGCGGTTCCGGATGGCTGGACTTCGGTCCTGCCGGCGGCTCGTATTACTACTCGCTGACCCGGCTCAAGGGGGCCGGCGTGCTCTCCCTCGACGGTGCCGACGTCCCCGTCACCGGGACGGCCTGGTTCGACCACCAGTGGGGCGACTTCATCTCGGTCGGCGGCGGTGGCTGGGACTGGTTCGCGGTCAATCTCGACGATGGGACGGACCTGATGATCTCGCTCGTCCGGGCGGCGGACGGCAGCTACCCGCTCGTCTACGCCACGCTCGTCGACCCGGACGGCCGGGCCCGCCACCTCGATTCGACCGCGTTCGAGGTCGAGGCCGACCCTGCCCGGACCTGGTCGAGCCCGGCCACCGGAGCGACCTACCCGGCGGGCTGGACGATCCGCATCCCGAGCGAGGCCGTCGTCATCGACCTCGAGCCTGCCGTCGCCGATCAGGAGCTCGACACCCGGGCGACGACGGGCGTCGTCTACTGGGAGGGGTCGCAGCTCGTCCGAGCCACGCGCGACGGCGAGCCGATCGGCGGCGAGGCCTACGTCGAGCTCACCGGCTACGCGCCGGCGGCACCCTGATCGGGCGATGA
>MGOD01000083.1:40105-42109 GCA_001795245.1 Chloroflexi bacterium RBG_16_70_13
CTGACCCGCCGCGGCGACTACGCCGTCCGCGCCGCCCTCGCGATCACCCTCCTCGACGACGGGCAGCCCGTGAGCGCCCGGCGGATCGCGGAGCGGATGGACATCCCGACCCGGTTCCTCGCCCACGTCCTCACGGACCTCGTCCGGGCAGGGATCGTCGTGGGCACGACGGGGCGCGGCGGCGGCTACCGCCTGGCGGCGCCGGCCGCGGAGATCGACCTCCTCCGGGTCGTCGATGCCGTCGAGGATCGGGGTGACCCGCCGCGCTGCGTCCTCCGTGGCGGTCCGTGCCGCTATGACGGCACGTGTGCCGTCCACGACGTCTTCTTCGCGGCGACGACCGCGATGCGCCGGGAGCTCGCGTCGGCGAGCCTCGCCGACCTTGCCGCCGAGGGCCTCTCGGTCAGGCGCGCCCGACCGGGGATCGGGACTTCAGACCCGACTTGACGGGCCATTCGGCCTATCGACGCCAACGCGTACTGCTAAGATATTGATATCGCAGCGGTACACGTTTAGCCGGTAGCGCCAGGCGCCGGCGCCGCGCGACAGGGTCCTCGGACGGCCCGGGAGTCACGAGATGGATCGGACGCGTTTCCTTGCTCTCACGGCGGCGGTCGCCCTCGTCGCGGTCGCCTGTGCGCCGGCGGCCGGCGCTCCCACCTGGACGTACACGCCCGGCGGTGCAGCCGGCGCGGCGTCGCCCGTACCCACCCAGGGCGGGACGGCCGGCGGCGAAGTCCTGGGGACTCTCAAGGTCGAGTCGTTCGACCTCGGCTTCGCGCCGAAGGAGCTCTCGGTCGAGAAGGCCGGCCGGTACGCCGTCACCCTCAACAACACCGGCGCCATCCCCCACGACATCACCTTCCCCGACGGAACGAACGGGGTCGCCAACGGCGGCGCATCGGTGACGGTCGAGGTGGACGTGCCCGAGGGCGGGCTGACCTTCCTGTGCTCGATCCCGGGCCATGCCGACGCCGGCATGAAGGGCACGATCTCGGTCGCCGGCAGCACGGCGGGCGGGGGTGGCTCCGACGACCATGGCGGCCCGGCTCCGACGACAGATGTCGAAGCCGACCCCAATGCGCCTGCCTACACGCTCTACCCGGCCGATGCGCCGGCGCTCCTCGAGGGCGAGACCCATGACATCGAGCTCGTCATCGAGGAGAAGCTGATGACGGTCGGCAAGGGCTTCGTCCAGGCCGTCTGGACCTTCAACGGCACCGTCCCGGGCCCGGTCATCCGGGTCAAGGTCGGCGACACGATCCGGGTCCACCTCGTGAACCCGGCCACCAGCAAGCTGGCGCACTCGATCGACTTCCACGCCAGCCAGGTCGCCTGGAACGACGAGATGACCTCGATCAACCCGGGCGAGGAAAAGGTCTACGAGTGGCGGGCCGACTACGCCGGCGTCTGGATGTACCACTGCGGCACCTCGCCGGCTCTCCACCACATCGCCAACGGGATGTACGGGATGGTCATCGTCGAGCCGGCCGAGGGCCTGCCGCCGGTCGACGCCGAGTTCGCCTTCGTCCAGAGCGAGTGGTACCTCGGTCCCCAGGGCGAGCCGGCCTCGCTCACCAAGGCCGCCTCGGCGGCCCCGGCGCCCGACTTCGTCGTCTTCAACGGCGTCGCCAACCAGTACCTCGACAACCCGGTCCAGGTCGGCACGGGCGACCGCGTCCGGGTCTTCGTCCTCGACGCCGGCCCGAGCATCGACAGCTCGTTCCACGTCGTCGGGACGATCTTCAGCTCGGTCATCAAGGAGGGCGTCCGGCTGGACCTCGGGAACCCCGGCAACTTCGGGGCCCAGGCCGTCGACCTCTCGCCCGCCCAGGGCGCGATCATCGAGTTCGAGATGCCCGAGGACGGCCTCTACCCGATGGTCACCCACGCCTTCAACTTCGTCGGTCGCGGTGCCCTCGGCCTCTTCCAGGCCGGTGACGGCGACCCCCTCAACTGAGCATCCCCGTCGTCCCTTGAGCGTCTCCGCTCCCGGCCCGACCC
>MGOD01000084.1:0-6442 GCA_001795245.1 Chloroflexi bacterium RBG_16_70_13
GGCCGAGGGCCTGCCGGCCTTCGAAGGCGCGCTCGAGGCGGCGACGCGGATGGCGCGGCACCTGATGGACCGCGGCTGTCCGATCCGCGAGGTCAACGTCGGCGGTGGCCTGGGCGGGCCGGGCCGCGGGAGCGAGATCCCCGTGGACCTCCATGCCTACGCCGCGGTCCTCGCCAGGTACCTGGGCCCCCTCGGGGTGACGGTCGGCTGTGAGCCGGGCGATCACCTAGCGAAGGACGCCGGCATCCTCCTGGCCGAGGTTGTCAGCATCGAGGACCGGGCCGGGGCCCGGTTCGTCGGACTCGATGCCGGCTGGAACCTGAGCTGCGGCTACTTCATCTACGGCTTCCTCAACGAGATCGTGCCGTGTCGGGATCCGCTCGCCGAGCGGACCTGGACCGTCGGCGTGGCCGGTCACATCAACGAGGGCCACGACCTCTTCGCCGAGGACTACCCGTTCCCGCCGGTCGAGGAGGGAGCGATCGTGGCGATCCTGGGCACGGGCGCCTACTCGCGGGCGATGAGCTCCACCCACTGCCTCCGCCCGATCGCCCCGGCGATCCATCTCGAGCGAAGCGCCTAGTTGTCAGCTGTCGGCGGCCTCGGTGGCCTCTGCTGGCTCGGGGGCGCTCGGTGTCATGTCGCCCCAGCGCTGGACGCGGTCGATGGACATCCGGATGATCGGTCGGCCCTCGAGGTCGTGATCGGCGTACTGGGGGTATTTGGCCCGGAGCGCCGTGATCGCCGCGGCATGTTCCGCCCGCTCGCGCGGCTCCGGCTCCAGGAGGACGCCGCGGCCACTGAGCCGGATCCAGGCGAGGTGCGTCCAGTCCTCCGACCAGCGGTCGACGAGGAGGGTCACGGCGGGGAGCACGAGGAGGTCCTGGACCCGTCCCAGCCGGCGTGGGTCCGCCGACGCCTTCGGCTTCTCGTCGATCGGCGTGTAGATGACCGGCCGGCCCATGTCGTCGGGCTCGTCGGTCAGGACGAAGCAGACGGGTACGAGGCGCGGCTCGCCGTCTGGGCGCAGCGTGGCCAGGATGGCCCTTCGGGTCTCGGCCACGAAGGCGTGCTCAGGGCCGGTCAGGATGGGTTCGCGCATGGAGTCAGACTACACTCGCCGGGTGACCATGCCGCTCGATCCGGTCCTGCCCGTTCGCCACGTGACGAGCACGAAGGTCGTGGCCGTTCGAGGGCGCGAGCTGGAGCTGCGCGACGACCTGGTCGTCGGCGAGGAGCCGCTCGAGATCCGGGCTGCGGGGCCGCGCCAGACCCCCGTCAACATCGCCGTCACGATGCGGACCCCCGGCCACGAGAAGGAGCTCGCGGTCGGCTTCCTGACGACCGAGGGCCTGCTCGAGGACAACGAGGTCCTGGGCGTCGACGTGGGCGACCCCGGCTTCATGGCTGACCCCGACGACGCCGTCCTCGTTCGCCTCGCCCGGAAGATAGATCCCTCGATCGGCGAGCGGCGGCACTTCATCGCCACGGCGTCCTGCGGCATCTGCGGCAAGGCCTCGATCGAGGAGGTCGCCGTCCGCGCGGAGGCGCTCCCGAAGGGCCTGCCGGTCGTCGTGCGGTCCGTCATCGTCGGGCTTCCCGACCGACTCCGCGAGGCCCAGGCCGCCTTCGAGCGGACCGGCGGGTTTCATGCCGCGGGCCTGTTCGAGACCGACGGGCGGCTCGTCGCCGTCCGCGAGGATGTCGGGCGGCACAACGCCCTCGACAAGCTCATCGGTTCGCGGGTCCTGGCCCGGGAGCTGCCGCTCTGGGACCGGATTCTGCTCGTGTCGGGCCGGGTGAGCTTCGAGATCGTGCAGAAGGCGGCGGTCGCGGGGATTCCGATCGTGTGCGCCGTGTCGGCGCCGTCCGACCTCGCCATCCGTCTCGCGGACCGGGTCGGGATGACCCTCGTCGGATTCCTCCGGGGCGACGGCTTCAACGTCTACACCCACGACGGCCGGATCGACCTCCGCGACCTGATGGCGCTCTGAGATCAGGGCATCGATGTCGGCGCTCGACGAGGCTCCCTGGGTGGAGGCCGAGGATCGGGCCACGTGGCGCGCCTGGCTGGAGGCGAACCACGAGACCTCGAGCGGCGCCTGGCTCGTGACGTGGCGGGCCAGCTCTGGTCGAGCCGGGCTCGACTACGAGGCGGCCATCGAGGAGGCGCTCTGCTTCGGCTGGGTCGACAGCACCAGCGGCCGTGTCGACGATGACCGCGGGAAGCTGTACTTCGCGCCGCGCAAGCCGCGGAGTGGCTGGGCCGCCACGAACAAGGCCCGCGTGGAGCGGCTCATCGCCGCCGGCCGGATGGCCCCGGCCGGCCTCGCCGCGATCGAGCGGGCGAAGGCCAACGGCTCGTGGGAGGTCCTTGACAGCGTCGAGCGGCTCGAGGTTCCCAACGACCTCGCCGCGGCGCTCGCGGCGGTCCCCCCGGCGGCGGCCAGCTTCGCCGCCTTCCCGCCGTCGGCGCGGAAGCAGCTCCTCGGCTGGGTCGCCCTCGCGATGCGACCCGAGACGCGCGCCGCCCGGATCCGGGAGATCGCCGAGGCCGCCGCCCGCAACGAGCGCGCCCGGGGCTGACGGACGAAGCCGCGGGCGGCCCCGCGACCGAGCACGCGCCGCCACGACCGAGCACCCGACGGCACGATCGGGCCAGCGGCACAGCAGAGCGTGACTCTGAGTCAGCAATCGCCGCTCGAGCGAGGCTCCGAGGTCTCGCGGGACCCCGTTCGACGCCTTGCCATGACTGGCATGCACATTCGCTGAGTGAGCCGGAGGTGAGGGCCGGTTGACTGGGCATTGAGGGCCATGGTGTTGACTTCGGGTCATGGCCGGACGATCGCGCTCCACCGTTCCTGTCGGGATCCGCGAGTTGGCGCGACGGGAGCGCGAGCTCAGGCGCGTGATCGGAAATCAGGTTCGCGCCATGCGCGAGGATGCCGGACTCACACGGGCGGATGTGGCCCGTGCCGCCGGCATTGATCGCGCTCACTACTCGCGGATTGAGACCGGCGAGACCGGGGCGTCGCTGGAAGTCCTCATGGCGATCGGCGCTGCCCTCGGTGCCGATCTGAGCGTCCGATACTTCCCAAGCTCGGGTCCGCGCATCCACGATCGCTTCCAGGCGCCGATCGTGGAAGCACTCCTTCGCGCCCTGCACCTGAGGTGGATGGGCCAGCCCGAGGTCCAGGTGAGGCGGCCGGTCCATGGAGTCATCGATCTCGTCATCCGTGGCGCCGACGACGTGATCGCCTGCGAGGTGCAGTCCGAGCTCCGGCGCCTCGAGCAACTGATCCGCTGGTCGAGCGAGAAGGCCGCGGCCCTCGGGGATGGATCTCCTCCCGGGACTGCCTCGCGCCTTCTCGTCATCCGCTCGACGACTGAGACCCGTGAGATCGCCCGACAGTTCGCGGCGACACTCGGCGCCGCCTACCCGGCGCGCACCAGCGATGCCTTCGACGCCCTGACGGGTGCTGATCGCCCGTGGCCAGGACCGGCCATCCTGTGGGCGCGAGTCGATGCCGGTCGCGGCGAGATCCTGCGTCTACCTCCGAGAGGCGTTCGTGTCGGGCGTTGAGCAGCCGGTTCGCGGGCGCCGCCGCGTTCGAACCGAGCCGCCGGCTCCGGGGCTCGGTCGGTTGCCACTGCTCAACCGGGGGGGGCGCCAAGAGCACTGCGGGCCACGGTGGCTCGGCCGCCTCCGCGGCTTTGCCGTGACCCAGAGTCAACAAACGTTGCCTGTGGCCTCCCTGACCCCGCGCGGAGTGCCGACGACCGTGTCCTTGCACGACGATCCGTGAGTCAGGGACTCGTCAGGGTCACCTACGCGCGTCGAGATGCGGAGGCGCTCTGCCCGGCCGCGGAATGCTGACTCAGGGTCACGCCCGCGCGGCGCCGACCCGTCGCTCAGCCCGGGATCGGGACCCAGGATTCGGTGCGGGCCGAGGCGAGGACGGCCTCGACGAAGGCCACGCCGCGGGCGCCGGCGGCGAGGGTCGGGTACGGCGCCACGGCAGGATCCGCGGGAGGCCGCGCGCCGGAGGCCACCGCCGCGTAGAACGGCCGCAGCAGGTCGCGCAGCGCCTCGGCCCAGCCCTCGGGATGGCCGGCCGGCAGCGACGGGATGCCGGGCCCCGCGCCGGGGCCGTCCTCGGCGCCGCGGGTCAGGATCCGCGACTCCGCGCGGCCCCGGATCGTCAGCCGCTCGCCGTCCTCCTGGTCCCAGTCGAGCGTCGTCCGCGACCCGGCGATCTCGAGGCTGAGCCCGTTCTTCCGGCCGGGGCTGACCTGGCTGATGACCGCCGCACCGCGGGCGCCGCCCTCGAACCGGACGAGGATCGTGGCCGCGTCCTCGGAATGGACCTCGACATCCTCGGTCGGACCGGACGCCGCGCCGAATGCGAGCGCCGCCCCGCCGACCGGCCGGGAACGCCGTGGGAGGAACGTGGCGAGGTCGGCGAAGACCGCCTCGATCCGCCGGCCGGTCATGTACTCGGCGATGTCGAACCAGTGCGAGCCGATGTCGGCCACGGCGCGCGAGGCACCGCCCGTGTCGGGTTCCAGGCGCCAGTTGTAGTCGGTCGGGTTGGCGAGCCAGTCCTGGATGTAGCCGCCGTGGACGAGCCGAAGCTCGCCGACCTCGCCGGCGGCGATGAGTTCGCGCGCTCGGCGGACCATCGGGTAGCCGCGGTAGGTCAGGGCGACGGCGGCGTGACGCGCCCGTCGCGCCGCGAGGTCCACCAGGCCCCGAGCCGAGCCCGCATCGAGGGCGACTGGCTTCTCGAGAACGAGGTGCTTGCCCGCCTCGAGGGCGGCCGTCGCGAGCTCCACATGGGTCCGGTTCGGGGTGCAGACGTGGACGACGTCGATCGCGGGGTCGGCCAGCAGCGCCCCCACGTCCGTCGTCGCGTGCGCGACGCCGAGCGCGGCCGCCCGGGCCCGGGTCCGCTCGCGATCCGAGCCGGCGATCGCGACGACCTCGGCGTAGCCGCCCCGCCGGATCGCGTCGACGTGGAACGGCCCGACAAAACCGGTGCCGATGACGGCGGCCCGAAGGAGGCTCACGGGATCCTCACCACCGCCGGCTCACGGCCGCCGCCGCTCGTTGGTGAACTCGAAGCCGAAGCGGCCCTTGATGCAGAGGTGGCCGTCCGTGACCGAGGAGTCCATCGGCGACGTGACCTTCACGATCGTGTTGTCCTGGACATGGAGGTCGAGGACGCATCCGACGCCGCAGTACGGGCAGATCGTCTCGGTCACCGTCTGGGCCGACTCGTCCCAGGTCCCCTGGGCCCGCATGTCGCGCTCGGACTTGAACATGAGCGCCCCGGTCGGACAGACGCCGATGCAGTTGCCGCAATAGACGCAGGCCGAATCCGGGAGGGGCGTGGCCCACTCGGTCGAGATCCGGGCATCGAAGCCCCTGCCGGCGACCGCGATCGCGAACGTGTTCTGAGCGTCCTCGCCGCAGGCCTCGACGCACTTGTAGCAGAGGATGCACTTCGAGTAGTCCCGGACGTAGAGCTCGTTGTCGACCTTCACGGGCTGCGTGACGGTCGAGGCCAGGGCGGCCTCTGCACCGCTGGGCGCGTGTGGTGGCCGGCGTCGCGGGCATCGCGGGCACCCGCCGGCGAGGGCTCGGCCGGCGGCCCGAACCGGGACGTGTCGGCGCCGTACCGCTCCGCCCAGCGCGCCAGGTCCCCGTCCGGCCGGCGCGGCCCGGCGAGCGAGAGGTCCACCGACGAGCCGAGGAACTCGAGGACGAGCCTGCGCGAGTGGCGGACCCGCTCGGATTCGGTCTGGATCTCCATCCCCGGCTCGACCTTCCGCGAGCATGCCGGCACGAGGACCCGCGACCCGGCGACCTCGACGACGCAGACCCGGCAGACGTTCACCGGGGCGAGGTTCTCGAGGTAGCAGAGCGTCGGCAGGTCGAGGCCCCGGGCCCGGGCGGCCTCGAGGATCGTCGATCCGGCGGGGACGGACACCTCGATGCCGTCGATGGTGACCGTCACCGCCGTCGGCGCCTCGACCGGGGGCGCCTCCGGGGTCCGCGATGCCCGGGCCGGCGGCGTCGTGAAGACCCGCGCCAGCTCGGGCGGCATCTCGTAGGTCGCGCGGGTCGGGTGCTCGGTCGTCACGGCGCCACCAGCTCGGGCAGGAGACCCGGCTGCCGGAAGGCCGATTCGATTGCCGAGCTCGCGGTCTGACCGAGGCCGCAGATGCTCGCGTCGCGCATCGCCCGGCCGATGTCGGCGAGGAGTGCCAGCTCCTCGCCCCGTGTCCGGATCCCGGCCCCATCGGCGAGCCGGGCCAGGAGCTCCTCCTGGCGGACCGTGCCCACCCGGCAGGGGACGCACTGGCCACATGACTCGTCGCGGAAGAAGGCGGCGATCCGGCGGAGCGTGCCGACGAGATCGGCGGCCTCGTCGAAGAC
>MGOD01000084.1:6472-7470 GCA_001795245.1 Chloroflexi bacterium RBG_16_70_13
AGAGTTGCCCCGACCGCCCGTGTCCCCTCGAACGTCAGCGGCACGTCGAGGGCGTCAGGTCCGACGAAGACGCCAGCTGCGCCGCCCAGGAGGATCGCCCGGATGGCCCGGCCGCCGGGCACGCCGCCGCCGAGCTCCAGGAGCTCCCGGAGAGTGGTCCCGAAGGGCACCTCGTAGACACCGGGCCGCGCGACGTGGCCGCACAGGCAGAAGAGCTTGGGGCCCGTAGAGCCCTCCGTCCCCGTGGCCGCGTAGCGGGCGCCGCCGCCCACACCGTCGCCATCGCCCAGGATCAGCAGGACGTTGACGAGCGTCTCGACGTTGTTGATCGCGGTCGGCTTGCCGAAGAGGCCGACCTCGACCGGGAAGGGCGGCTTGTTGCGCGGCTCGCCGCGCCGGCCCTCGATCGATTCGAACAGGGCCGTCTCTTCGCCGCAGATGTAGGCACCGGCGCCGCGCCGGAGCTCGATGTCGAAGGCCCAGCCCGAGCCGGCGACGTCGTCGCCGAGGAGGCCGGCCGCCCGGGCGGCCTCGATCGCCGCTGCCAGGCGGGCCTCGGCGAGCGGGTACTCGCCCCGGATGTAGAGGTAGCCACGCGAGGCGGCCGTCGCGAAGCCCTCGATCGTGATCGCCTCGACGATCGCGAACGGATCGGCCTCCATGAGGACCCGATCCTTGAACGTGCCCGGCTCCGACTCGTCGGCGTTGCAGACGACGTAGTGGGGCTGGGCGGCCTGGGCCGCCACGGCGGCCCACTTCCGACCCGTCGGGAAGGCCGCGCCGCCACGTCCGACGAGCTTCGAGTCGGAGACCTCGCGGATGGCGGCCTCGGCGCCCATCGCGATCGCGTTGGCGAGGGCGCGGCAGCCGCCGTGGGCGCGATAGTCGTCGAGGGACCCCGGGTCGACGACACCGACTCGCTCGAGCAGCCGCAGGCCGGGCTGCCCCGCCTGGGGCACCGACGCCGTGACGGCCTTGAGGCCCGCGGCCGCGCCGGC
>MGOD01000084.1:7560-7692 GCA_001795245.1 Chloroflexi bacterium RBG_16_70_13
CTACGTCTGCCGGCGCCTCGCGGTGCCACCGGCGGAGGCCTACGGCGTGGCCACCTTCTACGCCCTCCTCACGACGACGCCGCGGCCGCCGGCGGTTGCCCACGTCTGCGACGACATCGCCTGCCGGCTCGC
>MGOD01000084.1:7698-7883 GCA_001795245.1 Chloroflexi bacterium RBG_16_70_13
GGAGGCGATCTGCGGCGACCTGGAGCGGACGCTGGGTCCCGCGGGCACGCCGGCGCGGGACGGGACGATGGCCTGGCTGCGAAGCCCCTGCCTCGGCCGCTGCGAGCTGGCCCCTGCGGCGCTCCTCACGGTTGCCGGTGCGACCCCCGTGCGCGAGGAGCTGGCACCGGTCGACGCGGCGGGGA
>MGOD01000085.1:0-3015 GCA_001795245.1 Chloroflexi bacterium RBG_16_70_13
AAGACGGCGTCGATCGGGATGCGCATGAAGAACATGTGAATCCCGTTCGAGCTCGGCAGCCAGAGGGCGTCGCCGGCCGGGAGGCGGGCGCGGCCCATCAGGCCCAGGAACTTCGCCCAGAGCGAGGCGGCGACCTCGACCCGGTCCGCGAGGACCGTGCCGCGGGTCACGTTGTGCGCAGTCAGCGTCTGGCCCCCGCCCGCTACGGCGCGCGGCCCGGTCCGGCTTACTGGCCGCCTGGCTGGGCGACGCCGATGTTACCGATGATCAGGATGATCGCCGGGCCAAGGATGACGATGAAGAGGGCCGGGAAGATGCACCCGACGAGCGGGAAGAGCATCTTGATCGGCGCCTTGGCGGCGGCCTCCTCGGCCCGCTGGCGGCGCTCGATCCGGAGCTGTTCCGACTGGACCTGGAGGACCTTCGAGATCGAGACGCCGAGCTGCTCGGCCTGGATGATCGCGCCGACGAAGTTGGTGAGCGGCACGACCTCGGTCCGCGGGATGATGTCGCGGAGGGCCTCGCGCCGGACCTTGCCGACGCGGACCTCGGCGAGGGCCCGCCGGAACTCGTCGATGAGGGGGCCCTTCATCTTCTCGACGACCTTGCCCAGCGCGGCGTCGAAGCCGAGGCCGGCCCGGACGGAGATCGTCAGGAGGTCGAGGGCATCCGGGATCTGGAGCAGGATCGCCTTCTGGCGCTTCTTGACCCGGCCGCTCAGCCAGAACTCCGGGAGGATGTAGCCGATCCCCAGGCCGACCACGCCGAGGGCGATGCCGAAGAGGAAGTCGCCCTGGATCAGGCCGAAGACGATGAACAGGATCGCCGCGACGACGACCGCGACGATCGCCTTGATCCCCAGCCAGTCGGCGGTCCGCATGTCGCCGGGGTTGCCGGCGAGGGCGAGCCGCTTCTCGGTTCGCTCCGAGAAGTTCGACGACGTGATCCGGGCCACGCTGCCCGACAGGCGGCCAGCGAGCGGCCGGATCGTCCGGTCGAAGAACGGCTGCTGGAGCTCGAGCTCCTCGAGGTTCTTCGCCGTCATCGAGCCGAGCTGGGTCAGGCGTGCCTGGACCGGGTCCACCGGCGCGCTGCCGGCCAGCCCGAAGGCGATGAGGATGACGGCCGCCGCGGCGACGGCGGCGACGATGACGGGCAGGAGGGGCATCGGCCTAGACCTCGATGTCCACGATGCGGCGGATGAAGACGAAGCCGATCATCATCATGAGCAGGCCGAAGCCGAGGATGATGATCCCGGCCGGCAGGCCGCCGATGTTGACCTTCGGATCCCACATC
Source organism: Chloroflexi bacterium RBG_16_70_13 (assembly GCA_001795245.1). Taxonomy (GTDB): domain Bacteria; phylum Chloroflexota; class Limnocylindria; order Limnocylindrales; family CSP1-4; genus UBA5189. The sequence goes on from MGOD01000085.1 coordinate 1,297, forward strand.
GGGTCGAAGAAGCTCGGCGCGGCGAGGAAGATGAAGCCGGCGAGGCCGAAGGGCAGGAGGCCCACCACGTAGCCCGACAGGCGCTGCTGCGCCGTCAGCGTCCGGATCTCGCCCTTGATGCGGACTCGCTCGCGGATCGTGAACGCGATCGAGTCGAGGATCTCGGCAAGGTTGCCGCCGACCTGGTGCTGGATGTTGATGGCGGTGGCCATCAGCTCGAAGTCGTCGGAGCGGATGCGCCGGACCATGTTCTCCATGGCCTGGTCGAAGGGCAGGCCCAGGTTGACCTCGCGGATGACCCGGGCGAACTCGGTCGAGACCGGCGGCCGCGACTCGCGGACGACGAGCTCGATCGCCTGGAGGAACGACGAGCCGGCTCGCAGCGCGTTGGCGACGAGGGTGATCGTGTCCGGCAGCTGCTTGTTGAAGGCGCCCAGCCGGCTCGACTTGCGGCGACTGAGCCAGAAGCGGGGGATGATGAAGCCGACGATCAGGCCGCCGATGAGGGCGATGATCGTCTGGAACGAGGGCATGACGAAGCCGATGACGAAGAAGATCGCCGGCACCCCGACCGTCGAGGCCGCCCAGATCCCGAGGAACTCGGACGGCTTCAGCTTGAGGTCGGCCCGGGCGATCTCGCGGGCAAGGTTCGCCCCGAAGTCGCGCTGCTCGACGACGCGGTTGAGGCTGGCCAGGGCGCTGCTCTGGGCGAGCAGCTCGGCGAGGCCCTCGGGCTTCTCCTTCTTCTTGGCCTCCTTGGTCCCGGCTGCGTAGCGCTCCAGCCGGGCGGACACGCCCGAGCCGCCGCCCGACGAGGCGATGCCGACGGCGATGAGGAGGATCGCCACCGCGGCGATGGCGGCGACGATGATGGTCATGCTGTTCATCGTGCTCAGCCCTTCCCCGACCTAGTACGCGAACCCGAAGAGGCCCTGGGGCAGGTGGATGCCCTGGACTTCGAAGCGCTCGACGAACTTGGGGCGGATGCCGGTCGGCTTGAGGCGACCCTGGATCTTGCCGTCGAGGACGCCGGTCTGCTCGAAGACGAAGACGTCCTGCATGACGATGACATCACCTTCCATGCCCTGGACCTCGGTGATGTTGGTGATCTTGCGGGTGCCGTCCTTGAGGCGCGACTGGTGGACGATGAGATCGACCGCCGAGGCGATCTGCTCCCGGATGGCGCGGACCGGGAGGTCGACGCCGGCCATGAGGACCATCGTCTCGAGTCGCGAGAGCATGTCGCGCGGGGTGTTGGCGTGGCCGGTCGAGAGCGAGCCGTCGTGGCCCGTATTCATGGCCTGGAGCATGTCCAGGGCCTCGCCCGAACGACACTCCCCGACGACGATCCGGTCGGGCCGCATCCGGAGGGCGTTCCGGACGAGCTCCCGGATCGGGATCGCGCCCTTGCCCTCGATGTTCGGCGGCCGGGACTCGAGGGTCACCACGTGCTCCTGCCGGAGCTGGAGCTCGGCGGCGTCCTCGATCGTCACGATCCGCTCGTCGTTCGGGATGAAGCCCGACAGGACGTTGAGGGTCGTCGTCTTGCCGGAGCCGGTGCCGCCGGAGACGAAGATGTTGAGGCGGGCCTCGACGCAGGCGCGCAGGAACTCGAACATCTCGGGTGTCGAGGTCCCGAACCTGACCAGGTCGTCCACGGTGAAGGGGGTGGCCGCGAACTTCCGGATCGTGATGACGGGACCGATGAGCGACAGCGGC
>MGOD01000085.1:3033-6135 GCA_001795245.1 Chloroflexi bacterium RBG_16_70_13
CGCGAGCCGTCGGTGAGGCGGGCGTCGACCATCGGCGACGACTCGTCGACGCGGCGCCCGATCGGGGCGATGATCCGATCGATGATCCGCATGACGTGGTCGTCGTTCTGGAAGACGGTGTTCGTCAGCTCGAGCTTGCCGGCCCGCTCGATGTAGATCTGGCGCGGGCCGTTGACCATGATCTCCGAGATCGACTCGTCCCGAAGGAGCGGCTCCAACGGCCCGAGGCCGATGATCTCGTCGGTGATCTGCTCGAGCATCCGGACCCGCTCGGCCCGGGTGAGGGCGAGGCCCTCCTCGTCGATGACCTTGCCGAAGATCTCCTCAATCTGGCGGCGAACCTCGACCTGGTTGGACAGGTCGAGCTTGGGATCCAGGTCCTGGATGACCCGGTTCTGGATCCGGAACTTGACGTCCCGGAACGATTCCCGGACTGGCGCCTGGGACATCAGCCTCGGCGCGACCGGCGTCACGGCCGGCGGTGCGGCGCCCCCGCCCGCCGGGGCGGCCGGTGCCGGCGTCCCGGCGACTGCCGGCTCCTGGCCCGGTCGGGCACTCTCGATCCGCTTCAGCAGGGACATCGCCACCACCCCTTCATCGCCCCCGAGGGCTGCCTGCTCAGGTCAATCATCGCCATGCGAACAGCGACTTCTTCGCCGCCGCCTTGTCCTTGGTCTTCGATTCGGCTGCCGCCGACGCGGTCGAGGCCGTCGCCGGTGCCGTCCCCACGACCGCGGTCGCGAGCCGGAGGACGTCCTGCGAGACCTGGGCCTCGCGGTTGCTCAGGAAGAACGGTACGCCACGGTTGAGCGCATAGACCACGCTCCGGCCGTCGCTCACGATCGTGTGATCCACTTTCCGGCCGATCGAGTGCTCCACATCCGCGACCCGGATGCCGAGGGTCGAGTCCGCCCGGTTGAGCACGAGCCGGATCTTGCCGGCCCCATAGCCCAGCTGCTCCGCGACCTCCAGGAAGAGGCGCATGTTCTTGATGCTCGTGATCTCCAGGCTCAGCAGCGTCAGGATCAGGTCCGCCGAGTCGAGGATCCCGAGGGTGGCGTCGTTGAAGGACGAGGGGCAGTCCACGACCACGAGGTCGTTCTCCGCCCGGAGCCGCTCCACGACCCGCCGGGCGTGGGCCGCGGTGATGAGCTCGGCCTGCTCCGGGGAGGAGGGGGCCAGGAGCACGCGGACGCCCGACGAGTGGTTGATGACGTAGCTGTCCAGCTCGTCCGGCTCGCCGGCCTCAAGCTGGTTCGCCAGGTCGGCGATCGACTTGTTCTTGGGGTTGAGATTGAGGAGGACGCCCACGTCCCCGAACTGGAACGAGGCATCCATGAGGGCCACGCGACGGCCACCGAGCGACGCCGCGGCCACGGCGAGGTTCACCGCGATCGTCGTCCGGCCGACGCCGCCCTTGGGGCTGAAGATGGCCACCACGATGCCCGGCTCACCGCTGGTGGACGCGGTCGAGGCACCCGCTGCCGCGGCGGCGATGGGGGCCGTGATCCGGCTCTGCTTGTCGCGCTCGCGCGCCCACACCTGTCGGATGGACGCGGTCAGCTCGTCGGAGCTGAAGGGCTTGACGAGGAACTCCCGGGCACCGGCGAGCATCGAGCGACGGAGGTAGTCCGCCTCGCCCTGGACGGACATCATCACGACCGCGGCCGTCGGGCACTTCACCGCGAGCAGCTCGGTCGTGGCGATGCCGTCCATGTCCGGCATGTTGATGTCCATCAGGACGACGTCCGGCACGAGGGCCACCGCCATCGTGACCGCCTCGGCCCCGGACGCGGCGGCACCCACGACGTCGATGTCGCTCTCGAAGCCCAGGAGCTTCGTGAGGTGATCGCGCGTCTCCGGGATGTCGTCGACGATGAGGACCTTGATGCGATCGGTCATGGCGAGTGTTGTGCGTCTCCTGCCCGCAGCGAGGCTACGGAAGGGGGCTTGGTCCAGGGACGATCACGAAGCCTGGCGGCAGGACGCCCCAGTCCGAGATCAGGTTCGCCAGGATCAGGCCCGTCGTCTCGATCGTCTCCGGGATGATCGGGTTGCTCTGCTCGTCGACGAAGTCCTTCGGCGAGCGCAGCGTCAGGGTGATGTTCCCGTCGACCTGGGCGAACTTGACGACCTCGGCCTGCTGCAGGGTGACGGCCAGGATGACGATCTCCTGCTGCCCGGTGAGAGCGGTACCGCCCGAATCCGGAGCCGGGGTCGGGGCGCCGGCTGCCGCCTCGGGTGGCGGCGGCAGGAGGGTTGCCACGACCTGGATCCCCTGGAGGAGGACCTTGACGCTGGTCGGGTCGTAGACCGCGGCCTCGCCGTTGAGCGGCTCGATGTCCGGGTCGACGAAGTAGTTGATCGGGAAGCTGTCAGGGCTGATCTCCGCCACGACGTCGACAAAGTCGCCGGTCTTGATGAGCGTGCCCACGCCCGAGACCTGGTCGACCTGGACGGCGATGCAGGTGAAGCCCGCCAGGCACTCGATGTTCGTCGGCGAGGCCTCGCTCAGGAACGCCGCCGCGGTGATCTGCTGGCCGCGGGTGATCGTCTGGCGGGCGACCTTGCCGATCGCCTGGCTCGGGTTGCCGAGCGCGCCGACCTCGCGGTCCTCCGTCGAGATCTTCTGGGTCGTGACCATCGCGGCGGTCACGGTCACCCCGAGCGGGATGTCGCGCGCGGCGACGACCGTATCGAGCTCGGCCGGCGGGGCCGTGGTCGCGCCAGGACCAGTGGGTCCGCCGGCGTCCCCGCTGAGCAGGATGACGACGAACACGAAGGCCAGAGCGGCGAGGAACACGCCGATGAGCAGGATGAGCCGATTGGAGCGCTTCAAGTGAGATCCCTCCCCGGACGCCGTGTGACAGGTGGCACCACTCTAGCACCGCCCTGATCGGCCGCGACTATACCAATGGGCTAGGACTACTGGTAGGTTTCGGCAGGAACGCACGCACGGTGCAAGGTGATTCGCAAGGTCCTCCTGGCGGATCGCCGGAAACGAATCGGCTCGTCCCCATGTCGGACTGGCCGCCTGGGCCCGAGCGGGCCTCGGGCCTGGTGGACTGACCGTCGACGTCGATTCGGCGAGCCGAGCACAAC
>MGOD01000085.1:6143-8438 GCA_001795245.1 Chloroflexi bacterium RBG_16_70_13
CAGCGGACCGTCGACCTTCCGGCCGCCGGTCCGCTGAGATCGGAATGAACGGGCGCCTAGACGGACGCGCCGATGGTGCTGAGGATCGCGCTGATCTGGCCACCCAGGAACAGCAGCGCGACGATCGCGACGATGGCGATGAGGGCGAGGATCAGTGCGTACTCGGCAAGACCCTGGCCGTCCTCATCCGTGCGGAAGGACGCGATGAGTGCGGAAAGATACGACATGCGGTTGGATACCTCCTTCCCGTCAGGCTCTCCGATGCCGGAGGCGGCGGTCACCGTATCGGTCCGCCGATGCGGGTGTCAAGGCCGCAAATGGTCCCGCCGGTGCGCGGGGGCACAGAACCCCGCCGACCCGGACGCGGAACCGCCGGCCCTGGTGGGCCGGCGGTCGTCAGATCCGGCTGGGCGGCTCAGAGCGATGAGCCGATGATGCTGAGGATCGAGCTGATCTGGCCCCCCAGGAACAGCAGCGCGAGGATCGCGACGATGGCGATCAGGGCGAGGATCAGCGCGTACTCGGCGGACCCTGGCCGTCCTCGTCCTGATGGAATGAAGCGATGAGTGCGGAAAGATACGACATGCGGTTCTGGACACCCCCTTCCCTTCAGGCTCCCCGGTCGCCGGAGGCGCTGGCAACGTACGGTCGGACCCGACCAGGTGTCAAGATCACCGATGGTCCCAGCACCGCACAGTCACGTCAAAGGACCGCCGGCCCGACTGGGCCGGCGGTCCACTTTGTGGTGCGTGGGTGCGCCTAGATGGACGACCCGATGATGCTGAGGATCGAGCTGATCTGGCCCCCCAGGAACAGCAGCGCGAGGATCGCGACGATGGCGATCAGGGCGAGGATCAGCGCGTACTCGGCGAGACCCTGGCCTTCCTCTTTTCGCTGGAACGAAGCGATGAGTGCGGAAAGATACGACATGCGGTTGGACACCCCCTTCCCGTCAGGCTCTCCGATGCCGGAGGCAACGGCCAACGTACGTTCGGAGGGTCCTCCTGTCAAGGTCACCGATGGGCCCTCAACCGCACCACCGCGAGCACACGGAGGCCGCCGGCCCGACGGGCCGGCGGCCTCCGATCTCGAAACCGCTGGAGCGCCTAGACGGACGCGCCGATGGTGCTGAGGATGGCGCTGATCTGGCCGCCCAGGAAGAGCAGGGCGACGATCGCGACGATGGCGATGAGGGCAAGGATGAGGGCGTACTCCGCCAGGCCCTGGCCGGTCTCCCGGCGAAGCGTGGCGAGGATCGACTGGATGCGCGTCATGGGCCAAGGGCCTCCCATACGGATGATGTCACCCCCGCCTCATTTCACCCAGCGGGAGCGCCACTCTAGGCGCATCACCTGGTGCGGTCGAGGATGACCTTTGGGTTATGGCAACAGGACCCGGTGCCGGTGTGCGCCGGGCACGCGACCCGGCGAACGCGGTCAGCGCGGCCCGCCTCAGGCCGCGGCGTTGTCCCCCGCGGCGCGCTGTGGCCCCTCGTCGCCGGGCTCGGGAAGCGGCGCGACGAGCCGCAGTCGGCCACCCCGGTCGAGGACCTCCTCGGTGATCCCGAGTGTCGCCGCCCGGTCCGCCAGGTCGCGGGCCAGACTGGCCGGGAGCTGGACCGTCGCCGCGCGGGCAGCGGCCTCGACCGCCTCGGCATGGTCTCGCCGGCGCTGCTCCATCATCTCCGCCAGGGCCGGCGGGAGCTTCGCCCCGGGCGCGGGAAGGTCGACCGCCGGGACCTCGGGCGCACGCTTCTCGGCGGTCAGCTCGGCGGTCAGGACGTCGCCCCAGTCGAGTCGCAGCGAGATCCGGTCGGGGCGCAGGGCGAGATAGCCGGCCAGCGCCTCGTCGAGGATCCGGAAGAGCCCGCTCTCGAGCTCAACGGGCAGGCGCCGATCGCCGCCGAGCGCCTCGAACTCGACGGCGATCCCGGCCCGCCGGCCGCGGTCACGCGCGGCCCGGCGCAGCGTGGGCACGAGACCCAGGTCGTCGAGGACCATCGGGCGGACGTCGAAGATGAACGTCTTGGTCGCCTCGAGGGTGTGCTGGACCATGGCCACGAGCTGGCGGACCTCGGCCTGGGCGGCCACCGGGTCTGCGCCCACGAGCCGTTCCACGATCTCCGCCTGGAGGACGATGTTGGTGAGGCTCTGGGCCGGCCCGTCGTGCATCGCCCGGGCGATCTCCCGGCGGAGGTCCTCCTGGGCCGTGAGGATGATCCGGGACATCGCCGGCGCGGTGCCCGACGCGTCGCCCGCCGCCGGTTTGCCGCCCTTCCGCCGCTTGCCACTCCCC
>MGOD01000085.1:8447-11188 GCA_001795245.1 Chloroflexi bacterium RBG_16_70_13
TGGTCCGCGGCGTCGGCCGCGGACGCGCCGTCCTCGGCCGGGCCGCCTGCCTCGCCGTCCTCGGCCGGGCCGCCTGCCGCGTCGTCCGGCTCGGCCTCGGGTTCGATCCCGACCAAGGCCCGGACACGAGCGGCGTGGTCGTCGACGGCCTCCTTGAGCCGGACGAGGGCCTTGCGCTTGGCCTCGAGGATCTCCACCTGGGCGTCCATGAGGGCCGCCCGGCGGGTCAGGGTGACGGCCTGGTTGGCCAGGTCGATGGCCTCGCGGGCGGACGTCGAGGAGCCCATCGCCACGAGCTTCTCGGCCGCCGCCGCGCGGCGGGTCTCGTGGCGGGCGGATTCGCTCCGGGCCTGGCTGACGAGGAGGTCGATCTCGCGGACCTCGGCATCCAGGTTCGCCGATTCGGCGGCAATCTGGGCGGCGAGGTCGGCGCTGGCGGTCATTCGGGCCTCAGGCTCGCTCGGTCGCTGGGACGCGGGGGTGAGTGACGGTCAATCCTCGGGCATCTTGATCCAGCCCTGGCGCATCGCGTAGACGACGGCCTGGGTCCGGTCGTTTACGGACAGCTTCCGGAGGATCGAGCTCATGTGGTTCTTGACGGTCTGCTCGGAAATCGAGAGCGTGTAGGCGACCTGCTTGTTGGTCATGCCCTGGGCGATGTTGTCGAGGATCTCGACCTCGCGCGGGGAGAGCGGGGCGAAGATCGGGGCGGCCTCCTGGCCGTAGACGGCCAGCTCGCGGAACTCCTTGAGGACCCGCGAGGCGACGGCGGGCTGGGAGAAGACCTTGTCGTTGATGAGGTACTCGCCGTTCGCGACGCGACGGATGATGTTGACGAGGTCGTCGGGGCTGACGTCCTTGAGGATGAACGCCGCCGCGCCGGCCTTGATCGCGTCGAAGAGCGCGTCCTCGTCCTCCTGGACGGCCAGGACGATGATCGACACGGACGGCAGCTCGCGCTTGATGCGCTGGGTGGTTTCGATCCCGCCGGGCGACGGCAGGGACAGGTCCATGAGGATGATGTTGGGTGACGTATCGAGGGCGGCGTCCATCGCGCTCCGGGCGTCCTCGGCCTCGCCGACCACCTCCAGGTCCGATTCCTTGGACAGGATCTGGGCGATCCCCACCCGGAAGAGGACGTGGTCGTCGACGATCAGGATGCGGACGCGCTCCTCGCCGAGCTTCCGGCGCCGCTCCGGGCCGCTGTACTCCATCGCGCTCATCTGCTCTCCTCTGCTCCCCGCGGGATCGCGATCCGGACCACCGTCCCGCCATCCGGACGCGATCGTACTTCGAATTCTGCGCCGATCAGCTCGGCCCGCTCGCGCATGAACTGCAGGCCGAAGTTGCGGCGGCCCCGCGCCGCCACCGCCCCGACGTCGAAGCCCCGTCCGTCGTCGCGCACCTCGACGATCCATCGACCGTCCTCGTGCGTCGCCCGGATCGCGGCCCGTCGGGCATCGGCGTGCCTGCGGACATTCTGCATTGCCTCCTGGACGATTCGCAGGACGACGGTCTGGCTGGCCTCACCGATCTCGCGGATCCCCGGGTCGACCTCGACGCCGACCGGGATCCCGAGCAGGGCGGTCATGCTCTCGGCGGCGTCGCGGATCGCGCCCTCGAGGCCGAGGTCGGCGAGGATCGGCGGCCGGAGCTGGCTGATGAAGGCCCGGACGTCGCCGAGCTCGCGACGGAGCAGCTCCCGGAGGAGCCGCAGCTCGGCCGCCGCGAGCACGGGCTCCCGGGCGAGCATCCGCTCCACGACCTCGACCTGGAAGACCGCGTTGGCCAGGGCCTGGGCCGGCCCGTCGTGGACCTCGCGCGCGAGCCGCGTCCGCTCGGCCTCCTGGGCCTCCACGATCCGCATCTGGACGTCGGTCATCGTGAGGGCGCCGCCGGGATCCGTCACGAGGGTCGCATCATCGGGGTCCAGGAAAAGCCAGGCTTCCTCCAGGCTCCGGATCCCGAGCTCGACCCGGGCCAGGGCGGACTGCTCCGCGCCGGCGACACGGGCAGCGATCGCCTCGTCGCGTCGCAGGACCCGGATCCGCGCGTCGTCCGCACCGGCCTCGGCCGCGGTCGCGGCGCCGGTCGCATCGGCGGCGCCAGTGGCATCGGCGGCATCGGAGCCGGTGGCCACGTCGGGGCCGTTGGCGAGGTCGGCCGCGCCGGCTGTGTCGGCCGCGCCGGCCGTGGTTGCCGCTACGGCCATGCCGGCCACGCCGGTAGCGGACCCTTCCGTGGCGCGGTGATCGACGCTCGCGACCTCGTCGCGCAGCCGCTCCAGCTGGGCGAGCTGCTCGGTGTGCGCGTCGCGGAACCGGTCGCGGACGGAGCGGAGGGCGTTCGCGCTGTAGGCCACGGCCGCCTGGGCCTCGGCGAGGAGGCTCTCGAGCCGGCCGTCACGTGCGTCGTCATCCCCGGGCCCGTTCATCCGCGGCGAGTATACGGGCGGGCTCCTGTGCGCCGGGGCACCGGGGTCCGCGGCTGAGCCGGCGGCAACGAGCCCCGAGCCTCGTGCTCCGCGCGCGAACCGTCAGGGGCACAGGATCCGGTAGACCACGAGGCCGTCGACGTCGACCGGGACCGATTCGAAGCACGCGAGGCCGCGAGCGGTCGAGAGGGCCGCCTCTGGCCAGATGCCCTCGTTGTCCTCGGCCACGATGACGAGCCGCGTGCCCGGGAAGCGGGCGGCGAGATCGACGATGCTGTCGGGCGGCTCGTCGGGCAGGGCCAGGGCG
>MGOD01000085.1:11230-14592 GCA_001795245.1 Chloroflexi bacterium RBG_16_70_13
ATGCCCGGCGCGCCCCGGACCTCGATCGGGACGCCGGCCGCCGCCAGCGCCGCGGGGAGCGCCTCGAATCGTGCCCGAATGCCCTCGCCGTCGCGCCCGAACCCGGGCAGCAGGGCGACCGTGAAGAGCACCCCCGCGGCGACGCCGAGGAGCGGTCCGAGCCAGGCCACGGGACGGGTCCACTCGCGTCGCCGGCCGACATCGGCGAGGAGCCGGTCCAGGGCCAGGAGCGCGGAGAGGAGCAGGAGGACCTGCACCGCCGCCGCCGCGTGGAGGAACGTGCCCCAGGTCGTCGCGACCGGGAAGAGGAGCGTCGTCGCCGCGAACGTCAGGCCCGAGAAGACGAGGAGCATCGCCAGGGCACCTGGCGGCATTCGGGTGGGCACGATCGGCTCGAGCCGCGCCGGCCGGACCATCCAGGCGGGTGGCCGATCGGCCTGGCGCACACCCGGGAGATCGACCGCCGGCCACTCGGTCACGGATGGCGGGCGCGGCTGCGGAGCCGGGAGCGGCCGGGGCAGCTCGACCCGGACGATGACCGAGGGCGGAGCCGGCTCACCCGATTGCGAGGTCGGCGAAGGTCGCCGGGGCAGGCTGATCGCGGGCAGCCGCGAACCGAAGGCCCACCCCGTCGCCGTCCACGGCAGGGCCACCAGGCCGATCGCCGAGATCGGGATCCCGAGGAGGAGCAGGACGTTGACGAGGTTGTGGACGAACCCCGCGACCCGGAGCCCCACGAGCGTCGCCGGCCCTGCATCCAGGTACCGCGCCAGCGTCGGCATCTCGCTCCAGGCGAAGATGTCGCGCCCATCGAGCGAGAGCGCGTTGGCAAGGGCCTGGCCCGGGAAGGGGCTGCCGAAGGCCAGCCAGTCGCGGACGGCCCAGGGCAGGAACACGATGATCGCCGGGATCGCGGCCCCGACGACGAGCCCCACCCGGTGGCGCCGGGACAGGCTCATCGGGCTCCCGGCGACTCCTCCGGCCAGCCACGCGACGATGGCCCAGGCCAGGGCCAGCCAGATCGCCTCGTTCCGGGTCAGGGCCGCGAGCCCGAGGAGGATCCCGAGGGCCACGACCCGCCCGTCGTCCAGCCCCAGGCGGCTGCGCAGGCCTCGAGCGCCCGCAAGGACCACGACCGGGTCCCGCAGGATTCGCGCCCCGAGGAGGCAGGCGGCGAGGACGAGCGCGCCGAAGAGCATCGTCGAATCGGGGAGGACCGAGTGAAGGACGAGGGGCAGGAACACGGCCGCCGAGAGCCCGGTCCCCAGCGCGAGCGTCCGGGCCCGGCCCGTCGGGAGCCGGCGCTCCACGGCGACGTCGGCCGCCACCCGCCAGGCGAGGACGGCCACGAGCCCGCCGATGACGATCGAGGGACCCTGGGCCGCGGCGAAGCTCGTCCCGAAGACCAGCATCGAGAGCGCGGCGAGGAACGACGGGAGAGGGAGCCAGACCTCGAACGCCGGACGCGGGAACTCCAGGGGTGGCGTCCCGTAGCTCCAGATCGCGTCGCTGACGAGGCCGCGGCCCTCCACGAGGTGGCGGGCGACGCCCACGTAATAGGCGGTGTCCTCGGGTCGGGGGAACGTGATGATCGTCGCCGCCCAGGCACGGACGGCGACGGCGGCGATGAACACGAGGGCGGCCGAGGCCCAGGCCTCGCGGCGGCTCATCCGAGGCACCCCCCACTGCCCATCAGCCGCCATCGCACCGCGGATCGACCTCGGACGTGCAGACCGGGTAGAGGGCCAGCCGCGGGGCGCCGCCGTCGGTCGAGGGGACCGCGAAGACCGGCGCGCCGATCCACGGCGGCCTCGACTCCCCGAGCAGGATCGGGGCCAGTGCCCGCGCCGCGTCGTCGCGCTCGATGATCAGCCAGCGCGGCTCGTAGGCGCGGGCGACGGCCTCGATCGTCGCGAGCGGATCGTCGGGCGTGACGACCCCGCCGCGGCCGGTGAAGTACTTCATCCCGGCGGCATCGATGGACAGCAGGCGATCACCGGACGGCACGTCCAGCCGGTCGAGCTCGGCCGCCAGCTGCAGCCGCGGCTGGCGCGAGGCGTCCCAGGAGCCCTGGACCGAGCGCCCGAAGACGACCGCGGTCGCCATGACGAGGACGACGATGCCCCAGGCAAAGACCCCGCCCGCCTGGCCCTCGTCCCAGCTCCGGCGGCGGGCGGCGACCCAGCCGACGACGATGAGGACGCCCTCGATCGACAGGATCGCGGCGTGCGGCGCCAGGCCGATCGCCGAGTGGATGAAGGCGCCGCCCGGGACGTGGAGCGGGTAGAGGATCGTGGCGGTCAGGAAGACGACGCCGGTGTACAGGAACCAGGGCGTGAAGTCGCGCGACCCGAGGCGCCCGATCGCGCCGATGAGGAGGAACGGGATGAGCACGACCGAGCCGATGACGACGGCGTAGTTGCCGAGGGCCGAGCTGAGCCCGGCCAGGCGGCTGGCGATGATCGGACCCCAGCCCTGGTCGAGGAACTTCGCCACGCTCGGCTCGGCGGTGATCGAGTTCCATTCGCTGTACGTCCGGATCCAGAGGGCGGCCCCGGTCGAGCTCGTCGGCGAGATCGAGCCGAATGTCGCGAGCTGGCGCGCCCACCACGGCCCCATGACGAGGAGGAACAGGACGAGGCAGCCGACTGCGGCGGCGAACGAGATCGGGCGGCGGTCCTCGACGTGGACCCAGCTGCCGCTGCCCCGGCGGCCGCGCCACCAGCGGATCCGGTCGGCGAGCCAGATGAGCCCGACGGCCGCCCCCAGGAAGACCCCGTCGTTGCGGCCGAGGCTGGCGAGGCCGACGAGGAGGCCGGCGAAGGCGAACGCCCGGTTGTCGCCCTTCAGGCCCCGGGCGGCGCACCACAGTGTCGCGGCGACGAGCGGATGCATGATCGCGAAGTTCTCCGGCTGGGCCATGAAGACCGTGGCCGCGGCCGGAACGGCGCTGAGAACGCCGGCCGTCGTGGCCACGAGCGGCCCCGCGCGCGCGTCGCGGGCGATGAGCGCGAGGGGGAGGGCGGAGGCGAACGCCGTCTCGCCCAGCACCGCGATGAACGGCACCTGGACGAAGCTGGCCAGCGGCAGCCAGTGGGCGTTCGATGGAATCGGGAGGGTGGCCGGATCCGGGATCCGGTTGCCGACCTCGGCGAAGATCCAGACGAAGTCGAGATTGAGGCCGTGCCCGGCCGCGATGGCCCGGGCGACATCGACGTAGTAGTACGAATCCGGGTAGGCCGGATCGGGAAATGTCGCGATCAGCGCGAGGCGGACCACGAGAGCCAGGCCGAACAGGGCGACGGGTGTCCGCACGGTTCGGGAGCGTAGCACCCGGCCCGCGGCCTAGGCCCCCTCTCGGC
>MGOD01000085.1:14731-17087 GCA_001795245.1 Chloroflexi bacterium RBG_16_70_13
CCGAAACTCACCTTCATTCCTGATGCCCGTACGTGCATCAGGCTGGCGGCGGTCGCTCCCGCTCGAGCTCGAGCCGGACTTGCTCGAGGCCCTCGGCCCGGGCGGCACGGGTCTGAGCCGCGATCACCTGGCGGTCGCGGTAGCGACGATTGCCCTCGAAGCGCTGCATCATCACGACCCAGCCTGGAACGGGCGACTTGACCGCAGTCGTGCCGAAGCCATCGAGTCCCGGCTCGACATCGAGCGCCGCCAGCAGCCGAGCGATCCACACCGCGGCGAGCCATGGTGCCCTGCCGTTCTCGAACCTCGAGATCGTCGATTGCGAGAGCCCGCTCCGAGCCGAGAGCTGGCGCTGGGTGAGCCCGCGAGCGTCGCGGATCGAGCGGTACGTGGCGCCGAGCACGCGCAGCGCCTCGAGCGTCGGCTCGTCCTGATCCTCGAGTCGGTATCCCATGCCGCGATCTAACCGCGGGCCACATGGCTCGCGGTCACTTGACGCTCAACCGGCGATCACCACCGAGTCCATCCACCCACCCGCACTTGCGCTGATGCATGTACGGGCATCAAGAATGGAACTGGTCTTCGGCGGGCTGCCCCTGCGGCGGGCTGCGCCTGCGCCTGCGGCGGCGGGGCGGCTGCGCACGCGGTGGAGCGGCTGCGCCGGCGGCGGCGGGGCGCCGGCGTGGGCTGCGCTTGCGCCTGCGGCGGCCGGATGGCATGGGACCTTCGCCCCAGGCGAGGGGCCGAGGAGTCAGGGCGCGAGCGCCGCGGCCGGCATCTACCATCGCCCGATGGCGATGACCTACCGAGGCGGGGCGGGCGTGCGACGCGCGGTCGCCGACGGGCTGATGATCGTCGGGCTTGTCTGGTTCGTGGCCGCCTACTTCCTGTGGGCCGAGCCGGCCACGAGGACCCCCTTCGTCGATGGGCTCGCGTACTGGGGGGTGGACCCGGAGGCTCCTTACGACCAGGCCGGCGTTGGCCGGTCGGGGAGCTTCCTCTACACGCCAGTGGCGGCGCTCGCCTTCACGGTCATCGGTGCCCTGCCGGAGCCGGTCTTCATCGCCCTGTGGGCGGCCCTGATCGTGGGCCTCGTCGCCTGGCTCGGGTGGCCATGGCCGCGGATCTGGCTGATCCTCCTCCTGCCGATCTCGCGTGAGCTGCTCATCGGCCAGTTCAACGTCGTCGTGACGGCGGCTATCGTCGCCGGGTTCAGGTGGCCCGGGCTCTGGGCGGTCGCGCTCCTCACGAAGGTGACGCCGGGCGTCGGGATTCTCTGGTTCGCCGTCCGGCGCGAGTGGCGAAGCCTGGCGATCGCCGTCGGGGTGACCGCGGGGCTCGCGGCGGCCTCGTTCGCCCTGCGGCCGGACTGGTGGGCCGACTGGGTCGGGCTCATCACGCGCGACCAGGGAAACGCTGCCCACCAGCTGCCGTACGTCCGGTATGCGGTCGCCGCTGCGATCGTGGTCTGGGGCGCGCGGACCGATCGACCCTGGACGGTCCCGTTGGGGGCATGTCTGGCGCTCCCCGTCGTCTACCCGGATTCGTTCACATTCCTGCTCGGGTGCGTTGCCGTCCGCTACACGTGGATCCGTCGCGCCGCGCTCGGCGACCGGGCACGCGACGCGGCCGGCTCGGGCGCGGCAAGGGGCCTGGGCGCCGCAACCGGCTCGGGTGGCGGAGCGGTCGGATGAGCCCTGGCACGTTGCGTGCGATCCGCGACGGCCTGGCGGTCGCCGGGCTGCTCTTCGCGGCGTACTTGTTCGCGATCGTCGCGCCGAGGGCGGGGACCGTCGGCTTCGATGCCTTCCCGTACTGGAGCGTCGACCTCGAGCATCCGTACGCGCGCGTCGCCGGGGAGTTCGGGGCCTTCACCTACACGCCCGTGGCCGCGCGCGCGTTTGCCGTCGCCAGCCTCCTGTCGTGGCCGGCGTTCTGGTTCGCCTGGACGGCGATCCTGCTGGGGACGATCGCCTGGCTCGGCTGGCGGCGGGCGCTCCTCGTCCTCGCCTTCCCGCCAGTGGCCGTGGAGCTCTACCACGGCAACATCCATCTCCTCCTCGCGGCGGCGATCGGGCTGGGTCTGCGCTACCCGGCCGCGTGGGCGTTCGTGCTCCTGACCAAGGTCACGCCTGGGATCGGGCTCGTGTGGTTCGCCGTCCGCCGAGAGTGGCGAAGCCTCGGGATCGCCCTGGGGGTCAGTGGCGTCATCGTCGCCGCGTCTCTGGTGGTGGACGCGCGCCTGTGGCAGGAATGGATCGTCGACGGCCTCCTGCCGGTCGCCGGCGCCGACGTCAGCCAGCCGCATATCGAGATCCCGCTCCTGATCCGGCTGCCGGCGGCGGCCGCGCTCGTG
>MGOD01000085.1:17096-35075 GCA_001795245.1 Chloroflexi bacterium RBG_16_70_13
CCGGGGGCGGCCTGACGGACCGGCGGTGGACGATCGCGGCGGCGGCCGCGCTGGCCCTGCCGGTCCTGTGGTTCTCGGGCTTCGCCATCCTCGCCGCGATCCCGGCTCTCGACCGGTTGCAGCCGGCCGCTACGGTGGGGGCCGAATGATCGGACGACGGACGAAGCCCAGGCCGCCCCCCGGCACGTACCTCAAGCCCCACAAGGGTCCGCCCGACCCGGCGGGCGAACGCCTCCAGCTGATGGGCTGGTGGTTGCTCTACGGGCTCGCCGCGGTCGGGGCGATCGCCGGCCTGTGGATGCTGTGGTTCCACCTCTCGACCGATCCCCTCAGCGACGTCCGCGCCTATTACGACGCGGCGACCCGCCTCAACGAGGGCCGGCCCCTGTACGCCGCGGCCGGCGACGCCACGACCCCCACGTACTACTTCTACCCGCCCCTCCTGGCGATCGTCATGCGGCCCTTTGCCGCGGTCATGCCGTACCACGTCTTCGCCGTCGGCTGGGAGGTGGTGGTCGTGGCCAGCTTCGTGGCCCTCCTGCAGCGGTTGGGCGCGAATCGGACGGCCTACGTGGCTCTCGGGATCCTGGCGCTGCCGATCGCCTGGTCGCTCGCGATTGCCCAGGCCCACGTCCCGTTGACGCTGCTCCTGGCCATCGGCCAGCCATGGTCGATCGCCCTGGCCGCGAACATCAAGCTCTTCCCGATCCTCGTCGCGGTCTGGTGGCTGGGTCGCCGCCAGTACGGGGCCGTCGGGTCGCTGATCGGCTGGCTGGCGCTCCTCGGCTTCGTCCAGTGGGTCATCGAGCCGGACGGCGCCAGCGCCTTCTTCGGGGCCGTCGGCCTCGACCAGGCGGCCGGCGTCCGGAACATCTCGCCATACGCCGTCTCGCCCGTCCTGTGGGCCGTCCTCGGCGTCGCCGGAGCGGTCGGGGCGCTGTTCCTCGCGCCGACGAGGTGGGGCTGGGCGGCCGCCGTGGCCCTCGCCACGCTCGCGACGCCGCGCCTCATCGTCTACATGCTCATGGGCCTGCTGGCCGCCGTCCGGGAGCCGGATCCGCCCCGCGGCGAAGGCCCCAACGACCTGCCGCCGCCCGACGCCGCCGAGATTTACGTCGGCTCGGCGCGGTAGCACAACGACGAACGCGGGTAGCGGAGATAGGGCGAGCGCACCGGGCGTTGGTGAGGAGGATCGCGTGCTTGGTGGTACGGGTGTGAGCAATGACGGATTTCGACCGCATCGGGTGGTTTGGACCGACGAGAAGGTGACGCGATTCTGGGACTTCTTTGCCGCAACGCGAAGCGCTGACTTCTTCTCCGAAAAGCACAGTCGCGATCTCGCGTCTGTAGCGATGCGCCGCCGACCGCGGACGGTCGTCGACATTGGCTGTGGCACGGGTCCATTTGTGGCTGAAATGGCCAGGCGAGGCGTCAAGGCCATTGGTGTCGATAGCTCCGAGGCGGTACTCGACGCTGCACGTGCGCGCTCGGCCCTGCTTACGCCACGGCCGGAGTTCCACCTCGGTTCCGTCCTGGCGCTTCCACTCATGGACGCAAGCGTTGACACAGCGACGCTGTTCGAAGTGGTCGAGCACCTGGATGACGAGCTGCTGAGGAAGGCGCTGTCGGAGGCTCATCGAGTCCTCGCCCCGGGTGGTCAGCTCGTGATGACGACGCCCAACAGCGAAGCCCTCGACGACGGAACCCTGCAGTGCCCCGACTGCGGTGCACAATTCCATTCGATGCAGCACGTTCGATCGTGGACGGCCAAGTCACTTGCCGGTGCGCTGCGGGCAGCCGGCTTCCTGTCGATCCGAGTCCGAGGTCTCCGGTTCGTCGAGAACGGCCCCCCAATCGAGAGGCTGCTCCGGCGCGCGTACTACGTCGCCCGGCGGCAGCACCCAAGGCTGATGGCGATCGCGGCCAAGGGCTAGGTGCTCCGGCGAAACAGGTAGACGTCGTTCCCGGACTCTCCAATCGCATCGCGGAGGCGTTCGAGCTGGAAGCCCTTCGGCCTCAGGCGATCGAGAACCTCACCCGGCGATGAGACCTCGTAGGGCAGGCCACCGAGCCAATCCTCGATGTCGCGCCACCAGTTCATCCCGCGCGTGTCGTAGGCGCCGCGGAGAGCGGGCAGGCGCCGTCTGACGACGACGCTCTTTGCGATCTTGGCTGCGGCATAGGCTCCTCGGAAGAGAAGCTTCCCCGGTCGTGGCAGTGACCCATACAGGCGCTTGGTCCTGAGGCTCCGTCCGCTCTGGCGGGTTCGGTGATACAGGGCGATCCAGAGCCGGCCCCCGGGTGCAACGAGCCCGGCCGCCGCGTCGATCGCCTCCCAGATGGCGCCGGTGTGGTGGAGCACGCCCCACGAGATGACGACGTCGAACGTTCAGAGGCCGGCGACGAAAGAGGTGTCGAGGATCGACCCATGCTCCACCAGCCACGAGGTCGGGCTTCCAGCAACCTCCCGGAGCCGGCGGGTAGCCGCGACGGACTCCGGATCGAGATCGAACGAGAGGACCTCGCCGCCGAGCCGGGTCACGGAAAGCGACGTGAGGCCCTGTCCGGATCCGACGTCGACCACGCGCAGACCCGTCAGGTCTGCGCCGAGCCACTCCGCGACGTAGGCGCGCATCGCATCCGTCGCCTCGGGCGGCAGGTCATCGAGGTATTTCTGCCAATTGCTTCCGAAGGAGAACCGCCGGCGGGAGTTCACCGTGTGAGACCGGTTCTGGCTAGGTTCGTCGTGCATTGATCCACGCTGACGCGGTTCGGAGATCAGCTGAACTGAGGTGACGCCAATCATCGTGGACGGCGCCGTCATCAATGCCTTCGGTGTCGATCTGATCCACGTGGCCGACAACTTCAAGACCCGCCGCCTCAAGGGCCCTCAAGTGCGCGCTCAGTGGGAGTCGATTGATCCCCGACTTCCGCAGGTTAGCCACCCGCCAGACTGAGCGCGAATACCGCCAGTGACCGTTCCATGTAAGGGCGGTGCCGTGGCTCCTGAAGTCGACTTGATGAGAAGCGATGCCACCTTTTCGGAGCCACTTGGCCATCGCCGTGTAGGCGGCCTCGACATCCGAGACGTGCTCCATGACCGCCTGCGAGATAAGGAGGTCGACGGAGTCCGGCGGGATGATCTCGCTCATCGTCCAAGGCGCGACGTAGCGCACAAACCGATCGGGACGCTCTCGTATGGCGGCGACCGCCTCAGGCGAGGAGGCTTCGGGGTCGATCAAGGCGAGCGGAAACTCTCGACTGCGGAGCGGCGGGCTCCCGATGGGCATCTCGAGCACATCAGGGATCGGGGTGCGGTCACGGATCATCCGAGCCAATTCATCGAGGGGCTCGAGCGGGTCGCCTCGAACGAATACTGCCGCGTCGACCGCAACATACGACCGAACCCCAGAGAGAATGCCCGCCAATCCGACACCGATCGAATCACCCGGACCCAATTCCGCCACCGATGTAGGGACCCGAGCCAGGAGGCCAGCCTCGCTTAGCGCCACCAGATGTCGCATCCACACGGCATAGCAATACGCCGCGGATGATGTTGACCCACCACCATGACGCCGATCGCGAATCCTCGACAGGGCTCTTCGCCCGACCGTGACCCCGGCCTCCACGGCGGCTGGTATCGTCCTTCTCACGGTTCGAAGGCTACACGGCGAGCTTGGAATGGCGGGGAGACCCGTCCGTGGCCCGACCGCTTCTCGTCGGAAGCACATTGAACGCGGCGACCTTGCTCGAGGCACGAGTCCACGTCGCTCAGAGCCCGTTACGTGGAGACTCACCTCCCCCAGCTTGATCACAGCGTCTCTGAGAGTCTGACCGGCGACGGGAGGGGCAGGGGACGAGATCGCGACCCTGGGCGAGATGATCGACGCCTAGCGGGTGTCCCCGTGCCTGACGGTCGCGTTCGCGCTTCCTTGGAGCTGTCGGTCGGGCGCAACTGGAGCCGCCCACGCCGTGACCGACGAGAGGAGCAGGTCGCGCCGCGAATACTCCAGCTCCGTCACGAAGTCTGACGCTAAGTACTCCTGGCCCCGCATCTCACCATCTTCCCAGCGCAGGACCGACAGTCGCTGGTCGAAAACCTCCCGATACTGCGCCTCTCGCCACTCGTTGAGATAGACCGGGAATGGCAAGCGGCCGGGGCGCAGGTGGTCCCACGGCCGCACGAGACGGGCCGACTCGGGGCTGATCGCATGCCACGCTGCGTGGTGACCACCCTGCAGCGACGGGAACAGCGCGATTTGGATCACGGCCAGGCCACCCGGTCGAAGCACACGGCCAACCTCGCGTGTCGCGGCGTCCACGTCGTCGATGTGCTCCCAGACAGCGGATGAAACGACTAGATCGAACGCGCCGTCAGGAAACGGAAGACGGGTAGCGTCGGCCCGGACCACGTTCACGGCCGATGAGCGGAGACGGCGCCCGGCGGCTCGCCCGAGGGTGCGCCAGTACCGCCACGTATGAACCGCGTCGCGGACGACCTGCCGGACGGCTCGCGTGCGGCCGTCCTCCCGCGCCAAGGTTGCCCACATGCGCGGCCGGCCGAGGCCCAGCGCCACCGGCAGCGTGTCAAGGGCGGTCACGTCCGCGCCGTCCGCCGCAAACAGAAGGCTGAGCTGGCAGCGCTCCCCGCACCCCATCTCGAGGACCTGCCGTCCCACTACGCTCGGGATCCCGAGGTCGACGAGCGTCGTCCGCCACGCCCGGTAGCCGGCGATGTGCATCGTGGCGTCGGTGCGTCCCTCGCGCCAAGCCAGCCTGAGCCTGCGCGCCGCCTCGGTGATCCTCATGGCCGCCGAGCTCGGCGGCGCTTGTCGACCAGCGTGTCGACGCGTTCGTGGAGGGCGGCGAGCGAGCGGTCGACCCCGGCATCCGTCCAGGCATCGAACGCATCGATCGCCACGGGGACGGGCGATTCGGCAAGGGCCGCGACGACGCTGCCACGAAGGCCGTCGCCGGAGCTGGGCACGATCCGGATCGCGGCACCGGGCACCTCGCGGAGCCCGATCATCTCGGTTGCGACGACGGGGACACCCGCCGCGAGGGCCTGCACGGTGACCTGAGGCACACCTTCGACGGTCGCCGCATGGACGAGGAGGTCCGCGACTGAGAGCAGCCCGGGGATATCGCTGACGTGGCCAAGAAAATGGACCCCGCCAGCGATCTTCAGGGCCGCGGCCTGAGCGGAAAGGCGGTCTCGCTTCGGCCCGTCGCCGGCGATGGCCAGGCGCACTTCCTCGCCCCGAACGAGCGGAGCGAGCTCGCGGAAGATGAGGTCGACGCGCTTCCGGGGCTCGAGCGAGGCCACGACGACAACGAGCTTCCCGGAGCCATCGATGCCCAGGCGTTGCCGGGCAGTCACACGTGCCTCGGCGGGTCGCGCTCGGAGGGCGACGAACGCGGCGACGTCGATCGGTGAACGGATGACCGTGTACTGGGCGGGTCGTCCGATTCCGGCGGCGATGTTCCCTGAGCGCAGCTCTTCGCCGACGGAGACGATCACGTCCGTCCACCTTGCACACATCCGCTCCGCCCGCACGAAGACAGCCGACGCAGCCGTTCCGTAGGCAGGCCCGAACGGTGCCATGTGGATCGTGTGGACGATGACCGGTGCGATGCCCCGCGCGGCGAGGCGGCCCAGGATTCCGGCCTTCGATTGATGGGTGTGGACGATGTCGAACCGGCGATCGCTGATGAGGCCGCGGAGGGCGCGGAGGGTGAGCAGGTCCCGGACGGGCGAAAGGTCCCGGACGAGCGAGGGCACGACGTGGACGGTCAGGGCGGCGGGAATCTCCGACAGCATGCTGTCCCGCCCGACGGCCAGGTGCACCTCATGGCCCTGCCGGGTCTCCCAAAGCGCGGTGTGCACGAGGTTGCGCTCGGCACCTCCGCGACGATGTCGCGTTGCGATATGGAGGATCCGCACGTCAGCTCTCGGCGGGCCCGGAACGGATCCAGCGATCGTGCCAGAGCTGGAGCGCCACCAGGGACCACAGACGGTTGCCGTGGTCCGCGCGGCCGCCGAGGTGCTCGTCCAGCAGCGCGTTCACCCGGGTCGGGTCAACCAGCCCACTCGAGGCAAGGCTTCGGGCGTCGAGCGTTTCGCGGGCGAGCGAAGCCAACGGCCCCCGGAACCAGGCGTCAAGGGGCGCTCCGAAGCCCTGCTTCGGACGATCGATGAGCGCGTCCGGGATGCGCCCCCGCATCAGCCGCCGAAGGAGGTGCTTCCGCTCCATGCCGGCGAGCTTGAGCGACGGTGGGACGGTGGCGAGGAATTCGATGAGCTCCGGGGCGAGGAAGGGCGCCCGAACCTCGAGCGATGCCGCCATGCTCGCGCGGTCGACCTTCACCAGGATGTCTTCCTGGAGGTACGCGCGGACGTAGGCGCCGATGGTCCGATCGGCCCAGTCGCGCGCACCCGTTGCCGATGCCTCGATCTCACGGAGCGGCTCAGCGTTGACGGGCTCGTGGAGTTCGCCTCGGAGGCCGGAGGCGAGGAACGCGCGGGCCGTCCTGCCAAATGAGCCGAGCCGGGTCAGGAGCCTCACCTCGGCGGGGACGTCAAGGCCGGCCGCGAACCGCCGTGACTTCCCGTACAGAGACCGGGCTCGGTCCGGGAGCCGCCTGGCGCTTCGGGCCAGGATGGATCGAACACCGTACGGAAGGGCATCAAGCCAGCCGGCGACCTTCAGGGCCTGATAGGTCCGATAGCCCATGAGGAGCTCGTCGCTGCCGTCACCGCCGAGGGCGACCGTTGCCGCTCGCCGCGTGAAGGCGCTCAGGAGGTGCGTCGGGATGACGGACGGATCAGCCATCGGCTCGTCGAGGATCTCGGTCACCCGTGGGAGGAGATCGAGTACCCGGGACTCAGAGAGGATCTCGACGTGGTGCTCGAGGCCCAGATGGTTCGCGGCCATGGTGGCGTGGCCGCTCTCGTCGAAGTCGCGCTCCTCGAACCCGATCGTGAACGCCTGGACGCGCGAGCTGTGGCGTCGCATGTAGTAGCCGACGGTCGTCGAGTCGAGCCCGCCGCTCAGGAAGAGCCCGATCGGAACGTCGGCGAGCATCCGCATCCGGACCGACCGGTCCAGCAGCTCGTCCAGCCGCGCGAGCGCATCGCCCTCGGCGATGGGCTGCCGATCGAACCGGAGGGTCCAGTACGGTGCGCTCGTGAACCCGGCCCGGGAGATCGTGCCGACATGCCCGGCCCGGAGCTTTCGGACGTTGGCGAGGATCGTCCGGGGCCCGACCGCGTAGTCGAAGGCGAGGTACTGCTCCACGGCGATCGGGTCGATCCGTCGATCCAGGCCCGGATGGAGGAGGAGCGCCTTGACCTCCGAAGCGATCGCAAAACCCCCGCCCACCTCGGCGACGTAGAGCGGCTTCTCACCTGCGCGATCGCGCGCGACCACCAGCTCGCGCCGTTCGCTGTCCCAGATGGCCACCGCGAACATGCCGTCCAGCTTCGAGAAGAGGTCGGCGCCCCAGGCCTCGTAGCCGTGGACGAGCGTCTCCGTGTCGCTGTGGTCGGTCACGAACGTGTGGCCGAGGCCGACGAGCCGGTCGCGGAGCTCGGCGTGGTTGTAGATCTCGCCGTTGAAGATGACGCAATGGCGGCGGCGCTCATCCCACATCGGCTGGTGGCCGCCGACGAGGTCGATGATGCTCAGCCGGCGCATGCCCAGGACGCACGCCCGATCGATCTCCGCAAAGCCCTCGTCGTCCGGGCCGCGATGCGCGATGGCGTCCGTCATCGCCTTCACCAGCCGCTTCGAGGGCGGGGCCTCAAACGAGACGAGGCCCGCGATACCACACATGGTCAGCGTTTCGTCACTGGAGAGGACCCGAGGATGTCCTCGTAGGCCTCCTCGATCCGATCGACGACGCGAGCAATCGGGTAGGTGGCGGCCACATGCTCGGACGCGGCAGCGCCAAGTCGCGCACGAGCGGCCGGATCCGCCGCGAGCGTCTTGATTGCCGCCCGGAGCTGCTCGACGTTGCCGATGTCGACGAGCATCCCTGTCCTGCCGTCCTCGATCATCGTCGGTACCGCTGCAACCCTCGTTGCGATGACCGCCATGCCACAGGCCATCGCCTCGAGGACGACGTTCGGCATCCCGTCCGCGTGCGAGGGATGAACGTACACGTCGCAGGCTTGGTAGTACGCGGCGATCCGGGGCGTCCAGCTCCGAATGATCGTATGCGCCGGCTTCGGCAGGTCGCCGACTGGTGCATCAAGAGCGGGCTCACCGACGAGGATCAACGTCGCAGGGGTGGATGTCGCCATCTGGCGCCACGCTTCGAGCAGGTCGAGAACCCCCTTGTACCTGGCGAACCGACCGGCGTAGAGATACAACACGTCCCCGTGCGGGAGGCCGAGCTCGTCTCGGAGGGCTGCTCGAGTCTCGACCGGGACCGGGTGGTACGCGCTGGCATTCAACCCGTTCGGGATCCGGATCAGCCGCTCCGTCGGGACACCGAGCGAGGCGACGTCCGCCTCGATCTCGGCCGAGATCGCCTGGAGGCGTCGCGCCGACCGGATGCCGACATACCTGGTGGCCCAGGCGACCTTCCGCATCCTTGCGATCTCGCCCTTGGGCCCGCCCGTGGCGATCTTGATGTACAGGGGCACCCTCCGGAGCCCGGTCACGATGCCGGCAACGTCCGCCTGCAGGTTGGCGAGGTGGACATGGACGAGGTCGAATCGCCGAACGTTGAGGACCAGCCAGGCAAAGAGCACCGGCAGGTAGGTGATCGTCCGGAGCGGGCGCCGCTCAATGCGCCTGAGCCTGTGAACGATGACGCCGTCGGTTCGGCCCGATCGGGTCCCTGGCGACCGGGGCGTCACGACCTCGACGGTGTGGCCCCGCCGAACGAGCTCCTCGGCCTGCAGGCGCGCCTGCCGCTCGGCGCCGCCGACCGGTCCGGGCTCGTACCCCAGCGTGCAGAAGAGGATGCGTCGGGGCGCCATCAGACGAAGACAACCGCGAGGTGCGGGAGGCCCGGCACCAGCTCGTCCACCGGAGTCGTTCGGCGATAGGTGTACTGGAAGTGCCACGAGGCGTTGGGCCCCGGGAGGACGACCCGGGACTCGGGCGGCGGACTCACTCGAATCACCATGAGCGCGGCCACGAATCCTGCTCCATCGCACGTCCACGGCCCTGGCCCGGTCCAGTCCTGGTCACGAGATCGGGCCGCGATGCGACGACAGCGGGCGACCAGCTCGTCATGGAGCGGATCATCGCGGGCGATCGCATGGAGCGCGTCGAAGGCTGCCTGATCGCCGGCCCAGGCCTCGATCTCGAGGAGCACAGCCTTGCGATCGGCAGCCGGCAGGGTGGCGGCAATGGTCCTCGCGTCCTCGATCCAGCCGGCCTCCAATGCCAGCTGGTACCCGATCTGGGGTACCGCCTCGCCGAGGGCTCGCGACAGGGCGTCGCTGAAGAGGGCCGCGCGCGAAGAGTCGGACCAGTACGGATCGGAGGCCATGCCGGGGGCTGCCTGGAACGCCGCGGCGAGCGCCACGACGGCGGCCGGGTGGTCACCCAGCTCCTCACGGATCATCGCCACCCCCAGCGCCACCTGCGGCTGCTGAGCGCCCAGGCGCATCGCTCGGTCCAGGGCGTCACGCGCGGCGACGGCATCACCGAGATCGGCCTCGAGCCTCGCGACGTTGAGCCACGCCGTCGGGAAGTCGTCGCTCCGGGCGCTCCTGATCATCAGGTCTCTGGCTGCCTCGAGATCGCCGAGGTGGGCTGCCGCCAATCCGGACGTGAACAGGTACGGCGGCATGTCGGGATCAATGGCGAGAGCCTGACCGGCGTGTTCGCGAGCAGCGCTCCAGTCGCCGGCGTTCGCGGCGTGCGTCGCACGGTCCTGGAAGACCGAGGCCGCCTCGCTCCGCGCCAGCCAGAGACTGGACCCGGCGGTCAGCACGATCAATGCGGCCGCCACGAGCCGGAAGGACCGGAACGGCGCCGGTTGTCGGTCCACCGTCGCGGTCATTGCGTCGAGTCTCGCGACGGTGAGCGCCAGGCAGAATCCGACTGCCGGCATGTTCGAGTAGAAGTCGAAGAGCTGGTGCGCGCCGAGGTAGACGATCCCGGCGATGGCCGCCCATGCCAGCCGCCCTTGCAGCGGGTCGCCGGAGCGGATGCCCCGACGCAGGAGCGCTGCGACCGAGAGGAGCATCAGCACCCCGCCGAAGGCTCCGACCACGCCGAGCTCCGCCAGCGTCTGAAGCCAGATGTTGTGGGCATGCGGGATGTAGTAGTCGAGGTCCGGCGGCAGCGTGTAGTGGATTCGCTCCACGGTCCAGCTGCCCGGTCCCAGCCCGGTGAGCGGGCGGTCGAGGAACATGCGGATCGACGATTGGTAGAAGGCGGTCCGCGTCTCGGACGCGGGCTCCGTCAGCCGGCCGATCAGTGCCGGCAGGAAGAGCACGGTGACCGCCGTGACCGTGACCGCGGCGGCCATCAGTCCGATCCGAACACGCCGGTCGGCGAGGAGCTGCCGGGCGCGACGTCGATGGGCCGACATGGTCAGCCAGATGGGCACGATGAGGATGACGGCGATCGCCAGCCCGGCCCACGCGCCGCGCGAACCGCTCAGAAAGACGACGCCCACCGTCAGCACGCCCAGGACGCCGAGGACAGTGCGTCGCCGGTTCGTCGAGAAGCCAAGGTGAGCTGCTGCCGCGAGCCAGAGAAGGATGGTGACCGTCGCGATGGTGCTCGGGTTGCCGTAGGCCAGTCCTTCGTAGTCCGGGCGGAGCGGTGGCGTCGAGAATCGGCCCAGGTCTCGCCAGAAGTCGAGCCAGTGGATGAAGATCGCCCCGATGTACAGCGAGGCCAGCCCAAACCCGAGCAGGATCCCCAGGACGGCGAGGCGCCGACCGAACAGCGGGTGCGCGAGGAGCCGCTGCATCAGCAGGTAGAGGCCCGTCAGCAGGACCGCATACGCGATGAAGTCGAAGGCCAGTCGCGGTTCGGGCGCCGCCGCGGCCGACACGACCATGGCTGCGACGCAGGCCACGATGGCCGGCCAGAGTGACGTCCTCGGGCGCCACTCCGGGTGCCGGGCCGCCCAGGCCAACCAGGCACCGATCGCGCCCAGAGCCACGATCAAGCTGAAGATCCGGAATCCACCCAAGTAGAGCCCGAAGAACCCACCGCCACCCGCGACCGTCAGGTAGACGGTCCCGAGAACGACGAGGCTCCACGCTCCGAGCTGCTTCCGCGTCACGAGGCCCACCGGTGCGCGGCTGGCGAGACGGTGGTGCTAGCCTTCGCGCGCTCTGTCCCACCTGTCCAGCGAGAGGGCCAATCCCGATGCGTCTTGCCGTTGTCGGACTCGGGTATGTCGGTCTTGTGACCGCGACGTGTCTCGCGCGACTCGGCCAGGATGTCATCGGCCTGGAGACCGACGAGGCCAAGCTTCGGACGCTCGAGGCAGGTGACGTCCCGTACTACGAGCCGAACCTCGATAGCGAGCTTGCCGCGCAGAAAGCTGCCGGCCGTCTCCGGTTTACGGGGACGGCGAGTCAGGCGCTGCCAGCGGCCGACATGATCCTCATCTGCGTCGGCACGCCGTCCGACGCCTCCGGGCACGCCGACCTGGGCGCCGTCCTCGCCGTTGCCGACGCGATCGCGAACACCGTCGATGGCGACCCCGTCGTGGTCCTGCGGAGCACCGTACCCATCGGCACGACCCGGCTCGTCGAGCGACGGCTCACCGAGGCGCGCGCCACTCGCGGGCTGCCGCCGATCCCGGTCTTCGCCAACCCCGAGTTCCTTCGGACGGGTCGGGCGATCGAGGACTTCCTCCGTCCAACCCGCGTGGTGATCGGACAGACGGCCCTCGCGTCCAGCGCCGACCTGGCCGCGCTCGAGACGCTGTACGCACCGCTCGAGGCGCCGATCCTCGTCACCGACGCGGAGAGCGCCGAGCTGGTCAAGAACTCCTCGAACGCGTTCCTGGCGATGCGGGTGAGCTTCGTCAACGAGCTCGCCCTGCTGTGTGATGCCGCAGGGGCGAACGTCGACGACGTCATCCAGGGCATGGCTCTCGACCCGCGGATCGGCGGCCAGTTCATGCGCCCGGGCATCGGATATGGCGGATCCTGCCTGCCCAAGGACGTTCGGTCGCTGATCGCTACCGGCGCCGATCACGGTATTGAGATGCGATTGGCGACGGCGGTCGATGCCGTGAATCGACTGCAGACCGACCGGATCGTGGACGCCGTCGGGGCGGCGCTCGGCCGGCCAATCCAGGGCGCCCGCCTCGGGGTGCTGGGGCTTGCGTTCAAGCCGGACACGGACGACACCCGTGAATCCCCCGCCCTCGCGCTGATCGATGCACTTCATGCTCGCGGCGGCCAAGTCGCCGGCTGCGACCCTGAAGCTGCGCCGCGCGTGGCGAGCGCCCGACCGTGGCTCGAGATCGCGGTCGACCCGTTCGCCGCCGGTCGGGATGCCGACGCCGTCATCCTGGCGACGGAGTGGCCTGCGTACGTGACGACGAACCTGGATCGCCTCGCCTCGGTCATGCGGGGCACGCTGATCGTGGACGGTCGCAACGCGCTCGACGCGGCGAAGGTCGCCGCAGCAGGGCTTCGCTACGTCGGCGTCGGCCGACGCGCTGTCGTCTGAACCCGCGCCCGGACGTGCCACGCTCAGCCCGGCTCCTCGAGGAACCACGCCCGGAATGCGGCCAGCCCGTCGTCCAGGGTCGTCAGCGGCTCCCAGCCGATTGCGCTGCGGGCCTGAGTGATGTCCGCAAACGTGGCGGGCGCGTCGCCCGGTTGGGCGGGTAGCAGGTCGAGGGTCGCGCTCCTCCCCAAGACTCGTTCGAGCGCCCTGACCAGCTCGAGATTCGAGTAGGGGCGGTGGCTGCCCAGGTTGACGGTCAGATCGTCAGCGTCCGATGCGATGAGCGCAGAGAACGCCGCGGCGATGTCCCCGACAAACGTGTAGTCGCGGGTCGCCCGCCCTTCCGAGTAGAGCGGGATGGAGGCACCGTCGAGCATCAGCCGCGCGAACTTGTAGACGGCGAGATCGGGTCGCTGACGCGGCCCGTACACGGTGAAGAGACGGGCGATCCGGATCGGAAGCCCGGTCATGGCTCGATGTGCGTGGACCAGGGCTTCGCCCGCGACCTTGGTGGCACCATACGGGGACAGTGGCCGCCCTTCGGCTTCGTCCTCACGGAAGGGCAGTCGCGTGGAGGCCCCGTAGATCGAGCTCGACGAGGCGAACACGAACGCCGCTCCGACCTCGGCCGCGGCGGCGAGGACGTTCTGCAGGCCTCGGACATTGATGTCGATGTAGAGCCACGGGTCGATCAACGAGTCGCGGACGCCGGCCCGAGCCGCGAAGTCCACGATCGTGGCGGGCCGAACCTCGTCGACCAGGGCGCGGATTCCGTAGCGGTCGCGGGTGTCGAGCTCGACGAATCGGAAGTTCGCGGACTCCCGGGCACGGGCGAGGTTCCGTTCCTTCACCGGCCGCGGATAGAACGGCTCGAAGGAGTCGAGCGCCACGACGGTGCGGCCCTCCGAGAGGAGGAGGTCGACGACATGGCTGCCGACGAAACCCGCGGCGCCGGTCACCAAGATCGTCTCGGCGTTGCCCAATCGAGGTGCCTGGGCGGACACTATGCGGTGGTCCGGGCGAGTCGGTTGGTGATGTACCGAACTGCTGAGACGCCCAACGCGCGGCCGATCGCCAGGGTGCAGATCGTGAATACGAATCCGCCAGCCGCGACTCTCAGAATCGGCCCGTCGTGAAGGTTCTGCAGGACCACCCAGGTCGCCAGCCCGGCCGCTCCGGCCGTCGTGGCTGATCTCGCCAGCTCCGCGAGCAGTGGAACCGATGCAACGTGCAGGCCGACGATCGCGACGCTCACGCCGGACAACCAGCCAAGCGAATATGCGACCGCCACGCCCTGAAGGCCCCACACTGAGTGTCCCGCGACCGCCACCACGCCGAAGACGATAAGGGCTACGGCGCTCGCCGCACCGAATGCCGCGAGCCTGGCCTGGGCGAGCAGGGCACGCGCAACCACCATCAGGAGCATATGGGACGCGACTCCGGGCGCCATCCAGGTCAGAAACGTTGCGACGGTATTGACGTTTTCAGCGGTGAATCGTCCTCCCCCCAGCAGAATCGCAATCAGATCCTGGGCAAGGATTGGTAGTGCCACGCCAACCGCGACGACCACTCCGAGAGTGCGGGCGATCGTCGTCGCGACGGGCAGATCCGGGTTCTTCGTGCTCCAGCGGGTGAAGATCACCGCGAGTAACCCCGACAGAACCAGCTGTTCTCCGGCGAGCGCGAGCCGGCTCGCATAGTCGGCAACGGCGACATCTCCCGCACGACCCTGCGACGCGATTGCCCGGACCACGATCGGAATGGCGCCCATCATGGCGAACGCGACACCGACCATGGCGAGGCGTCGCACGAGGGGGCGGAGGGCTCGCGGGTCAGGCTTCCCCGCCACCCCGACAAACGCCCGACGCCCGGCGATGCCGAGGACGACCAGCTGCAGAACCGCCCCGACAACGTATCCAAGGGCGACGTCGTCCACACGCGGCCGAGACAGCGCAAACATGGCCAGGACCGGCAGCGGCGGAAGGATCGCGGACGCGGCTGCAAGGATGTATCGCTCAGCTGCATTCGCGATCGAGACGGCCATCCAGGACGCGATCCAGATCAGCTGAAGCGGCGAAGTCAGTCTGAGTAGATTCGCCAGGTGCTCCCGATCGGCTGGAGGCAGGCCGGGACCGAGCACGTTGGCAAGTACCCCGGCACCGACGAATGTCGCGACCGTCAGGAGCGCGGCGACTGCGAGGGCCAAGGCCCAGCCGTTGCGAAGGGCCGACCGCCGCTGCGCGTCGTCTGCCTGAATTGCACGTACGAACGTTGGAAGGAGGGCGCTCGTCAGGGTGGTCCCGACGAGTCCTGTTGTGGCGACTCCCCAGGCGAGCCCGGTCGCGAGGACATCCGTATCCGCGTTCACGCCGAGGACCCGTCCGTACAGGGCCTGCTGGAGGAGCGTCGTCGCGTAGACGAGCCCGGTGGCGACTGTGGTGAGTCCGATCGACCGGGCCACGGAGGGACGCGGTCCGTGCGCTCCCTCGGCGCCTCCTCCTTCGAGGCCCAACTCCACGCTATCGACCTTGGAAGGCGGCCGGCAGCGTGCGCGCCAGGATCCAGAGGTCGAGCCACAGCGACCAGCGATCGATATATTCGAGGTCCGAGGCGACCCAGCGATCGAAGTCGGGATCTCGCCTCGCCCGGACCTGCCAGAGGCCAGTAATCCCCGGCTTCATCGACAGGCGCCGGCGGTGCCAGATGTCGTATCGGGCGACCTCGTCCAAGAGCGGGGGCCGCGGTCCGACGAGGCTCATCTCGCCGCGCAAGACGTTCCACAGCTGTGGCAGCTCATCGATGCTCGTCCGACGGAGCCACCGTCCGGCACGCGTGATCCGCGGATCGTCGGTGACCTTGAAGGCCCGCCCGTTCACCTCGTTCCGATCGTCGATTTCGGGGCGTCTGGCCTCCGCGTCGCGCGTCATGGACCGGAATTTCAGGACCGAGAACGCGCGGCCGTGGAGCCCGACCCGACGCTGGCGGAAGAGGACCGGCCAACCGTCGTCGAGGACGATCGCCACGGCGCAGGCGAGGAGCAGCGGACTCAGGACAACCAGGCCCAGCGCCCCACCGGCCAGGTCGATCGCCCGCTTGATGGCGAGCGCCAGCGCTCGGTCCGGGCCGGACACGAGCGAGAAGACGGCGATCCCGTCGAGCTCTTCGACCCGTCCGGTCGAGATCGTCCGGTCGAGGACGTCCATCGGGATCCGGACGATCTTTCCTTCGTCCTCGCAGACGCCGGCGGCCGCATCGATCAGGGCCCACTGCGTGAACGGCAGACAGATGGCTACCTCGTCGATGACCCGCTCGTGGAGCACCGTCGCCAGGCTTTTGAGTGGTCCGAGGTACGGCCAGCCGCGAGGAAGATCGGCGTAGGCCGGGTCGTCATCGATGAACCCGGCGATGCGCAGGCCGAGCGCCGCGTGGTCCTCCAGGCGCTCCGCAAACGCGCGGCCCCTGGGACCCGCGCCAACAACGAGGACGTAGCGGGTGTTGTAGCCCCGACGACGCAGCCAGTCGAATCCGAGCCGGAGCAGGGCGCGCGTGCCGAGGGTGGCAATAGCCTGCGTGGGGAACAGGGCGAGCAGGTAGAGCCGGCTGACGTCCGGGAGTCGGAAGACGAAGAGGACGCTGAGGGTGAGGAGGGCCATTGTCAGGGTCGCCCGGAAGACGGCCGCCGCCTCGGACCGGAGCGACCAACGGGCTCGCGGTCTGTACAGGCCATTGAAGGTGAGGACGATGACCCACGCGACCGCGTAGGCAGCCACGAGGAGCTCGGGCTGCGGGACGGCATCGCCCCACCAGCCGACCCAGTCCTGGCCGAACCGGAGCATGGACACGAACACGACAACCGCGATGGCGACCGCGGCGTCAGTCGCCATCAGGAGCGCGCGGAGCTGTGTCGCGTACCGGCGGATCATCGCGGGCGGAGCCTATGGGTGGTGGTGCGTCGGTGCAATGGTACCGGTGGCCTATCGGGCCAGGGAGTGGGGTCGTCCCGGCGCCGGGATGGACTGCCGCCGAGGCGGCTGGCGCACCCAGGCACCGAAGGTACGTTCTGATGCCTTGACCCAATCGAGGTCAGGAAGGACACTTCATCCCCAAATCACGGAGGGCGGGTGTCCGTGCGACGTCCCTTCAGGCACGTCTTCGTCGTCGTCTGGTGTGTCGTCCTGCTCGCTGGTGCGCCGGTCACGACCGCCGCTGGTCCAGCACCGATCGCGGGATCGGATCATGACGGAGCTCGGACCTCCTGGATCGTCACCCTCCGAGCCGGGTTCGACCCACGGTCTTCGTCCGGTGATCTCGCCGCCCGAGCGGGAGGTTCGGCGGGTTCGGTCTTCACGCATGTCCTGAACGGCTTCGTCTTCCGCGGATCGGAGAGGGCCGCCCAGGCTCTTGCGCGCGACCCGAGCGTCCGGACCGTCGTACCAGACGAACAGGTTCAGATCGTCGCCGACACGGTACCGCCGGGCATCGAGCGGATCCGGGCCGACCACCCGACGCAGCCGGATGCCCATGAGGCAGGGTTCACTGGCGCCGGCGTCCGGATCGCCATCATTGACACCGGCATCGATCTCAGCCATCCGGACCTGGTCGCGAACATCGACGCCGGCCTCGGCCGCAACTGCTACTCGGGCGGCCCGCCACAGGACGGCCATGGTCACGGGACGCACGTGGCCGGCACGGCAGCTGCCCCGGCCAACGGCTTCGGGGTGGTGGGCGTCGCCCCGAGCGCCCGCCTCGTCCCGATCAAGGTGCTGAGCGACACCGGCACCGGCGACTGGTCCAACGTCATCTGCGGCATCGACTACGTCACCGGCCTGGCGACCGACGGCGATCCGGGGAACGACGTCCAGGTCGCGAACATGAGCCTCGGCGACGTCGGGACGCTTGGCGACTGCTCGGACGGCGGGCTCCGGCAGGCGATCTGCGAGTCCGTTGCGGCCGGCATCGTCTACGTTGCCGCGGCGGGCAACTCGGCATCCGACGCCGCAGCGTTCGTTCCCGCGGCCTATCCTGAGGTCATCGCGGTCTCCGCGATCGCGGACTTCGACGGCGAGCCGGGCGGCTCGGTCGGATGCCAGATCGACTGGTCGAGCTTCACCTACAACTGCGACGACCAGCTGGCCGCGTTCAGCAATTTCGGCAACGTCGTGGATGTCGCGGCCCCGGGCGTGACCATCTACTCGACCTGGACTGGCGGCGGCTACCAATCGATCAGCGGCACGAGCATGGCCTCGCCGCACGCGGCCGGCGTCGCAGCGCTCGTCCGCGCGGCGAACTCGGCGCTATCGCCTGCCCAGGT